>NZ_JAFATE010000633.1 GCF_019244115.1 Bradyrhizobium sp.
TTGCGCACTTTGCTCCGCTACCGCCTCGCTGTCGTCCGCCGGAATGGTATACCTGGGTTCAGTTGCCCCTTGAGCTGCTTTACCGGCAAATCTTCACCGGCGACCCACAGCATGAAATCAACGTCCAGCATGTCTTCGTCGAGCGCCGCAGCATCGCCCCGATGCCAATCAGGAGCCGTCGCTTGGGCGGCTCGGTGACCATGGTATGCAACGTTTGGGCGTTGCCATAGTTGTGGAAGGCCGGAGACGCAGAAAAGTTCAACGCCTTGAATGTCTGTTCGGCACTGAGCTGTCGCGCGGCCCAGCTTTCCAGTGGCGGCAGCCGGCCAATCGAGTGCGCAACCCGGTGGTTCAAACCCTTCAGTTGCGACGACTGGAAATGATTGGTGCAGGCGAGCCAATCGCCACGGCGAACCACCACGGCGCCAGCACCTGCTTCGACCACCGCAGCCACCCCGCCGGCGTCGAGCAGCGAATAGTTGTACTTCATGGCGTGAGGCAAACGACGCAGAAGATCGATTGCTTCCGCGGTGGTCGCGCAACTGTCTAGCACCCGCCTGACCAGCAACGTACTGGTGAGAGGGAATCTCGGCCGCACCTTTACCAAATGCAAGCCGATGGTGAGCCCGTGCTGGTTCATGCCGTCCAGACGCCCGGTCAACTGGTGACTGCCGCCGATGCTGGCGTAGCTGTCACGTGCCTGCACGAGGGCGAACCGCGCCTCATACCCCCGTGGCCGGAAATCGTAGTTGCGCCCATACACGCCCCCGCTCATGACGCCGAGCAGCCGCCGGTCGGCATTCGCAAGCCATCGTTACCGAAATAAAGGACCGCTTGCTCCATCGGGACATTGAGCCGCTCCGCGATCCGCGGTCGGTCTGGCCCGGGCTTGGAGTCAGTCGACCTAATCGATGCGGGCCCCGGCCGTTTGAAAGAACTGATGATGAAATGACCATTCTATAGCGAGTTGGGCCTCTTACCCAGGACGGCAGCTGACGGACTGCTCTCTGGCTAACGCTAAAGCGAGCGCGACTGCGCCCATTCTCGTCGCGCTGATGGTCAGTCTCCGGTTTCCGGTTTCTGATTGCGGACCACTCGCGTGGGTGGCGACAGCTCTACGCGGATTACAGCGTACTGCCGTAAAGCTGATCGACGAAAGCATTCAGGCTGGGCATCGGGCCTTGGATAGATCGAAGCCCTTGGCCTCCGAGCGTGATCTGAGCCAACGAGAGGGTCTTGCGCAAGGACGGAGCCTGGGGAATGAGACAGGCATTGTCCTGCTGCGACCAATAGGCCTGCAGGGTCACGCCGGATAGCGTGGCGGTGCTGCTTTGACAGATATCGCCGATCTCATTCCAATTGATTGGATTGCGCGGGTTGACCTGCCAGGTGCTGCCGTCAGGATCCGTCAGCATCTCGGCCAGTTCGTGACTGAACGTCGTGGTCATGAAAGCTCGACTGCCGAACAGGACGAAGGCAAGCCATACGGGCCCAAGAATGAACCGCCAATGCTCGCCATTGATACCGCCTGGTCCGAAATTGGTGTTTGGCGGCATCATGACGACATAGAGATTGAGCTCGCCGGAAACGTAGACCCCGCCTTCGATCAGCGTCAGGACCAAGGACTCGATGTCACCCTGCTGGAACGTGGCCGGAGGCTGCCAAGTGCCGACGGTGAGAGAGCCGTCAAGGTGGATTGGGTTCAGAAGCCCATACTGGCGTAGCCCGGCCCGCCAAGGCCCGAGGAGCATCGAATGGACGTCCTGGGTGAGCTGGGCCGCAGAGGGGTTCGTCGTGGGGTCGCTCCAGGCGTCGCCCCAAAAGATCAATTGCACAGGCGAGCCCGCAGCGATGGGGCCGCCGCCATTGCTGACCGTTACCGGGCCAGCGACGTTAGGCGGCGTCAAGATGTCTCCGCCGCCGGCAGACATGGCTCGCTCGCCGAAGATGGGCGCGACCCGTCCGGACGCGCGCATCCGCGCCGGCAATGCTGCGGCTCGGCCAGACGGGCCGGTGAGTGTGATGTGCCGGAGAGTCGGTCCTTCTGTTACGCGGGACGGCGGCGCTCGCTTCATCGGCGGCCTCCTCTAGACTGGGCGATGCTTGATCACTGAAGCGCCACGAGGATCGGAATAAGGCCGCGACCGTCGGCAAGAGGTTGCAAAGCCTTGCCGAGCACCGCGCCGAAGGCTAGGCGAGAATCCGAGGCGCACATCGCATGGCCCGGCACCGGCGACGTCGTCAGAAGGTCGCCAACCGCGATGCCTGACATTGTCGCATCAACCTTGCAAAAGACTCTTCCGATAAGGGCGACGGACGCACGCTTGCCGTCGTCGGGGCCGTGCCGATTGAGGACGATGCCTGGCGGGCAAGTCCCAGCGCCCGAGATCACTCCCGCAACTCTCCTGTCATAGGGCTGGTCGCTTTCCCGGAGCATCCCCGAATCATCGATGACTACCACCATGCCAGGCTCCAGGCTTGTCGCGCCAGCCACTTCGAATTGCTCGGCGCAGTCGGCACCGGGTAAAAAGACATCACCTTGAACCGTCATGTTGTTTGTCACGAAGGCGTTGCCGTTGACATTGAGATCGCCGCCGTTGATTGCGCATCCGGCGGTGCCGTTGACCGTCCAACCACTGGCTTGGTAGGTCGCGGTGTTGCCGAGCGCATCCGCCAGCGTGACCCCCTGGCCGGGATCCAGGGTGACCGTAGCCTGCGCCTGAAAGGTGACCCCGAGAATGGTAATCGTACCGGCCTGCGGGTTCAGCAGGATCGTGGGCGTGCCGTTGGAGTCCGAAACGATCAGGTTGCCCGTTGCGTCCACCGAAAACCTGTTGTTTGCGTTGGCGTCATTGATGGCGATGAGACCCGTGGCGTCCATGCGAATCCGAGTTTGATCATCGCCCGTCACAAACACGACGCCGGGTTCGGCGACCAAGCTCAGCCGCTGTGGTCCGCCATTGAGGCCAGGCGGACCGTAGAGGAGCAACGAATCTGCTTCGATGATGCCCGCTGATTGCTTCCGACGACGCCTTGGGGCCCGATGATCGTGCCAGTCGTGCCATTTTGATCGGTTACCTCAAGTGGGGCGCTGAAGCTCGGCATGACACGTGCTCCTCATCATAGGCTTGGTATTTCAAGATCGCTTATGCCACCAGCATAACGCGCGTCCGGTCGTCAATCTGTGAAGTCGTTCACACGCTGACCTCTTAAGTATTGCTGGTGCAGCGGAGTCCCGCTCGAGCGCGCCAGCGAACGGATGCCCGTGGCCAAGAATCACGTCTAATGAGCAAGCGTGAAGTCTGCTCAGGGTGATTCGCGTTCATCTGGCCGCACGCCAGTCGGTCTATCCGCGACGGGCGACATCTAAGACGAGCGCAGGCTTTCGGTATGGGCTAGGTTCGGACCTGTTGAGCGCTCGGAACAGCTCTTCGAGACTACGCCAGTCCGCTAGCACCGTACGATACATCCATGGATAGTAGTGCTTCTTGCGGGCAATCTCTTCCGCCCGCTCCCGCGCCATAAACTGAGAGGCCGCCTCGATTTCCAGCCAATTCACACCAGGTGCAGCAAATAGGTCGAGTATTCATCGTTTGCGCCCTCTGGAAACCCGGTAGGTCCCGATGCGCCTTGTTGAGTTTGGCCGGCGCACCCGGCGCGGGGACATTGATCAGACCATCAGGTCCTTGCTCGTTGAACCGGATCACCCAGTCGCGAAGCGTCTGCCGGTCCATTCCGCCGACTTTGGCGGCCTCCGTGCGCGAAGCGCCATCGAGCACGGC
>NZ_JAFATE010000677.1 GCF_019244115.1 Bradyrhizobium sp.
TTGCGGGGCGCCCTCCTCCACCGGACTGACCAAGCCATCCTCCATCACCCCAGCCTTGAGAAAGGCCCGGATGAGTTTGAGCACCCGTTTATCCGACACTCGCGCGGCAACCCGCGCCATCAAGCCGTCGTGATTGACTCGATCGAACGATCATGCATCTTGCTGCCCTCCTCAAGAGCCCATTTCGGTGTCGAACGCAATCCGATCCAGCTCTCCAGCCCTGAGCTTCTGAAGTCCATCCAGGGTGCCGGGCGCGTCGGGAAACAGATAGAGACCGGTGCGCTCATCACGCGTAATCGCGATAGTGCCGTTGTGGACGCGGTCGTAGATCCAATGCGCGCTCACCCCGAGTTGGGCCGCGAGCTGCGGGATCGTGAGACGCCCAGGGAGCCGACGCGGATGCGACTGGCTTCGCTTCAACAGGATGCCGTGCCGCAGGCGAATGATCCGCACCGTGCTCGGCAGCACCCGCATGCACATCGGCGAGCGGTACCCGGCGGCAGTCAGCTCTGCAGCGATCGCCTCGTCGCTGTGGCCGGCGCGAGCGAGTTCGAGGATGCGTGCCTCCAGCTCCTCGTGCCGCGACAGCGCGGCGAGCGAGCCGACCGGCACGGGCACGTTGAGCGCACTGGCATCGCCACCACGCCAGACAAGGCGCATGCGGATCGTGTCCGGCGCGCTGCGGTGGATGACGACCTTGTCAATCAGGCAGCGCAGCAGCGCCTTCTTGCGTGCTCGCGTTAGGGTCGAGCCGTGCCATAGCTCGGGCAGCCGCCGGCCGGCGTCGGTGAACGCCGCCCGGAGCGCGTCATCAACCGTGACCGGAACCTCACCAACTTCCGCTCGCGCCGTGGCCAGAGCCGCTTCAGCCTGCCGCACGTCGCGTAGCGCCTCCTCCCAGCGCCGTTCCAGCTCGGCCGCGACCAGGCGATTGTCCGGGTCGACCTGGTCGTATTGGCGCTCGGCCAGTGCCGCCCGGTAGCGCAGTCGCTCGACCTGCTGCACCTGGGCCCGCAGCATCGCGTCATCCACCTCGCGCCGGGTTGCCACCGCCCGTGCGTAGGCGTCGAGCTCGGCCGGCGCGAGTGCTTTGAAGAACGCAGCGACCGCCGCCGCATCGATTGAGCCAGCGGGAATACACTGGCATACGGGCGTGCCATGCTGCTGGCGAAGGTAGTTGCAGAGATAGCGCGTGCCGCCCTTGTATTGCACGACCATCTTGTGGCCGCACGCGCCGCAATAGACGATTCCATGCAGCAAAGCCTCACCATCCCGTGGAACGCCGCGCGTCTTGTTGCGGTCGTACTCGGCGTGGTTGTCGCGCAGCATGGCCTGGATCTTCTCGAACGTCTCCCAGCTGACGTAGGCGGGGTATTTGTCCCTCACGACGATCCTCCACTGCTCGCGGGGAAGCTTCTTTGGCCTGGGCGGCGCCGTGGCAGCATCGCGGATTGAGCGCGTGCGGCCGTAGACGAAGGTCCCGGCATACGCAGGGTTCTTGAGCACGCTCAGGACCGATGCGATGGTCGGGGCACGCCAGACTGTCCGGCCGAGACGGTCTCGGCGCGGCAGGGTCAGGCCGCTCTCGTTGAGACTGCGCAGCACCTTGTTTGCCGAGCGGACCCGCAGGAAGGTCACAAAGATCAGCTCGAGGCGGGACTGCACCTCGCAATCAGGGTCCTTGACCACGATGCCGGCCGCGTCGCGGACCAGGCCGACCGGCAACACGAGCCCGAGCTCGCCGCGCTCAGCCTTATTCAGCAGGCCGGCAGTCAAGCGGGTACGGATAGTACGCAGCTCCATCTCGGAGATCGTGCCCTTCAAGCCCAGGAGCAGCCGCCCATTCGCCGAGCCCGGATCGTAGACGCCCTCGCGGTCGCCGATGAGGCACTGCCGGTAGCCGCACAGGTCGAGCAGCGGATACCAGTCCGTGCAGTTGCGGCTGAGGCGGGTCACCTCGGAGGAGAGCACGATGCCTACCTGGCCCAGCGTCACCCGCGCGATCAGGTCCTTGAAGCCCTCCCGGTGCGTCGCCGCCGCTCCGCTCAGACCGAGGTCGCTGTCGATCACCTCGACATCCTCTTCGCGCCAGCCCAGGTCCAGCGCGCGCCGGCGCAGGTCATACTGTAGGCGCAAGCTCTCCTGGTTGGTCAGCACCTGGTGCGGCGTAGACTGGCGGATGTAGATGACCGCGCGCCGGGCGAGGTGGCGGTCGTCGATCAGTTCCGATTTCATGGATCACCTCCGCGAGGAGGGCTGCGACATCCTCGGCGATCTCGCGCCGCAGCGCCTCGGAGGTGCGTTGCCAGACACGTTCGGGCCGGACGAGCATGCCATTACCTCGTTGTCCTCGGCCAGGGCGATCAGCTCCGCCACGGCTTCGGCGGAGAGCTTGCTCGGCGCTCCATCAGACAGCCGCGGGACGAGGCTCGTCGCGCCAAGCGGCAGTTTCAGCAGCACGCGGCCCTGGTGGGCGACGAGGGCGTGGCCATCACTGGTCGAGTGCGGCCTGCTCACCGACACCACCGCAAAGCGCCGGCCGAAGAGCGGGTGCCTGGGGTCAGTGACCTCGATCTCGACTAAATCCCTCTCCGCCGGATTCTGGAAAGGGGTATCAACTGACGTCCTCGAAAAACGATCGGATATCGGCGTCGAGAATGAAGTTCACCTTCGTCCCGCTGATCCCGACGGCCAGGGCGTCCAACGCATCGTGCGGGCCGCGCTGGGGTCGAAATCCGTACGAGAACCCGAGAAAGTCTTCCTCGTAGATCGCGTTCAGCACCGCAACCGTGGCCCTTTGGACGACCTTGTCCTCAAGGGCCGCGACCGCGAGCGGGCCCTACCGCCCATCCGGCTTCGGAATGTACCGTCGCCGGGACGGCAGGGCGCGATACGCTCCCCGCTGGACCCGTGCGTGCAAATCCTCGATCCGGCGATCGAGGTCGGCCTCGTAGTCCTGCCAGGTCAGCCCGTCCACGCCGGGCGCCGCTTCCCGCTTGAGCGCGAAAAACGC
>NZ_JAFATE010000094.1 GCF_019244115.1 Bradyrhizobium sp.
AGCAGTCGTGCCTGTACGCGTCTCCAGCTCAAAGCCTTGCGCTTTAAGCCATACGACGAAGTCGAAATTCCTGCCGTGCATGCCGTCCGGATGGATCGAGACCGCAGCAGTGCTGGCGGTGCGAAGCAAATGCATCGCATAGGCCACCATCACGGCGCCCTCATGGAACTTTTGCTCGTGTTCCCCTTCATGCTTGCCCCGCCTGTTCGGAGGCGGCGCGCAATTCTCAATCAGCCCGTCCAGATCCATATCGCCCCTCCCGAGGGCCGCTTTACGTCCAAATGGAACGCGTGAGCGTGCGCTTCATCCCCAATTCGCACTATAGTAGCGCCTAAGAATCGCCTGAGGAAACGGCATGAGCGTCAGTCATTGGTTAGCCGTCATCTTTGCCTTAGCGGGCCTGGGGACTGCCATTGGAGCCGCCGTTTATTGGTGGAAGGCCAGTCGCGTCCCGATCCACGAGCCAACCGCGTCAATCTCTGATGTGCCGCAGTTACACATCATGAGCGCCCAGGTCGCGTTTTATGAGTCATCGCAGCTCAACAGCAAAGCAGCTGTCTTGACGGGCATCGCAGCAGTTCTAAGCGCTGTTGGCTCGGTGCTTGGTGTTCTCTGAGAAGGCGAACGGTTGAAACAAGAATGCGCTGCCGTCAGGTCGCATCCTAGCTCCATACCCGCACACAAAAGCTAAAGCTGGATTTGTGGTGATCTTCACCCACCATAGGCTGGTTTGCGGTGCAAAATTGGGGGCGCGAAGCCGAAATTTCCCAAGAATTCTCAGTCAGTTGCGCTAGATTTTCCCAACAATTGCAGGTTGGGCTTATATTGTCCTGGGTGAGATTCGTCGATTTTCCGTAATCTACCCTTCCCAAGGATTTTGTTTAATGGCGTCCCAGAATTTGCCCGCCCGCCTCGTTTCAAAAAGCACGTTTTCAATGTTCCTGCGCACTCAATGCGATCGGGAGCTTTATCTCTCACTCTTTTCAGATGACACGAAGGCACTCGCCGCAGCAGGCATACCGATCCCGTTGAAATCGAGGCCGGGCGTACAATTCATCACTGCGTCGGGCGTAGCGTTCGAAAACGAGCAGTACGACATCCTTGCTACGGCACTTCCCAACCACGTAACGCACGCCGACAGCGGAAAAAAGCCGGTCCCGCTCAAGGCGGCTTTGGCGGCGGTGAAAAAGCCGACACTCATCCTTCAACCGGCCTTCGAGCCCCAACAATTCAGAGACGCCTTCTTCACGAACATCGGTGTGCCACCCCAGCACGCCGCTATTATTCCAGCCTTCAAAGGGCTCCGACCGGACATCATTTTCGCCGATCAAAGACGCGCTAACGAATACGAAATATTGCCATCCGGCGAACGCCGTCGCCTGCAGGACGGCGATACACGGATGGCGCTTTGTGTAATCGACCTGAAGAATGTCACGGAGGCAAACGCCAGTTATTCAGCGGAAGTATGTCTCTATGCAATCTTCCTTTCCAACTGGCTTTCGACCGAATGTGCTGATCTAGCAAAACTCTTCTTCGTATCGGACCGCGTCTACCTGTGGCGCCACGTAGAGATGCCTCAGTTTACGAAAATGAAGGCCACCAAGGACGGACAGGATCATGACAAACGCCTTGATGCGCTGCGGAAGGACCTCGAAGAAGGTCTGATCACCTACCTAATTTACATGCCGAATGTCCGGAAGTTTTTTGTCGAAGATCTTCCGCGCGTGCTCGGTGTTGGGGACGCGAAGGGCTGGGCCGCGGTTGACTATCATGTCAACCCGCGATGCGGCTCATGTGATTGGTTGGGTAACACCAATTGGCTCTCGGTCGAAGACAAGAAGGTTTTTGCGGCCAATCCTACCCACTATTGTTTCCATAACGCAGAGACGACCGACCACCTTTCAAAAATGCCTTCGCTGAGCCGTGGGGCAAGTCGCGTTCTCCAAAGTGGCGGACACCCGACAGTTGCGAAGGTGGTGGACATCGACGCTTCGGCCGACGTGCTTCGGCAGCATGCCTTCCTCAAAAAGGACCGTATTCAAATTGGAGCACGGGCCAGCGCCATTGCGAAGAACGCCGTAACGGTGGACCAAAAAGCCAAGGTGGCGGGACTCGCCCGAGGTCGCCACGCCGAGTACGCCATCGTCGTCAACTTCGACGCCGGCTCCGGCTTTCTGACGGGCGTCGCGGTTCGAGGAATTTTGTTCGCGCCTTATGCGAAGAAATTCCCGGTGGAAGGCGGTGAGCCCGTCTCGTTCAAAGCGTTTGGAGAGGCCGCATTCGCGATCAACAAGGACCAACTGGTTGCTGAATGGGCGGCGCTTTCATCGTTCATTGAAACGCTCGGAAGCTGGATGGAAGAGTCCGAGAAGCTTTTTACCGCGCAGGGCTTCGGAGCCGTTAGGACACAAATCTGCTTTTGGGAGCTCCGGCAATATGAGGAACTGTGCAACGCCTTTAGCCGGCACTTGCTCGAAATATTAACTCTTCCAAACCGCGCTCAACGCGCGCTAGCGTGGATATTTCCTGCGGATGAAATTATGGAAAAATCCGACGCGATTTGCCCGAACATCATCTTCATCCGCGAAATCGTCACGGCGTCTGTGCGCCTGCCGCAACGCTTCGCGGCAACGCTGCTTGGCACCGCCGAGCACTATTCCCACGCTCGGATGACGCCGCGGAAGGTCGACAACTACTACGTCGAACCGCTCGGGAACGGCATTCCACGCGAGCGAATTTTTGAGATTTGGAAAACTACTACCGGAACCGTCCGCATCTTTGGCCAGCCGAAGAGTGTGACGGAAGACGACGAGAACTGCGGAACTTCGCTGGCATTAATTCAAGATTGCATGAAAGTCGAACTCATCCGCAGCGGTAGAGTCCTGACCCATATAGTCGGCTTGCCGTTTTCCGGCATGGGCTGTATCGGCACTACGGACGGACAATAACTTCCATTCGCCAGATTCTTCGATCGATCGACGCATTAGAACCTTCGCGTCGCTCTTCGCGGAAGCAAGCGTGCCGAAGCGCACGTAGAGGTGGGCTCCGTCCTGGCAGTGTTTAGAAAGATTGTTCCAGACCTTGCCTAAATCGGTGACGAATGCGTCGTGACCTGAATGGCAAATCTGGTCGTCGACCGAATAATCAACGTCTTCGCTACCGCCCAAAAACCACATGCGGAGCCACTGATCCTGCACGTAAGTTCGCATTCCGTAATATGGCGGCGACGTTATGACCAGCGACGCGTCTTGGATGTTACGGTACGAGGCTGCGATACGCGCGTCGGAACACTTGACGTTGCTGAGGCGGCCGAAGGGATCGCTGTCTAGATCGCTTACCCTCGAAACCTCCCGCGTCCCGCATGCAGTAATTCAACGCGACTTCCCCGCCGTGCCCGAAGGGCGGATGGCCCAGATCGTGACTGAATCCCGCCGACTGGATAAGGCTCAACGGAGGAATATGCGGGTGCGCTGGGTGAGATGCGTATATGCCGTCGAATTGCCTGGCGATGCTGCCCGCGATTTGCGCGACTTCGAGTGAGTGAGTGAGACGAGTGCGATAGAAGTCGCTGTCGCCGAGGTTCAGAATTTGGGTTTTGCCCTGAAGCCGTCGGAACGATCCTGAGTGGACGATGCGCGCATAGTCCACGTCCGAAGGACTCCGGCGGTCTTCCGCCTGTTGCTGCCATCCGCTCCGACGTTCGTTCCAATCTTTCTGCGTGCTTGCCATTCCCTGGAATTCCCCGGCTTGAGGGCAGCAATCGCGCAGACTATCGTCTAGGCCTCCGTGTCCCCCCGCAGGACAGTAATGGGTTGGCCCGCGTCTTCCAACCGGAATTCGACTGCAAATTGTTTTTCCAGGTCGTAAGTGTGACGTGGTTCGCCCTGTCCTGCCCGGCCCCCGCCCGAAACCTATTGTAACGGCACTAATCGGATGAGGCGCCAAAAGTGGCTTCCACCGAAGCGGAGAGACTGATCAACCGCCAACTTTCTCAAAAAGGAGCATCTTCTTGCGAGAGCGGTCTCGAATGAGGGACGATTGCAGACGCGGCACGGATAAGGCCGTCGAGCGCGTGGTTGGCGAGCAGCCGCGTTTGGATGAATTCGCGATCGTAAGTTTTGCGTGTCCTTGTCTCCGGGGCTCGAAGCCGCAGACCTGCGAAGATCGGCGGGGTTTTCAGGCGGCGACGAACGCTCAGCTCTTTCAACATTCGGCTGAGCATGCCTATGGACTTATTGGCGCTGCTAGCGTGCACCTCGCCGGTCTTTACGCTCGTGTCACCAATCGACATGATCGAGGCCATCGGTTTCTGTAAGTTCTGTAACCGGCTTGTCACCCGTGACCTCGACAAGCTCACGAACCACACGCATGCGGCTGTTACGCCAAACCCGCAATCGGCTGGCCGATTGCTTCCCCGTCACGTCTTCCATCAACCCTTCGTATTCGACAAATACCTTCGAGATCAAAATCAAAGGCTGCGGCTGGGTACCAAGTAATGCCGCCCTCGCCGTAGCGTCGTTCTCCAGCCCGACCGATAGCAGGGCTTCAATTCGTTCCAGACGCTTTTGGGCTGAGGCGGATACCAATTCGCTGTTCTCGATATAGTTAAAGCCCAGCGATCTCGCCCGCCGCCAAACCTCATCATAACTGGCCGCAGCCGGATCGGCAGCTTGTGCGCACTGCAACCAAAAAGACTCCAACTCCTCATTAAACTTTTCAGCGACGCGGATCGCCCGCCTCCCAGTGCGATCGGACGAAATGCCGACTTTCGTCGAGTGGCGGACGATTCCGCGTCTGTCGAATTCGGCGAACTCCATCGGGACTCGACGCACAAAGTGCCATGTGCCATTTCGCCGGGTGAGGAAGTCAGGCATGAGCCGCCTCCCTGTTGGACGAAATGTTGGACGTTTTGTTGTACGCTTCTGAATTCAGTTGATGGCTCCGGCCCGAAAAGTTCGAGACGAGCTTACCGTCGACCCTGCGCGGAATGACGGGAATATTTGAGAATTTCAACTTTTTGCCTCCGCTTGGAGGCTCTAAGGGTCATCTGACGCTTCCGCGAAATGGATGACGGGAGAAGAGTTGCGTGGCGCTCCCTAGGGGAATCGAACCCCTGTTTCAGCCTTGAGAGGGCCGATCCGTAGTGCTCATCGCAAACGAGTTGGCGGCAGCCCGTGTGCTCCGATGCCTATCACATTGTGGAGAGCAGCCCGTTAGAACGGTTCGCGAAAACACCGTTTGAAAAACCGTTTGAGTTTGGCGTTCTCAAACGGTGAACATCGCTAAACTATTGATTTGCTTGGTGGGCGCACCAGGGCTCGAACCTGGGACCCGCTGATTAAGAGTCAGCTGCTATGCGCTCCAGAGCTCTGGGTGGGTGAAGCCCGTCGTCAAGTCGGACGGCGACCTCCCCTCGCGCGCCACGAGATGTGCGGCTGTCGGGTATTATCTTAGAACTCTCAGGCGCACACGCTGCGATATCCTATTGGGAACATTGCTGTTTTTATATCAATCCATCAGCCGGCTGCGTGCGTTGGTCCAAACGGAAATAAATCGACAATCGAAACCGCGGGCAGCTTCTTTCCTTTTCGTTCGCCGTGGCACCCAATCGTACGATGAGTTTATAGCCGCCGTTTCCCCTTCCGCCTCACCTGAGCATGATGATCAGGATAATCAACACGTCGCACAGTTTCTCGATTAGCGAAAACTCAACTGCGTGTGTCTCGTCGGGTTGCACGTCCGTGACAAGATAACGCCCTCCGGTAAACGCGAATGACACTGCGCAAGACGGACAACTTGCTTCGGGGCGATCGGACGCCGGCCTATGTCAACCGGGAAACCGGAGCGGCCGAATTGCTCGTTTCGACAGACACTTGGGATCAATGGGTGAAGGAAGGCCGCCTGCCTCCACCGTGCGACACGTTCCCTTCGGGCACTCCCCGCTGGCGCTGGGAAGACGTAGACCGTAGACTCTCCGGCCGGACGGCATCGGACACCACCGATGCGGCCATGCGTGGAGCGTTGAGATTTGGCCAGAAAAAGGGAAACCGGCGTGGCCTTGCCTGAAGGGGTAGAGACCAAAACCATCCGCAAAAAAAGCGGAAAGGCCTACACCTACTATTATTGGAATCCCGGACGAAACACCGACCGCGAGGGCAAGCGGATCAAATTGCCCGATGCGATCAAGCACCCGGCACGCTTTTTCGCCGAAGTCGAGCGGCGCCGGAGTTCGACTCCTACTAGTTATCCGGCCGGCTCGATCGGCGATCTCATCACCCGATACCGCGCAAGCGACGAATTCAAACGGCTCTCCGGAGGCACACAATCTAATTACGAAGTGCACATGCGCCGCTTCGAGGCGCACGATACTTGGGGCATGGTGGCGGTTCGCGACCTGGCGCCGATCACGGTCCAGACCGCACGCGACGCGATGAAAGAAACCGCGGTGATGGCAAACCAGATGCTGTCGGTCGGCCGCACCATCTGGGATTGGGCGATTCCGCTGGACCTCGCCAAATTCAACCCGTTTGACAAGGTGAGAGACTTCGACATTCCAGACCGCGGGCATGTGCCGTGGCCGTCATGGGTGATCGACTATGTCCGAACGCACGCTTGGCCCGATCTGGTCCGCATGATGCGGCTCGGCGTGATGACGTGCCAGCGCGGCAGCGATCTCATCAGGATGGGGCCCGAGCACCGCGACCGCAATGGCCTCTGGTGCCGCCCGCTCAAGACCAGAAAGCGCCGCAGGTCCTTTCACATTCCTCTCGCGGCCGCCGACGCGCTCGAGATCGACCGGTGGGCCGAGAGGCCGGTGACCTTCACGAATGCACGCTGGCTGAAGCCGATCGATCGCTTCCGCGAAGACCTCTACCTTTATTCGCCGAAGGGGGCGCAATACACTGCTGACGGCCTGCGCGCGCGTTGGGGCCGCTGGCTTGCCGACACCCCGGAAGGCCGGGAGATATGTCGCCGCTGGAAAGAATGGATTGCCGCCCAGGTCAAGAAGTACGATTGGGACATCGAGCCCGACGACGCTGACCACCCCACCATCCACGGCCTGCGCGGCACCGGCATCCTGGGGCGCGCCGAGCAAGGCTACGAGGTCGACCAGATCGCCAACGACATCGGCATGTCCAGGCAAAACGTCGAGCACTACATGCGCTTCAAGGATCAGATGCAGGTCGCGGCCCAAGGGCAAAAACGGCTTCGGCTGGTCTCGAACGAGGACTAGACCCCGAACGTTTGGACGGCTATATCAGCGCTGCCAGACGCCTGATTTGGAAAACTCCTTGGCGATCTTGGAAAACTTCCGAAAAAAGTGCTGTAAAATCAGCCACTTCGGTGGGGAATGGTGTAACGGTAGCACAACAGACTCTGACTCTGTTTGTCTTGGTTCGAATCCAGGTTCCCCAGCCAGCTTATTCCGCCGACAAAGCCCGAAGGCCACTGCAGGTCGGCGCGAAAGCGGCGCCGCGGCGTGCCTATCTCCAAATCGCGTGAAGCCGGCAGCTCGCGTTCCCGCTGCGCGATCGCGCCCGGGTTGCTGGCTCGACGTCACCCTCTGAAGTCAGAGGGCGCAGGGAATGCCGGGCGACGGCCTCGCCCGTGGCCCGCCTGCAAACAAAAAACGCAGGCGGCAGGAACCACAGGTTCAGCCGGATCAACCCGGCATTCCCTGCGCGATGGTTTTAACGCTTATAGCGCGCTCTCCCTGGGAACCGGGCTTTCTTGCTCCCATCGCCCGCGAGATCATCATCTCGCGAACTTGGCCTCAGCGTCGGGAGGCCAGGACCACACGCCTTCGCGTCCGTGTCGAGATCGTTCGTCGGCGCGGAAAGCCGCGCTGCGACCCGACACGTCCATCGCATCCCGCCTTCAACGTTCGTGACGATCGCGAAGCGCCCCTCTTGTGAGGGCGGGACGCACGGACCATACTTCTGATTTTGTGAAGACGTCAAGACTTTTTTTACGAAAATCAGCACATGCCCCGAGCAGCCTATTTCCGTTTTCCAGCACGGGTGCGCCGCGACCGCTGGCTCACGTCGCCTTACCCACAGACGCAATTCCTCATCACTCATAGCCGTCGCAGCCGCCGGCAAGGACGCGTCCTCCGAACATGTCCGGATCCGGCCAGCTTGCATTCTCGGCCATCTCGCCTGCGCACTGCCAAAGGGCGCGGCGCATGGCATCTTTACGAGCGCGTCCCGACGATCGACGGGCAAGGAAGGACGAAAGCCGTCATCGCGCGCGAATGCGGCCTCAAGGAAAAATCAAGCCCGTCTCAAAGCCAAATTCGTTGGCTTGTTCCCGCAGCGAGGCTACCCGTAAGCCACCACTTATCAGCCTTGCGAGTCCCGCTTGACCAACACGTCGCCACAACTCTGTCCGCCTACGCCCGCCAGCCGGATGCTCCATGCGACGGCTGCGCCGGATGGCCGCATCACCGCCAACGGATCGCGCTGCATCGAACCGATCCGTGCAAATCTGCTTCCACAGGTCAGCTTGTGACCGATCTGGACGGCCGCATCGTCCAGTTCGCGACCGACGACATTCCGGAACAGGATCGCGTCGCATTGTGGCGCGAACATTACGGCCGCATCATGCTGCGCGCCGATATCGAGCCGGCGCGGGATGCGCCGTTCTGCGCCCACAATCGCTGGCTCCCGCTGCCCGACCTGCAGCTACTGGATGGCGCATCGTCTCCGGTGAGGATCTCGCGCCGCAGACAGCATCTTGCCGATGGCAACGACGACGTCGTCCTGGCGGTCAACTCTACCGGATCGGTTGCCATCGAGTCCGGCGGCCGTGACCTGACGCTGCGCGAAGGCGAAGCCATCGTCCTCTCCGGAGCCGAGCCATTCACGTTCGACCGCTTGAGTTTTGGACATTCGTTCAGCTTTCGCGTGCCGCGGCGCGCATTCGAAACGACGGACCTCAGCATCGACGAGGCCCTGATGAGGCCGATCGGCCGGGACCGGGGCGCGCTCAGGCTGCTGACGCATTATGCGAGCTGGCTGATGCATTCGACCGGCAGCCTCGACCGGCCGCTGCTCAATCTGTCCCTGCGACATCTAAACGACCTGCTGGTCCTTGCCATCGACGATACGCCCGATTTCACCGCGGCGAGGCGGGCGCGCGGCCTGCGCGCCGCCCGACTGAAGCTCGCAAAATCCCATATCATCTCGCATAGCGAGCGGCGCGATATCTCGATCGGGTCGGTGGCAGCGAGCCTGCACGTCACGCCACGTTATCTGCAGCGCCTGTTCGAAGCGGACGGCACCACGTTTTCCGAATTCCTGATCCGCCAGCGCCTGGCCCGCGCGCATCAGCTGCTCTGCGATCCCAACCTCCAGACACTCGCGATCAGCAGCATCGCCTACGACGTCGGCTTCGGCGATCTGTCCTATTTCAATCGGCGCTTTCGCCGTCAGTACGGGCTGACGCCCGGCGAGGTGCGGCATGAGAAAGCAGCCCTCATCTGAGCCCCGGATGCCGGCAATGATACCGGCGACTTAAGTATAGGGATCAACGGGCTCCGCGGCGCTGGATCGCCACCCAACGGGCGATTTGGACATGACCCGCATGCGCAATCTGGCCATCGGGCAGCGTCGGCAACCCCCCTGTTGACTTGAAAAACGAGCTCGGTCGGTTCTATCTGTGCATGGCGCATGACCTTTTGGTCGTGCGCCAATCCCGCCCGCGCGAGTTTGCCGGCGGCAATCGTCGCCCCTCTCCTCCTCGCCCGAGATCGCCGTCACGGACTTTTTGGACATGAATCAAGCAACCGGCAAACTGATCACAGGCGGCGAGACAATCGATTTCGAGCTGAGCCGGTCGGCCCTGCAGGCGCGGCGCAACGTCAAATGGAACCAGTATGAGGCGGATGTGCTGCCGGCTTTCGTCGCCGAGATGGATTTTGCGGTCGCGGCCCCGATCCAGACCGCAATCGAGCGCATCGTGCGTGACGGCGACTACGGCTATCCGCAGCGTGATGGCAAGCGTGTCGACGCGGCCGTCGCCGCGGCCTTCATCGCCCGCATGAAGACGCACTACGGCTGGGATGTGTCACCCGACCTTGTGGTGCCGATCTCGGATCTCGTCCAGGGCACCTTTGCGCCGATCCTTGCTTTTTCCGATCCGGGCGACGGCGTCATCCTGCAGACCCCGAACTACCCGCCATTCCGTGAAGCGATCACGACGACCGAACGCCGGCTCATTTCTCTTCCCATGCGCGACGACGGCACGCGCCACGTGTTCGATTTCGGCGAACTCGCACCCGCCGCCTGCAAGGACGCGCGGATTTTCGTCCTGTGCAATCCGCAGAATCCGACGGGACGGGTGTTTCGGCGCGACGAACTGCTGGCGATTGCCCGATTTGTGATCGAGCACGACCTGATCGTGGTTTCCGACGAGATCCATTCCGACCTCGTCTATGCCGGCCATCGTCATATTCCATTCGCTTCGCTGGGGCCGGACGTTGCCGCGCGTACAGTCACGCTCAATTCGGCGACCAAGAGTTTCAACATTCCGGGCCTGCGCTGCGCCGTCCTCGCCTTCGGCAGCGACGCGCTCCGCGCCCGCTTTCACAAGCGGATTCCAGCCCGGCTCCTCGGAGGATGCAACATCATCGGCGTCGATGCGACGGTCGCGGCGTGGATGGAGTCGCAACCCTGGCTCGATGCGGTCATGGCGCATCTCACCAAGGCGCGTGACCTCGTGACGGAAGTGCTGCGCACGGAAGTTTCCGACGTGCGTTTCCATGTGCCCGAGGCGACCTATCTCGCCTGGCTCGACTGCCGAGCGATCAAGCAGACCGGTTCGGCCTTTCAGTTCTTTCACGATCAGGCGCGCATCGCTTTTAGCGCCGGCGAGACGTTCGACCCGGCTTGCGCAGGTTTCGTCCGACTCAATTTCGCGACCTCTATGCCGATCCTGCGGGAGATCCTCGATCGCGTCGTGGGGAGCGTCAAACAGACCGCCTGACCACCGCGGCGAATATGGCAAGGACGAGGCTTGCCATCGCATCGCCACGAGGCCTGCTTTGTTGCGCAATTGGACGCCGAGCCTTGCCGGTATTTTCGGCTTGATCGCTTTTC
Source organism: Bradyrhizobium sp. (assembly GCF_019244115.1). Taxonomy (GTDB): domain Bacteria; phylum Pseudomonadota; class Alphaproteobacteria; order Rhizobiales; family Xanthobacteraceae; genus Bradyrhizobium. The sequence goes on from NZ_JAFATE010000094.1 coordinate 11,100, forward strand.
CGCGTCAGGCCTAGAATTTGGGACCGGGTTCCGAAATTTGGAACCCATTGGTCTTTGGACGACCGCCCCATGAGCGCCCTCACCAACGCCATCCAGATCCTGCGCTGCTTCTCGACCAGGCGGCCCGACCTGTCGTTTGCGGACGTGATGGCGCTCACCGGCAAGCCGAAGAGCTCGACCTCGCGGCTGCTCCGTTCCCTGCGCGACTGCGGACTGCTGGAGCAGGATGCTCACACCAGGCGCTACCGGCCGGGCCTCCTCACCTTCGAGCTCGGCAGGCTGCACCGGGCGCATGATGACCTGATCGACACCGCCGAGCGCGAGTTGCGCGAAGTCTGCGCGCGCACCGGTCACACCGGTTACATCGCGGTGCTCGATCAAGGCTATGAGCAGGTCGTGCTGCGCATTGTGCCCGGCTCGAATCCGCTTAGGGTGGTCAATCCGCCGGGCCAGCGCACGCCCGCACTTATCACCTCGAACGGTCGCGCCATGCTCGCGCGCCTCTCCGACGCGGACATTCGCGCACGCGTGCCGACGCCTTATCCGACGCTGCCGCGCAACTCGCCGCAAGATTTTACGCAACTGATGGCACGGCTGGAAGAGATCCGGCGCACCGGCGTTTCGGAGGCGGCCGATGAAGCCATAGAGGGCGTCGGAAGCCAGGGTTTTGCGCTGGCCAGCGGCGAGACCGGCGAACTGATCGGGATCGCCGTGTCCTATTCGGTGCAGGCGACCACGGCGGCCGAACGCGCCAACGTCCGCCGCGAATTGGGCGCACTGGCGGACAAGCTTCGGCGCATGACCGGTGATCCCACAGGCCAGATCGCCCCGCCGCTGCGAACCGCAGCAAGGACGCGATGAGCATGGCCGTCGCCCGTACCAACGGCCTTGCACTCCTCCTGCTGCCGAGCGCCCTGCTCTTTGCGCTGTTCTTCTTCGTTCCGATCGGGCTGATGGCGGTGATGAGCCTCTTGACCGGCAATCCGGTCGTCGCAGCCAATGTCGCCTTCACCGCGCGGCATTACCTGCGCATCGTCAATGATCCCTATTATCTCGAGGTGATCTGGACCACGATCCGGATCGGGCTCTGGACCACGCTCATTTCGCTCCTGATCGGTTATCCGCTGGCGCACTGGATGGCCCGGATCAGGAGCCGCGCGGGGCACGCCGCGCTGCTGATGGCCGTGCTGGCGCCGATGCTGACCGGCGTCGTCGTGCGCACCTTCGCCTGGATGGCGCTGCTCTCCGACAAGGGCGTCATCAATCAGATTTTGGCGTCGCTCGGCCTCACGACCAAGCCCGTGCAGCTGATGTACAACGAAACCGGTATCGTGGTCGGCCTGGTGCATATCTACGTGCCGTTCATGGTGCTGACCCTGACCGGCGTAATCGGGCGCATCGACGAGCGGCTGGAGCAGGCGGCTGAAAGTCTCGGCGCCAGCCCACTGCGCAGCTTTCTCGAGGTCACGCTGCCGCTCAGCCTGCCCGGGATTCTTGCCGGATCGCTTCTGGTGTTTGCGCTGTCGATCAGCGCCTATGTCACGCCGATCCTGCTCGGCGGCTTCCAGATCATGACGCTGCCGATCCTGATCTACCAGCAGATCTCGGCGAATTTCAACATCGGCTTCGCCGCGGCGCTTGGCATGGTGCTGCTGCTGGTCTCCCTCCTTCTCATCGTCGCCTACAACCGCGTGCTCGGCCTCGTTTCAGGCCAGCACGAGCTGCAGTGAGGCCGATGATGCCGCCTTTCGCCCCGCAGACTCCTTCGCAAGAATTTTCCGGCGCATTGCCCGCCGCGACGAGCCTGAGGGACCGCCAGCGCGCCTCCGCGCAGTCCCGCCGACCCGCCGCGGGGAAGCGAATACGCGCCGGCCGCGCACTTTATCTCACCGTCAACATCGCCGTCCTGATCTTCCTTCTGGCGCCGATCGCCATCGTCGTGGTGTTCGCGCTCAACCCGACGCCCTTCATCCAGTTTCCCCCTGTCGGCGTCTCGCTGCGCTGGTTTCAAAAATTCTTCGCGGCGCGCGACTTCATGCATGCGCTCGTCTTCAGTCTCGAGGTCGCAATGCTGACGACCGCCTGCGCTACCCTGCTCGGCGGATGCGCGGCGCTTGCGATCGCGCGCGGCAACCTGCCGGGGGCGCGCATCGTGCTCGCGGTCATGCTGTCGCCTTTGATGCTGCCGGCCATTCTCACCGGGCTCGCCTTGTTCCAGGCCTATGTGCTGCTCGACGTCGGGCGCCCGCTCTGGGGCCTCGTCGCAGGCCATACGCTGGTCACGATCCCTTATGTCGTGCGCACGACGCTCGCGGTGCTGCACAATTTCGACCTGCGCCTGGAAGAGGCCGCGCGCAATCTTGGCGCAAGTCCGGGCCGCACCTTCTTCGAGGTGACGCTGCCGCTGGTCAAACCCGGCGTGCTGGCCGGCGCGATCTTTGCCTTCATCGTCTCCTTCGATCAGTTCCCGGTGTCGCTATTCCTGGTCAGTCCGGGCAACGAGACGCTACCGATCACGCTCTTCAACTATTTGAAGTTCGACCTCGACGGCACGATCGGCGCCGCGTCGGTCGTCTCGATCCTGCTCGCCTTTCTCGTCGTCCTCGCGCTCGACCGCACCGTCGGCCTGCGCGCCTATGTGAAACTGTAAAGGGGAGGACTCTGGCCATGACGCTTTCACCAAAAGCCATGCACCGCCGCCGTTTCCTCACGCTCGGCGCCTCACTCGGCTTCGGTGCGCTGTCCGCGCCCCACGTCGCGCGCGCGGACGAGCCGGTGCTGAACATCACCGGCTGGGGCGGCAAGTGGGGCGATATCATGAGCTCGGACATCGGCCCCGCCTTCGAGAAGGAGTTCAACTGCAAGCTCCGGACCGACACCGCGCTGCCATTCCTGCCGAAACTGCAGGCGAGCTCGCGCTCCGCGCCGATCTATGATGTGCTGCATACCAATTCGAACGAGCAATGGGCCGCGGCGGAAATGGGTCTGGTCGAGCCCAAAGTTGATCCAAAGCTCGTGCCCAATCTCGCCGACGTCTATCCCTATGCCGTCAGCGACAAGATCGTCGGCGTCTCGATCTTCACCAGCGCCATCGGGCTCGGGATGCGCACCGACAAGGGTTTTGCCGGCATCACCTCCTGGAAGGAGCTGTGGGAGGCGAAATACAACGGCGTCCGCGGCGGCTATGTGATCCCGGTCAACAGCCTCGGTCAGGCTTTTGTGATGATGTGCGGCACGCTGTTCGGCAAGGGCCAGACCGATCTCGACGCGGCCTATGCGGCGCTGGAGAAGCTCAAGCCGATCAAGCTGGTCGATTTCACCGGCGCGATGGAAAAGCTGTTCCTGTCCGGCGAGGTCTGCCTCGGTGTGATCCACGATTCCGGCATCTACCGCTACGACGGCCAGAACCAGCCGATCGACTTCGTCACGCCGGGTGAAGGCGTGCTGTCGCTGGAGCAGGTCTTGGCCATCACCCCAGGCAGCAAGGTGAAGGAGCTCGCCAACGCCTACGTGAATTACATGCTGCGCCCCGAGGTGCAGAAGCGGCTCGCGGAAACGGTCTGGTATTCGCCGGCGAACAGAAACGTGAAGCTCGACGCGAAATATGACGCCAGGCTTCTGACCACGCCGGAGAAAGTCGCAAAACTGATCCAGGTCGACTGGAAATGGTACAACGCGCAGAAGGACGAGATCGATTCCCGCGTCAACCGGATCTTTCGGGCATGAGCGCGTCCATCGAGATCGCCGGCGTCAGCAAGATCTATGATGGCGGCGTCCGCGCGGTCGATACGATCGAGATCGACATCCGCCAAGGCGAATTCTTCTCGCTGCTCGGCCCCTCGGGCTGCGGCAAGACAACGACGCTTCGGATCATCGCCGGCTTCGAGAGCCCGAGCGACGGGGCCATCCGCATCGACGGCGCCGACATTACCCATGTGCCCGCGCACAAACGCGACATGGGCATGGTGTTCCAGAACTATGCGCTGTTCCCGCACCGGACCGTCGCTGAAAACGTCGCTTTCGGCCTGCGCATGCGCGGCATCGACAAGCAGGCCATCGCAGCCAAGGTGAAGGCGGCGCTCGCCATGGTCGAACTGTCGGGCCTCGAGGACCGCCGCCCCGCGCAGCTTTCGGGCGGCCAGCAGCAGCGCGTCGCGCTGGCTCGCGCCATCGTGATCGAGCCGCGCGTTCTGCTCTGCGATGAGCCGCTGGGTGCGCTCGACAAAAAGCTGCGCCAGCAGATGCAGTTCGAGCTGAAGCAATTGCAAAAAACCCTCGGCCTGACCCTGGTGTTCGTCACCCATGACCAGGAGGAGGCGCTCGCAATGTCCGACCGCATCGCCGTGATGAATTGCGGCCGCGTCGAGCAGATCGGCACGCCGGTCGAGATCTACGATCAGCCGCTGACCCGCTTCGTCGCCGATTTCATCGGCGACACCAACATCTTTCGCGGCGAACGGGTCACAAGCGATGCCGGGCCTGCGCTCGCCGCCGGCCACGGCCTGTTTCTCGCACTCCCTGCCTCCGCTGCCGGAACCAGTCTGCTGTCGGTGGCGCTGCGTCCCGAGAAGATCTCCCTGTCGTCCGGCGACACGGAGACCGCTGCGGCCGCATCCGGTGCACGCGGCACCATCGAGAGCACCAACTTCCTCGGCGGCGCGGTGCTCTATCACATCGCTCTCGACAGCGGGCATCGCGTCCTGGCGCAGCAACCGAACGCCGGCGCCGTGTTCGTGCCCGGGCGGACGGTCAAGCTCGATTGGAAGGCTGCCGACCTCGTCGTCTTGAAGGACTGATGTCATGAACAAGCCATTGAAACACACACGTCTTGGCGTGGTCGTCATCGGACAGAGCCCGCGTCCTTCCGTGGCTGCGGAAATTGCCGCGGTCGTGCCTCCCGATGTCGCCATCGAACTGCGCGGTGCGCTGGACGGCATGAGTCGCGCCGAGATCGACGCGATCGCGCCCAGGGACGCCACTGATGCGCTGTTCACGCTGCTGCCGAACGGCGATGCCGTCACGATCAGCAAGAAAGCGATTGAGCTTCGTGCCAGCCTGCAGCTTGCCCAGCTCAAGCATGAGGGCGTCGGTGTCACGATGCTCGCCTGCACCGGAAAGTTTCCCAACCTGTCGAAGGTGGGCCTGTTGATCCTGCCCTCGATAGTGCTGCACCGTATCGTCGATGCGGTGCTGCCGCGCGGCCGGATCGGGGTGTTCTCGCCACTCGCCGAACAGACGACACTGATCGACAGGAAGTGGCGACGCGAGGGCCTCGAAGTGGTCGGCGTCACGCTGCGCCCCGGCTCTGATGACGCCGCCGTCGATCGTGCGGCGCGGGCGATGGCCGACAAACATCCGGACCTCGTGGTGATGGACTGCATGAGCTATTCCAGCGCCAACAAGGCGCGGGTGCGGCTGTCCTATCCGGGACCGGTGATCCTTGCGATCGCGGCCGCCGCGCGCGTCGTCGCGGAGCTCGTGTCGTGAACGAGGCTTCATTGCACACCATCAGTCTCGATGAAATCGAGGCGCTCGCCGTCGGCGCCTGGATCCTCGGCACCGGCGGCGGCGGCAGTCCCTATCTCGGCCTTCTCAATTTGCGCAGGCTTTACGCGGAGGGGCACGACGTGCAGATGATGTCGCCGCTCGACCTCGCCGATGACGACTGGGTCGCCGTGGTGTCCAACATGGGCGCGCCGCTGGTCGGCCAGGAGCGGCTCGCCGACAGCCGCAGCATCGCGCGCGCGGTGCGCATGCAGGAGGAGATCAACGACATTGCCTTCCGCGCCGTGATGTCGGTCGAGATCGGCGGCGGCAACGGCATGCAGGCGCTGATGGCAGCCGCCCATCTCGGCATTCCCGTGGTCGACGCGGACTGCATGGGCCGCGCCTTTCCCGAAGCGCAGATGACGTCGGTCGCAATCGGGGACTTACGCCCCTATCCCTGCACGCTCTACGACCCGCGCGGCATCGAGGCCGTGGTGACCAAGGTGCCGAGCTGGAAGTGGATGGAGCGCGCCAGCCGAAAAATCTGCGTCGAGATGGGCTCGATCGCCTCGACCAGCAAGGCGCCGCGCACCGGGCGCGAGGTCAAGGACTGGGGCATTCATTTCACCACGACCAAGGCGATCCGCATCGGCCGCGCGGTCGACGCCGCCAATCGCAAACACGAGGACCCGATCGCGGCGCTGCTTGCAGCCGAAGGCGGCAAGAAACTTTTCACCGGCAAGATCGTCGACGTCGCGCGCCGCACCACGGAAGGATTTTTGCGCGGCAGTGCGATTGTGGAGGGCAGCGATGCCGATCGCGGTCACAGGCTAAAGCTGTCGTTCCAGAACGAATGGATCGTCGCCTGGCGCGACAGAGAGCCGATCGCGATGTCGCCGGACCTGATCTGCGTGCTTGACAGCGTCAAGGGCCACGGCATCGGCACCGAGACGGTGCGCTACGGCCAGCGCGTCACCATCGTCGCGCTGCCGGCGCCCGCCGTGCTGACCACCCCACGTGGACTGGAGTTCGTCGGCCCCCGCGCCTTCGGCTACGACCTCGACTTCCGCTCCCTCTTCTCCCCCGCCGAGGCAGGAGCCTGATCCTATGAAACGTATCGGCATCGACGTCGGCGGCACCAACACCGACGCCGTCCTGATCTCGGACGAAAAGGTGGTTCACTCGGTCAAGCGCCCGACCACGTCTGACGTGACCTCCGGCATTCTCGAGGCTCTGCAGGCGCTGCGCGCCAGTCCGGCCGCAGCAACGCACGTCGACGCCGTGGTGATCGGCACCACCCACTTCATCAACGCCGTCGTGCAGCGCCGCCATCTGCAAAAGGTCGCGGCGATCCGCATCGGCATGCCGGCCAGCGCCTCGCTGCCCCCGTTCTGCGACTGGCCGGCCGATCTGGCCGGCCTCGTCAACGGCTGCACCTTCATGCTGGAAGGCGGCCACGACTATGACGGCCGCCCCTTCATGCCGCTCGACATCGCGGGCCTCAAGGCCGCGGCGCGCCAGATCCGCGACATGGGCCTTCGCGCGGCAGCGATCTCCGCGAGCTTCTCGCCGCTCGACCCGAGCCATGAAACCGCAGCGCTCGACATCCTGGCAGAGCTCTGCCCCGACGCCACGGTGACGCTCTCCCACGAACTCGGCCGCATCGGCCTGCTGGAGCGCGAGAACGCCGCACTGCTGAACGCCGCGCTCAACGATCTTGCCATCACCACGGTCGCTGCGTTCCGCCAGGCGATCGCCGACAGCGGCATCGAGGCCCCGCTCTATTTGACCCAGAACGACGGCACCGTGATGCAAGCCGAAATCGCCACCGCCTTTCCGGTCATGAGTTTTGCCTCGGGCGCCACCAATTCGATGCGCGGCGCGGCGCACCTCTCCGGCCTCGATGACGCGATGGTGGTCGATGTCGGCGGCACCACCAGCGACATCGGCCAGCTCCGCCACGGCTTCCCGCGCGAGGCCAACGCGGTGGTCGAGGTCGGCGGCGTGCGCACGCTGTTCCGCATGCCGGACCTGCTGTCGATCGGGCTTGGCGGCGGCAGCCATGTCGCACAAAATCCGGTCCGCGTCGGTCCGCTCAGCGTCGGCTACCGCCTCACCTCGGATGCGCTGGTGTTCGGCGGCACTCAGCTGACCGCGACCGACATCGCTGTGGCCGCCGGGCTCGTCGATATCGGTGATCGTGCGCGCGCTGCCAAACTTCCCAAACGATTGATCGACGCCGCGCTGTCCGACGCGCAGCGCAAGCTGGAAGAGGACATCGACCGCATGAAGACCGAGGCCGGCGACGTGCCGCTCGTGGCGGTCGGTGGCGGCGCCTTCCTCGTGCCCGATCGCCTGCCCGGCATTTCCAAAATCATCCGCGTGCCGCATGGCGACTGCGCCAATGCGGTGGGCGCTGCGATCGCGCAGGTCTCCGGCGAGGCCGACCAGGTGTTTCGCGAGCTCTCGCGTGACGAGGCGATCGCGGCCGCCCGCGGCATCGCCGAAGACCGCGCCGTCGAGGCCGGCGCCGAGCGAAAAACCCTCAAGACGGTCGATGTCGAAGACATGCCGATCGCCTATCTGCCGGGCAACGCGCTCCGCGTCCGCATCCGCGTCGCCGGCGCGCTGGCCAAGCCCAGCGTGCCGGCTGCGGCGTAGTCTGCGCTCCGGCGCAAGACACGCAACAGCGCTCGCAACGCCTAACACCATCTAACGGACCACCGGTGCCTTAGTCACCTTCACGGCCATCACGCGATTGCGATTTCAACACGAGGCCAGATCGCGTTACCCGTCCCGCCCCTCACGAGAGAACGATCATGTCAGACCTCATCGATCAGGATCGTCGCAGCTTCCTTGGCACCGCCGCGATGACTTTTGCCGCGGCCCAGTTCGCCTTTACTGGCTCCGCCGATGCACAGCCGACCAACACAAAGCCCGTCATCACAGGCACGATCAAGCCGGGGACCAACACGTCGTTCGCCGCGCTGAAACAGATCGATGCCGAACTGCTCAACGTCGGCTATGCCGAATCAGGTCCCGCCAACGGCGAGCCGGTCCTGCTGCTGCATGGCTGGCCCTATGACATTCACGCCTTCGTCGACGTCGCGCCGCTGCTCGCCTCGGCCGGCTATCGCGTCATCGTGCCCTATGTGCGCGGCTACGGCACCACGCGCTTCCTCTCGGACGCAACGGTGCGCAACGGGCAGCCGGCGGCCATTGCCGCCGATACCATTGCGCTGATGGATGCGCTCAAGATCGAGAAGGCGACGCTCGCCGGGTTCGACTGGGGCGCGCGGACCGCCGACATCATCGCGGCGCTCTGGCCCGAGCGCTGCAAGGCGCTGGTGTCCGTCTCCGGCTACCTGATCGGCAGCCAGGAGGCAGGCAGGATGCCGCTGCCGCCGACGGCCGAGCTGCAATGGTGGTACCAGTTCTATTTCGCGACCGAACGCGGCCGCGCCGGCTATGAGAAATATCGTCGCGATTTCTCAAAACTGATCTGGCAGATCGCGTCGCCGAAATGGAATTTCGATGATGCTACCTTCGAGCGCAGCGCGCAGGCGTTCGATAATCCGGACCATGTCGCAATCGTCGTTCACAACTACCGCTGGCGGCTCGGGCTGGCCGAAGGCGAAGCGCGCTATGACGATATCGAAAAGCGCCTGGCGCAGGGCCCGGTCATCAGCGTGCCGACGATCACGATGGAGGGTGATGCCAACGGTGCGCCGCATCCGGAGCCTGCCGCCTACGCAAAAATGTTTTCGGGCAAATATTCGCACCGGACCATCACCGGCGGCATCGGTCACAACCTGCCGCAGGAGGCGCCGCAGGCGTTTGCGGAGGCCGTGGTCGACGTCGCGTCCGAGGCATGATCCGCGAGTACGCTAGCGCGAGCGATCGAGGCGTTCGCGATAGGCCTCGACGCCCTCGACCAGGTTCTTGCCCGGCAGCCACTCGCCGGCTTCATCCATGATGCCGGCCTCCAGCATCGCCGCGGCGCACGGCCAGTGCAGGTCCACCCACGCCGCTATCTTGGCTTCCGCCATGCCCTCGCGCCGGCAGATGCGCGCCGCCATTTCCCGGGCGAGCGGCTCGATATTCGAAGAGCTCATCAGGCGTCCACGCGCTTTCGATCAGGGTTCAGCTAGCGCTGGCGCGGGTCGATTTCAAGGCGGCGGGCGACGCCAGCATTCCCTGCGAAGAAAGCAAGTTGGAATTCGCCGTCATTGCGAGCAAAGCGAAGCAATCCAGAGCCGCGCGTCCAACTCTGGATTGCTTCGGAGCTATGCTCCTCGCAATGACGAACTCGCTCATGCGCTGGCAGGCGTGCGCGCCAACCGCCGATACAGCTCGGCATACTGCTTCGCCGGTCCGCGCCAGGAGACGTCGGTCGCCATGCCGTTGTGCTGCAGCCGCCGCCAGGCGCATTTGTCGTGAAAGGCAAAGGCGGTCCTGCGCAGCGCGCGCGCAAGGTGCTCCGCAGTGACCGGCGCGAACTTGATCCCGGTCGCCGCGCCCGCGGCGTCGGCCGGATCCAGCACGGTATCCTCGAGGCCGCCGACGCGCGAGACGACCGGGACGGCGCCATAGCGCAAGGCGCAGAGCTGCGTCAGGCCGCAGGGTTCGAAGCGCGAGGGCACCACGAGCGCGTCGGCGCCGGCCTGGATCAAATGGGCCAGGCCCTCGTCATAACCGATGAAGACGCCGACCCGCTCTGGGTTGGCGTTCGCCGCGGCGGAGAAGCGCTCCTGCAGATCGGCATCGCCGCTGCCGAGCAGCGCGAGCTGCATGCCCTCGTCCAGCAGCGCCGGCAGCACCTCGAGCAGGAGGTCGAGGCCCTTCTGCCAGGACAGGCGGCTGATGACGCCGACCAGGCAGGAATCCGGAAACAGCTCCAGGCCGAGCCGTCGCTGCAGGGCGGCCTTGTTGGCAGGTCGTGCGGCGAGATCCCTGGCATTGAAGCGGCCTGGTATCTGCGGGTCGGTCGCCGGATTCCAGACCCTGATGTCGATGCCGTTGAGAATGCCGCTGAGCGCGCCTGATCGTTCGCGCAGCAGGCCGGCGAGGCCCATGCCGCCCTCCTCGTCGAGAATCTCGTTGGCATAGCTCGGTGAGACGGTCGTGATGTGATCGGCAAATTGCAGGCCGGCCTTCATGAAGCTGACCTCACCGTAATACTCGACACCGTGCAGCGTGAAGGATTCCCAGGGCAGGCCGATCCGGCCCAAAAGGTCCTGCTGAAAGCGGCCCTGATAGGCGAGGTTATGCACCGTCATCACGGTGGGTGGCCGCGGCCGGCCGCTGTAATGCAGATAGACGGGCGCGAGCCCCGCCTGCCAGTCATGTGCGTGCACGACATCCGGCACGAAGGCGGGGACGGCCCCAAGGCCGATATCGGCGGCGATGCGCGACAGCGCCGCGAAGCGCACGCCGTTGTCCGGCCAGTCAACGCCCTCGGGTGTGACATACGGATTGCCCGCGCGCGCGTACAGATGCGGCGCATCGAGCACGAACAGCTCGAGCTCGTCCGCCTTGCCGAGCAGCAGGCGGCCTGCACCGCCAAAGAACTCCGGCCAGCGCAGCACCTCCTCCGCCATCCCGATCGCGCGCATCACCTGGGGATAACCAGGCACCAGGGTGCGGACCTCGACGGCTTCCGCCTTCAGCGCGGGCGGCAGCGCGCCCGCGACATCGGCGAGGCCGCCGGTCTTGATGATGGGATAGATTTCGGAGGCGACCGACAGGACGCGGACGCTCATGCGTTCAGCCCGTCGATCATCGGCTGTGTGATCAGGCAGACCCCTTGCGGCGTGGTCCGGAATCGCTTGGAATCGAGCTCGGGATCTTCGCCGACCACAAGTCCGTCCGGAATCCTCACGCCGCGGTCGATCACGACATTGCTCAGGCGCGCGTGCTCACCAATATCGACATAGGGCAAGATGACGGCATTCTCGACCTTGGCGTGCGAATGCAGGTGCACGCCGGTGAACAGCAGCGAGCGCCGCAAGGACGCGCCCGAGACGATGCAGCCGCCCGACACCAGCGACGTCACCGCTTCGCCGCGGCGTCCCTGTTCATCGTGCACGAATTTCGCCGGCGGCGTGATCTCGGCATGGGTCCAGATCGGCCAGGAGCGGTCGTACAGGTCGAGTTCCGGAAGAATATCGGTCAGGTCGATATTGGCGGACCAATAGGCGTCCACGGTGCCGACGTCGCGCCAGTAGCTGCGCGGCTCGCCCTCGGCGCGGACACAGGAGCGGCTGAACTGGTGCGCGACCGCGCGGCCGTTCTTGACGATGTAGGGAATGATGTCCTTGCCGAAATCGTGGCTGGAATTCGGATCGTTCGCATCGCGCTTCAATTCGTCGAACAGGAATTTCGAATTGAACACATAGATGCCCATGCTCGCGAGCGACTTGTCAGGCTTGCCGGGCATGCCCGGCGGGTCGGCCGGCTTCTCGAGAAAGGATCGGATGGTGTCGTTCTCATCGACGTCGATGATGCCGAAGGCGCTGGATTCCGCGCGCGGCATTTCGAGGCATCCGACCGTGACGTCGGCGCCGCGGTCGACATGCTGCTGCAGCATGATCTCGTAGTCCATCTTGTAGATATGGTCCCCGGCGAGCAGCACGATGTAGCGGCAGGCGTGGGACTCGATGATGTCGATATTTTGGTATACCGCATCCGCCGTCCCGAGATACCACATTGTTTCGGAGACGCGCTGGCTCGCGGGCAGGATGTCAAAGCTTTCGTTGCGCTCGGGGCGGAAGAAATTCCAGCCCATCTGCAGGTGACGGATCAGACTGTGGGCCTTGTACTGGGTCGCAACCGCAATGCGGCGGATGCCCGAGTTGAGCGCGTTGGAGAGCGCAAAATCGATGATGCGCGACTTGCCGCCGAAATAGACCGCAGGCTTGGCCCGTCGGTCGGTCAGCTCCAGCAGCCGACTGCCACGCCCGCCGGCGAGGACGAAAGCAAGGGCATGCCGCGCTAAGGGCTCGTTGGCGACGGGTCGCATGTTGTTCTCCCTTGACTTAACCAACCCGCAAGGCGGGCCGGTCGTTCCCAAAGCCTTCAGCCACAGGTGGAAGGCCGGGTTCACGGGATGGACTTTAACGGGCGGAAGGACCGGCTGAAAAGGGGCAAATGGTACGTCAGGTTCGGAGCACGACGAGACCGGTGTGAATGCATCCACCATGGAAGTGCGCTCCCTTCCCCGTTTGCGGGGAGGGCTGGGGTGGGGGCCTGAAGATCATAGCGAAAGAGCCTGCTCAAATGCGGCCCCCACCCGCCGCGCACGAAGTGCGCGGCGACCTTCCCCGCAAGCGGGGGAGGCGAACGAGCTTGCGGATGGGTCAATCCAGATTACGAAGATCGCAATCGTCCGTAGAGTTCTGTGACCTCGCGCTGCCAGGGTGGGTCGGCGCCAGCGCGGGTGCAGGTGACCGCGGCGCATGCGCAGGCAAAGGAGAGCGCCCGACGAAGTTCGTCCCCGGATGCGGCCTGCAGCTTGCTTCGTTCGATGCAGCCGAGCTCGCGGAGCGCGAACAGCAGCGCAGCCTGAAAACTGTCGCCGGCGCCGATGGTGTCGACGACCTCGACCTTCGGCGCCAGGACCTCGATCATTCCGGCGCTCTGATGCCAGGCCTGCGCGCCCTTGTTGCCGCAGGTGATGACGATCAGGCTCGGCCCTCGCGACAGCAGCGCGGAGGCTTTTGCTGCATAGGCGGCCTCGCCGTAGAGATAATCGAAATCGACGTCCGACATCTTGATGATGTCGGCGCCGCCAGCGAATGCATCGATGCGGGCGCGATAGGCGCCGCGATCTTTGACCAGGTTCGGCCTGCAGTTCGGATCGAAGGCGATGGTTGCGCGCGGCTTTGCGGCCGCGATCAGGGCGAGAGTCTCCGCGGCACCCTGGTCATGGACCAGCGTGGTCGATCCGACGTGGAGCGCCTCGACGCCATCCAGCGGGATACTGTCGCGTGAAAAAGTCCATTCGCGCGCGGCGGTCGCGGCGTCATAGAACGCATATTGCGATTCGCCGCCCACGATCCGCACGAAGGCCAAGGTGGTCTGCCGATCGCTGCGCGTCGCAGGCGTGATGTCGACGCCCGAGGCGATGGCGTGATCGGCGATCATGCGGCCGAACAGATCGGTGGAGAGGCCGCCGACAAATCCGGTCGGTGCCCCCAGCCGCGCGACGCCGACGGCGACGTTGAGGCACGATCCGCCGACCGCGGGCCGCACGGCCTCACGGCCGTCCGCGGCCATGACGGGGACGAAGTCGATCAGCGCATCGCCACAGCTGAGGATCATGCCTTCACCCTTTCGAGTTCGGCGGCATCGCACTCGAAGCGCATCGCCTCGCGGCTGTCGCGATCGAGGCTGCGCAGCAGCGCGTAGACCTTGCGCTTGCTGCGATGGAACTCGGCCATGCCCGGTGCGGACTTTTCGGTCAGGCGACCGAGCGCCGACATCGCCGCCATGGTCTGGCCCAGCGAGGCATAGGCGCCGGCCGCGACGGCGCCCAGCATGGCCGCGCCGAGCAGCACCGGCTCGGGGGTCTGCGGCAGTGCCACCGTCAGGCCCGTGGTGTCGGCCATGATCTGCCGCACCAGCGGGCTGCGTCCGGCCCCGCCCCCCATCACGATGGCGCGGCTGCGGACGCCCCGGGCGTTGAACGCATCGATGACGTCGGCAAGACCATAGGCGAGCCCGCACAAGCCGGCGACGAACAGCCGCTCCATGGCGCCGATATCGGTATCGAGGTCGAGGCCGGCGATGACGGCGCGCGAGTCCGGATCGGCATGGGGCGAGCGGTTGCCCAAAAATTCAGGCAGGACGTGAATGTCGCGGGCGAGCAGCGCGGCACGACTGACGCTTCCTGCCCGGCCGATGATGCGTTTCTCGAGCAGGCCGATGATGTCGGTCCCCTCCCGCCGCGCCGCCTCGGCGGCTTCTGCGTGCGCGGGATGCGACCGGATCAATTGGTCGATGGCCGCACCGGCGGCCGACTGGCCGCCCTCGTTCAGCCAGCAGCCGGGCACCATGCCCTGGTAATACGGTCCCCAGACACCCGGCACGAAACAGGGATCGGCGGTGGTCGCCATGATGCAGGCGGAGGTGCCCATGATGTAGGCGAGACGATCGCAGACATCGACGTCGGCGCCGGTTGAATCCTTGCCGCCGATCGCGCCGACGCCGCCGGCATGTGCATCGATCAGCGAAGCGCCGACCGGCGTCCCCGCTTTGAGGCCAAGATCCCGCGCGGCCATTTCCGTCAGTCCCGCGCCGACCGGCGTCCCCGGAGCAACGATGTCGGTCCCGATCCGGCGATACTCGTCAGACACGAACTCCGACAGGCCGACCCGCTCGAAATAGAGCGCGCTCCAGCGCGCCTCGTGTGCCAGGTAGTTCCACTTGCAGGTCACCGTGCAGGTCGAGCGCGTCAGCGCGCCCGTGGCGCGCCACGTCAGATAATCGGCGAGGTCGAAGAAGTGTCCGGCGGAATCGAAACTCGCGCGCAGGTGCCGCTTCAGCCAGAGCAGTTTTGGCACCTCCATCTCCGGCGAAATCGAGCCGCCGACATAGCGCAGCACGTCGTCGCCGGTGTCGTTGATCAGCCGCGCCTCGGCGATGGCGCGATGATCCATCCAGACGATGACGTTTCGCGCATTGTCGCCGGAGGCGCTCACGGTGAGCGGGGCACCGGCCTGGTCGAGCACGACCAGCGAACAGGTGGCATCGAACCCGATGCCACTGACGGCGTCCGGCGCCAGCGCAGCCTCCGTGATGGCGCTGCGGACGCAGGCGGCGCAGGCCTCCCAGATGTCGGACGACGACTGTTCGACGATGTCGCCGGCTTCGTACCAGATCCTGATCGGCTGCTTTGCGGTTGCGAGCAGGGTTCCCTTCTCGTCAAAAATCCCTGCCCGCGCGCTCAAGGTCCCGACGTCGACGCCGATGAAGGCCCGCATGCTCGCTCCCGTATATTTGGAGCAAGCTTACCAGCATGTGTAGCCGCCATCGACAAGAACAATGCTGCCGGTCATCAGGCTGGCGGCGTCGGAGGCGAGGAACAGCACCACGGAGGCGATCTCCTCCACCTGCCCCAGCCGCCCCATCGGGGTGCCCCCGATCCAGGCATCCCACATCTTCGGGTTGCTCTTCACGAAGGCATTGAGCGGGGTCTCGATATAGGTCGGTGCCACCGCGTTGACCCGCACGCCCCGTGCGCCCCATTCCGCCGCCAGCGACTTGGTCAGATGGTGCACCGCGGCCTTGGAGGCGTTGTAATAGCATTGTTCCTGCGGCTTGTTGACGATGAAGCCCGACATCGAGCCGACATTGACGATGGTGCCGCCTTTCGCCGCCAGCATGTGCTTGCCGAAGGCGCGGCAGCACCAGAAGGTGCCGTTGAGGTTTACGTCGAGGACGTTGAGCCAGTGCTCGTCGGTCACGGTCTCGGCCGGGGTCTCACTGCGCGCAATCCCAGCATTGTTGACCAGAATGTCGACCCGGCCATGGCGCGCGACGAGGTCGTCGGCGAGTTCGGAGACGCGCCTGGAGTCGGTCACGTCCATCTCGGCCGTCTCGGCCTGAAAACCCTTGCCGGTCAGCTGGGCGGTCGCACTCTTCGCCAGCGCCACATCGCGATCGGCGACGATGACGCGGGCACCGGCCTCCCCCAGCGCCTCGGCGCAGGCCAGACCAATGCCCTGACCGGCACCGGTCACGATCGCGGTCTTGCCAGGCAGCTCGAATTTTTCCAGATACATCGTCGTCGTCCTATTGGGTTCGCAGCGACTTGCCATCGCCGTCGAAGCGATGAATGCGCGCCTGCTCCGGCGCCAGCACGACCTTGTCGCCGGCGCTCAAATCGAGCTCGCCGACGGAGCGCGCGGTGAGCGTGCCGATCCGGCCACAGTCGACATAGAGAAAGGTGTCGCTGCCGAGATGCTCGGCGACCAGGATGGTGCCCGGCCAGCCCTCGCCCTCGCGCGAAATTTTCAGGTGCTCGGGGCGCACGCCGATGGTCGGAGCGCCATACTTGGCCGCGGACTCGCCGGTGACGAAGTTCATCTTGGGCGAACCGATGAAGCCGGCCACGAACAGATTGGCGGGCCGCTCATAGAGCTCGAGCGGCGAACCATATTGCTCGATCTTGCCGGCGTTGAGCACGACGATCTTGTCGGCCATGGTCATGGCCTCGACCTGGTCGTGGGTGACATAGATCGCGGTGGTGCCGAGCTGCTTTTGCAGCCGCGTTACCTCGATCCGCATCTGCACGCGGAGCGCCGCATCGAGGTTGGAGAGCGGTTCGTCGAACAGGAACGCCTTGGGCTCGCGCACGATGGCGCGTCCGATCGCAACGCGCTGGCGCTGCCCGCCGGAGAGTTCGCGCGGCTTGCGGTCG
>NZ_JAFATE010000825.1 GCF_019244115.1 Bradyrhizobium sp.
ACGCCACTGATCATCTCCGGGCCGCTCGACGACCGTTCGGATTTCTACAACACCATCGACACCTTTTTCCCGAAGCTTGCAAAGACCGACTACGAGGTCGATGAGAAGCAGCGCACCGTGACCCTGACCGAAGCCGGCATGGAGAAACTCGAGACGCTGCTGCGCGACGCCGGCCAGCTCAAGGGCGAGTCGCTATACGACGTCGAGAACGTCTCCGTCGTGCACCATGTCAATCAGATGCTGCGGGCCCATACGCTGTTCACCCGCGACAAGGACTACATCGTCAGGGACGGCGAGGTCGTGATCATCGACGAGTTCACCGGGCGCATGATGCCGGGCCGCCGCTATTCGGAAGGCCTGCACCAGGCCCTCGAAGCCAAAGAGCACCAGCCGGTACAGCCGGAGAACCAGACCCTCGCCTCGATCACCTTCCAGAACTACTTCCGCATGTATGAGAAGCTGGCGGGCATGACCGGCACGGCGGCAACCGAGGCCGACGAGCTGTTCGACATCTACAAGCTGGAAGTCGTGGAGATCCCGACCAACCTTCCGGTCGCCCGTCTCGACGAGGACGACGAGGTCTACCGGACGCAGAAAGAGAAATATGTCGCGATCCTCGCCGAGATCGAGCGCGCGAACGCCCGGCTGCAGCCGGTGCTGGTCGGCACCGCCTCGATCGAGAAGAGCGAGGTGCTCGCCGCGTTCCTGAAGCAGAACGGCTACAAGCAGATCGATTTCGGCAATCCCGGCGCGCTGGACAAGCTCTATGCCGCCGCGCGTGCCGGCAAGCCCGCAAAACTGTTCGCGGTGCTGAACGCGCGCTTCCACGAGCAGGAGGCCTATATCGTCGCCGAGGCCGGCGTGCCCGGCGCGATCACGATCGCGACCAACATGGCTGGCCGCGGCACCGACATCAAGCTCGGCGGTTCGCCGGACATGCGGATCCAGCAGGAAACCGCCGATATCACCGACGAGGCCGAGAAGGCGAAGAAGATCGAGCAGATCAAGGCCGACGTCGAGCGTTTCCGCGAGATCGTGCTGAAGGCGGAAGAGACCGTCGAGATCGAGCCGGCGAAGGGCGCCAGAGCTGCAAAAACCGTGCAGAAGCCGGGCGGGCTCTACATCATCGGCTCCGAACGCCATGAATCCCGGCGCATCGACAACCAGCTGCGCGGCCGGTCCGGCCGCCAGGGCGACCCCGGGCGCTCAAAGTTCTTCCTGTCGCTGGAAGACGATTTGATGCGCATCTTCGGTTCCGACCGGCTCGATTCCATGCTGACGCGGCTTGGCCTCAAAGAGGGCGAGGCCATCATCCATCCCTGGATCAACAAGGCGCTGGAGAAGGCGCAGCAGAAGGTCGAGGCGCGCAACTTCGACATCCGCAAGAACCTCTTGAAATTCGACAACGTCCAGAACGACCAGCGCAAGGTTATCTTCGAGCAGCGCGTCGACCTGATGAAGGACGAGAGCGTCGCCGAAACCATCACCGACATGCGTCACGCCTATGTCGAGGACATCGTCGCCAAGCACGTGCCTGAACATGCCTATGCCGAGCAGTGGGACGTCGCCGGGCTGAAGGATGAGCTGACGCGGGTGCTGGGCATCACGCTGCCGGTCGACGAATGGGCCAAGGAAGAGGGCATCGCCGACGAGCAGCTGCTGCAGCGCATCGAGACCCGCGTCGACGAGCACATGGCGGCCAAAGTCGCGCAGTGGGGCCCCGACGTCATGCGCTACGTCGAGAAGACTATACTGCTGCAGACGCTCGATCATCTCTGGCGCGAGCACCTGATCATGCTCGATCATCTGCGCCAGGTGATCGGGCTGCGCGGCTACGGCCAGCGCGATCCGCTGCAGGAATACAAGTCGGAAGCCTTCAACCTGTTCGAGACCATGATCGCTCACTTACGCGAGGCGGTGACCGCGCAATTGATGCGGGTCGAAATCGTCCCGCCCGAGGAGCAGCAGCCGCTGCCGGCGATGCAGGCCCATCACGCCGATCCGAACACCGGCGAGAACGAGCTGGCCTTCGCCCAGGCCTCGCTGGTGCCGCAAGTGAGTGCCGCAACGGGCGCCGCGGCCGTCGCCGCCACGAGCCGGGATCCGAAGAACCCGACGAGCTGGGGCAAGATCGGCCGCAACGAGGATTGCCCCTGCGGCAGCGGCAAGAAGTACAAGCACTGCCACGGCAAATACGGCTGAGCGGACTGATGCGTAGGGGTGGGCAAAGCGAAGCGTGCCGACCGGCAACGCGTGTCGGTGCGGGATGGTGGGCACGGCGCAAGTACGCCTTTGCCCACCCTGCGCAGTCATGACCTTGTGGTGTTCTTGTCGTAGAACAGCAGCATGTCTGGACGCCCCGCACTCATCCTCTCCGCCCTCTGTCTTCTCGCAGGTCAAGCCATGGCGTTCGACATCGAGGCGCATCGCGGCGGCCGTGCGCTGTTTCCGGAAAACACGCTGGTCGCCTTTGCCGGTGCGCTGTCGATGGGCGTCGATACCCTGGAGCTCGATGTCGGCGCGACGAAAGACGGCGTGCTCGTCGTCTCGCATGAGCGGCGGCTCAACCCCGATCTCGCGCGCGATGGCAATGGCAACTATGTCGCCGCGCCCGGTACGCCGCTCGTCGAGTTGCCGCTCGCGGCGGTGAAGAGCTACGATTTCGGCCAGATCCGTCCCGACAGCGCCTATGCCAAGCAGTTTCCCGAGCAGCGCGCCGTGCCGGGCACGCGCATGCCGACGCTCAAGGAGGTCATCGAGCTTGTCCGCAGGTCGGGCAATGACAAGGTGCGCCTCAACATCGAGACCAAGATCGATCCCGACCATCCCGCCGAAGCGCCCGATCCGGAAACATTCGTCGCGCTGCTGCTCGGCCTGCTCGGGGCGGAAGGATTTTCCGATCGCGTGATGGTCCAGTCGTTCGACTGGCGGACGCTGCAGCTCGTGCAGCAACGGGCGCCCAACGTCCCGACCGTGTATCTGACGCTGCAGCGCGGTTCGGCGCCCAACGTATCGCTCACACGGGCGACGAGCTGGACCGCCGGATATGATCCCACCGATCATGGCGGCTCGCTGCCGCGCACGATCAAGGCCGCCGGCGGCGCAATCTGGTCGCCCTATTTCGGCGACGTCACGCCCGCGCTCATCTCGGAAGCGCACGATCTGAAGCTGTCCGTCGTGGTCTGGACCGTCAACAAGCCCGAAGACATGGCGCGCTTGATCGACATGGGTGTCGACGGCATCATCTCCGACCGGCCTGATCTCCTGCGCAGGGTGGCCGCCGACAAGGGCCTGCCCCTGCCGGTTGCGTTTCCGGTCATTCCGTAAGCTGTGGCGTTTTCAAAACGTCAAACCTGCGAAGCGGAAACGGGCTCTGCAATCGCAGGGCCGCGCCTTGGCCCGCCCTACGCGGTCTGTATCGGATCAACCCCGACTACTCTTGCACGGGCACACCTACGTTGTCATCGCCGAAGCCTGCGCTCGGCGACGGCGCTCGCGCCAGGCTGCACCAATGACGAGGGTTGTCGTAGCCGGTCACCCCCCACTTGGCACGATGGTCCGCACCGCAGACCAGCGGCCGCACGTCGCTGAAGCGGATCTTGTTCATGGCTTGCCCCCACAGGCAGTTGCGTCCGTCATAGGACGCGCATTCTGGATTGCCATTCACAATGCGGTAGACCAGGAACCCGCCGTTCGGGGCCGGGAAGTTCTTTGATTGCCAGCGACCCGTATCGGCGATTGCAGGCACAGCGCCGGTGATAAGAACGGCCAACACTGCAGCGACTTGAAGAGTAGTCAGCGATTTGGACATGATTACCTCCGAAGACTTGAACATCGTCGACATCGTAGCCGGCGAAGCGTCTTCGGGTTGTCATTTGGCTCACAGATCAACCATTGCTTTGAGCGTCACGATGCCGTGTATCGATCGTCCACGGTCGGCTGGCAGACACCGCGCGTTTTTCCGACCTCGCCGAAACAGGAATGAGTTTGGTCCCGTGCCGTTGACTACAGGACCAGATGTCGTTTCGGAGAATCTCGAGATTCCGGGTCTGGTCCTTCCGACCAGCCCGGAATGACCCGCGCGAAAATACAAGCGTCCGCTCAGCCCGGCGCCGCCCCTTGCGTTGCGGTGTACACCGCGTAGAGCGACTGGCTCCCCGCCATGAACAGGCGGTTGCGCTTCGGGCCGCCGAAGCACACATTGCCGCACACTTCCGGCAGACGGATGCTGCCGAGCAGCTTGCCGTCCGGCGGCCACACCGTCACGCCGTTATAACCGACGTGGGGGCCGGCGTTGCTGGAGACCCAGAGATTGCCGTTGACGTCAGCGCGCACGCCGTCCGGCCCGCACTTCACGCCATCGATCATGAAGTCCGAGAACAGTTTTTGGTTCGACAGCTTGTTGTCTGCGCCGACATCGAACACGTGCATGTCGCCCTTGCCGCCCGGACCGGTGTCGCCCGGTCCCTTGCCGGTCGAGATCACGTAGAGTTTCTTGTAGTCCGGCGAGAAGCAAAGCCCGTTGGGATCCGGCACCTGCTCCTCGGTCACGACCATGTCGATCCGTCCGGAGGGATCGATCCGGTAGCAATTGGTCGGCAGTTCGCGCTTGCGCGCCACGAAGTCCGCGGGCTGTCCGATCCGCGGATTGAGCTTGCCGGCGTCCGGCTCGCCTTCGTAGAGCTGGCCGCCATAGGGCGGATCGGTGAACCAGTAGCTGCCGTCCGGATGCGGCACGACGTCGTTGGGCGAGTTGAGCTTCTTGCCATTGAAGGAATCCGCAAGCACGGTGGCGGTGCCGTCATGCTCATAGCGCGTCACGCGGCGGGTGAGATGCTCGCAGGAGAGCTGCCGGCCCTGAAAGTCGAACGTGTTGCCGTTGCTGTTGTTTGACGGGAAACGGAACACGCTGACGTGGCCATCATCCTCCGACCAGCGCATCTGCCGATTGTTGGGGATGTCGCTCCACAGCAGGTAGCGTCCCTGCGCGCTCCAGGCCGGACCTTCGGCCCAGAGCACCCCGGTATATAGTCGCTTGATGGCCGTGTTGGGCTGGGCGAGGCTGTTGAAGGACGGATCGACCGCGATGATGTCCGGGTCCCAGAAATAGGTCGTTGGCGCCCCTCGCGGACTGAAGTCGCGCGGCGGGTTGGTGATCGTAGA
>NZ_JAFATE010000889.1 GCF_019244115.1 Bradyrhizobium sp.
CATCCAGGGTGTGCGCTCGACCGGCGCCGCGGTGCGCCTGATCACCGATGGCGACGTCGCCGGCGTGATCCATTGCGCCGATCCCGACAACACCGGCGTCGACATGTATCTCGGCATCGGCGGCGCGCCCGAGGGCGTGCTCGCCGCTGTGGCGCTGCGCTGCATCGGCGGACAGATGCAGTGCCGCCTTATCCTCGATACCGAGGAGAAGCGCGAGCGTGCGCACAAGATGGGGATCCACGATCCCAAGATGATCTATGGCATCGAGGACATGGCGCGCGGCGACTGTCTGTTCGCTGCGACCGGCGTCACCACGGGCTCGCTGCTGTCGGGCGTCAAGTTCACCAGGAAGGACGTGATCGAGACCGAAACGGTGGTGATGCGCTCCGTTACTGGTACCGTCCGCTATATCAAGGCCGAGCACCGCCAGTTCGAGAAGTTCCATCTCGATTGATCGACACCGTCATTTAGCCACGGTCCATCGGCGTCGGATCGGAGCCGACCCGCAACACTGGCGCGCCGTTGAGGTGCGATATGCGGTGCTTCATGCTGATCTGCTCCGGCTCGGAGGCTTCGCTGGTGTCGCCGTCGTCGATCCGATCGCCGCGTTCGAGCATGTCGCCGGCAAGCCCGGCAACGCGGTCAAGCAGCGTCGGGCCGGACAGGCCGGGCACCTGAAACTCGATCTCGCGGCCGGTGAAGCGGGAGAGCCCGTAGGTGAGCGCGCCGACCGATTGCGGGCTCGACTCGAACGGCACGATGTCGATCCACAGCATGAACGGATAATCCGGGTAGGGCGCAAACGCCCTTGCGGACAGCTCGAGCCAGATCTGCGACGAGCGGGCCACCCTGCCGCAAAACACCACGCCGCAGGCTTGTGCTGTGATGGAGATGAGCCCGCCGACCACTGCGGTGACGATCTTGGCATCCTCGAGCTTGCCTTCGCTGTCGCCCATCACCGAGACGATCACGTGAGCACGGTGGAGCGCGGCAGTCTCATGCGCCTCGGGCCAGGCCGTCGCCGCGCGGACCCACATCTCCTCGTCGGGCGCCGCCAGTGGCGCCTCCACCGGCATCAGGATCACGATCCGCTTGCCGCAGAGAATGAAGCGCGATCGGGGCCGATTCGGGCCCGGCGTACCCGCAGTCCACGACAGATCGGGATGCCGTTGCCGCAGCGCCTCGATCAGCGCCGACAGGTCGGGTACGGCCGGCTCCTGCAACAGGACGAACGCGATCGGCAGAGTCATGGCGCGCTCACGATGCGGACAATTTTATGCGTGTCATCGCGTCCGGCAGCGGACGCCGGAACACTGTTCCGCATTGGTTGATATTGGCGCGGGCCACCATTTTACGAAATAGCACGGACGTGCCATGGTCGGCCAAAACAGCAAGGGAACAAGAACCATGCCATCCGACATGCCCGCGGTGAAGGCCCTGGTGTTCGACGTGTTCGGCACCGTGGTCGATTGGCGCACCAGCCTGATCAACGATTTTGCAGAATGGGGCAGCACGCGCGGCATTGCGGCCGACTGGACCGCTCTGGTCGACGGCTGGCGCGCAGTCTATGCCGCTTCGATGGATGAGGTGCGCAAGAATCCCGAGCGCGGCTATGTCATCCTCGACGTGCTGCACCGGCGCTCCCTGGAGAAGCTGGTCGCGCAGCTCGGCATTTCCGGCCTGACCGACGCCGACCTGCATCATCTGACGATGGGCTGGCACCGCCTGCATCCATGGCCGGACAGCGTCGCCGGCCTGGCGCGGCTGAAAACCAAATACATCATCTCGCCGCTCTCCAACGGCAATGTCGCCCTCCTGACCAACATGGCGAAGTTCGCCGGCCTGCCTTGGGACCTTGTCATGTCGGCGGAGCTTTTTGAGCACTACAAGCCGGATCCCGAGACCTATCTCGGCGCAGCGCGACTGCTGTGCCTGCCGCCGGGTGAGGTGATGATGGTGGCCGCGCACAATCACGATCTGAAGGCGGCGCAAAAGCTCGGCCTGAAGACCGCCTTCGTCGCGCGCCCGACCGAATACGGCCCGTTGCAAAAGTACGACTTCGAGGCCAAGGGCGACTGGGACATCATCGCCAAGGATTTTGGCGGCATCGCCGAAGCGATGGGATGCTGACCTGCGGACAGCCGCAATGCGTAGCCCGGATGAGCGAAGCGACATCCGGGCCGGTCTCTCTGGTGAGCATCCCGCATGTCGCTTCGCTCATGCGGGCTACGGGATCGCTCAACGCGTAGCCCGGATGAGCGAAGCGATGTCCGGGTTCTATCCGCAGGTCCACATCAGGCCGATCGGCGTATAGGTCCAGCACGGACCAAAGCTGCCGCCATTGTAGCGGCCGTGCAAGAACCGGGGGCGGCCGAAATAGTGCCACTCGCCGTTCCAGTACTGCGGCGTATAGTCCGGCTCGCCGGTAATGGCGCCCTTCGCACCGAAGACGGGAATATGCTCGTTCGGCGGCTGATGATAGCCGGGCAGGAAGCCGTAACCGTGCCAGCGGGCGATGTGCCGCTTGTGAACGGGTGCGGATAACGCGATGGCCGGCAGCAGCGCCAGGAGAACAGCGCCCGATATTTTGAGAATGCGCGACATCGGCGCAGGATAGACGGGCCGCTGCCGGAATGCGATTCAAATCGCGTGACACTTCATGTCTGGGCTTTGCTGATGCATAGAATCCGTGGCTGCGGTTGATTCGTCCCGACAGACTGATTCCGGCTTGAACGCTTCATCTGCAGGGGCTCAGGCGCGAGGAGCTCCCTGTACGAAAACCAGAAATTAGTCAGCGCCTTCAAGGGCAAACGCCCAAGTCCATCGGCGCAAAAAGATTTTGCTTGCGTTTTTCAGAAATACATGTTTCTCTCCTGTCGTCCCGCCTCCACACGAGGGGCGTTTCGCGATCGTCACGAACGTTGGAAGCGGGATGCGATGGACGCGTTGGCAACGCGCACGATTGCGGTGCGGACGAACGCCGCTGACGCGGACAGTGAAGTCGTGTGGTCCTGACACCCCGACGCTGGTGTCAAACGCGCAGAACGATCTGCGCGCGACGGGGGCAAGAGAGCCCGGGCCCCGGGGAGAGCGCGTATAAACTGTAACACCATCGCGCAGGGAAGGCCGGATGATTCCGCCTACACCTGTGGTTCCTTCCCCGTGCTTTTTTTATGCACGGGGGCCGCGGGTGCAAGCGGGCACCCGGCCTTCCCTGCGCCCTCTGTTTCCTAGGAGGGACATGATCGATGCAAAGCTCGGGCGCAATGTGCCGCGAGATCGCCAAAACCTGCCCTACGCGCCACGGATCGGCACCTAGCGCCGCCCAAGGACGCAGAAGGAGAGGGGAGAACTGGCAAGGTTCCGTTGTCGTCCGCGGGCCGCCTACCTATTCTGCCGCG
>NZ_JAFATE010000189.1 GCF_019244115.1 Bradyrhizobium sp.
ATCGAGAAATCACGCGGTATGGGTCCCGGCTCGGCGCGCGCAAGAGCGCGCTTGGCCGGGACGACGGATGGCTGCATTCATGCCGCTGCCTTCTCGGCAAGCCCGAATGCTTCCGCGAGCAGCGAATAGGATTTTTTGCGCGCCTCGTGATCGAACACGGCTGATATCACCATCAGTTCGTCCGCCTGGCTGGCTGCAATCAGCGGCTTGAGCTTCTGCATCACGGTCGCAGGGCTGCCGACGAACAGCCGCGTGCGGTTGCGCGCGATCGAGGCCCGCTCGGCGTCGGAGTAAGGATAGGCCAGCGCCTCCTCCGGGCTCGGCAGCGGCAGATACTGGCCGCGGTCGCGGCGCAGCCGGTTGAGATCCATTGAGGAGGCGAGCCGCTCGGCTTCAGCGTCGCTCTCCGCCGCGACAATGGCGACCGCGAGGATCGCATGCGGCGCAGTGCGCCAGCCCGAGGGCTTGAAACGCGTGCGGTAGTTGATCATCGCATCTGTCGCGTCATGAGCCGCGAAATGATGCGCGAAAGCAAAGCCCATCCCGACCTGCGCCGCGAGTTCTGAGGAATAGTCGCTGGAGCCGAGCAGCCAGATCGGCGGCAGCGGCGTGTCGTCCGGCATCGCCACCACGTTGTTGTAGGGGTGCCCGGGCGGGAAATCGCGGGTCTCCCACAAGGTCAGTTCGTGCAGCCGTTCAAGGAAATCGTCGCCCTCGCGGCGGTCGAGCCGCGAGCGCAGCGCGTAGGCGGTGGCACCATCGGTACCCGGTGCACGGCCGAGGCCGAGATCGATCCGTCCCGGAAACAGCGCCTCCAGCATCTTGAAACGCTCGGCGATCACCAGCGGCGCATGGTTGGGCAGCATGACGCCGCCGGAGCCGACGCGGATGTGCTGCGTCACCGCGGCAATCTGGCCGATCATGAGGTCTGGCGCCGGGCTCGCCACCGAGGCCAGGTTGTGATGTTCGGCGAGCCAGTAGCGGACATAGCCGAGACGGTCGGCATGGCGTGCCAGATCGATGCTGTTGCGCAGCGCGGCGGCGGGTTTTGTCGCTGTGGTGACGACCGACAGGTCGAGAATCGAAAGTGGTATCATGGCCCTAAGCTAGTGTGGACAAGCCAGCCGGCAACGGGTCCGGGCACGCGGCTGGGTCGACGGACATGCAGCACCCGGTGGGTGGGACGGACGCTCGCCTGACAGTGGCCTATTCAAATGTCCCACTCGCACCTCCTACTACATGAATTTTTATTGTATGTATCTCAATGACTTATTTAACAATCGCAGCAAACAACCACTGGAGACAGTAATTGGGATAGGCTTTCTCAAGCGAACTTTTATGCCTAATTGGGCAACTTCCCAATCACAGTGGGCTATTTGCATGACCCCAATTTGCCCTATCTTAGCTGACCGTTGCTCGACCCGAAGCCCTGTCGCTGACCCGGATCCTTGTGCCATGACCGACGTGACGCCTCTCGAGGGGCCCCGCGCGCCAAAACTGCCAAACATCTCCTTCGAGTTCTTCCCGCCGAAGACCGAGGAGATGGAGCGCAATTTGTGGGACACGATCAAGCGGCTGGCGCCGCTCACGCCCAACTTCGTCTCGGTCACCTACGGTGCCGGCGGCTCGACCCGCGAGCGCACGCACGCCACCATCGTCCGCATCCTGAAGGAGACCTGTCTGCTGCCGGCCGCGCATCTGACCTGCGTCGGCGCCTCGCGCGGCGAGATCGACGAGGTGGTCGACCGCTATCATGAGGCGGGTGTCCGCCACATCGTCGCGCTGCGCGGCGATCCCGCATCCGGCATCGGCACGCCTTTCGTCGCGCATCCCGACGGCTACAAGACCTCGCCCGAACTCGTCGCGGGCATCAGGAAGCGCCATGCCGACATCGAGGTGTCGGTGTCGGCCTATCCCGAAAAACATCCCGAAGCGCGCGATTTCGACCGCGATATCGATACGCTGCAGGCCAAGGTCGACGCGGGCGCCACGCGCGCCATCACCCAGGTGTTTTTCGACAACGATTTTTATCTCCGCTACCTCGACCGGGTGCGCGCGCGCGGCATCAAGATCCCGATCGTGCCCGGCATCATGCCGATGCACAATTTCAAGCAGGCACGCAATTTCGTCACCCGCGCCGGCACGACGGTACCGGACTGGCTCGCGCAAAAATTCGACGGGCTCGACCATGATGCGGAGACCCGCAAGCTGGTGGCGGCCACCGTCGCAGCCGGACAGGTGCAAAAACTCGCCAAGCACGGCATCGACACCTTCCATTTCTACACCATGAACCGCGCCGACCTGGTGTTTGCGATCTGCCACTTGCTCGGCATCCGCCCGAAGGCGGCACAAGAGGCTGCCTGATGACAACGCCTGTCTCTCTGAAGCGCATTGCGCTGCTCGCAGCCGCCCGCGAGCGCATTTTGGTGCTCGACGGTGCCATGGGCACCATGATCCAGGCCCTGCAGCTCGACGAGGCGGCGTTCCGCGGCACGCGCTTCAAGGACTTTCATCGTGATCTCCGCGGCAACAACGACCTGCTGATCCTGACCCAGCCGCAGGCCATCGAGGACATCCACGCCGCCTATTTGCGCGCCGGCGCCGATATCGTCGCGACCAACACCTTTTCTTCGACTTCCATCGCGCAGGCCGATTACGATCTTGCCGATGTGGTCTACGAAATGAACCGCGAGGGCGCGGTGCTGGCCCGCCGCGCTGCCGCGCGCGTCGAGACCGAGGACGGCAAGCCACGCTTCGTCGTTGGCGCGCTGGGTCCGACCAACCGCACCGCCTCGATCTCGCCCGATGTCGCCAATCCCGGCTATCGCGCCGTCACGTTCGACGATCTGCGCGAGGCGTATGGCGAACAGGCGCGCGGCCTGCTCGATGGCGGTGTCGATTTCCTGCTGGTCGAGACCATTTTTGACACGCTGAACGCCAAGGCCGCGCTCTACGCCATCTCCGAGCTTTGTGAAGCGCGCGGCCTCGACGTGCCGGTGATGATCTCGGGCACCATCACCGACAAGTCCGGCCGCCTGCTCTCCGGGCAGTTGCCGGAAGCGTTCTGGCACTCGGTGCGGCACGCGCGACCAATGACCATCGGCTTCAACTGCGCACTCGGCGCGGCCGACCTGCGCGCCCACATTGCTGATATCGGCCGCATCGCCGATACGCTGGTCTGCGCCTATCCGAATGCCGGCCTGCCCAACGAATTCGGCCAGTATGACGAGAGCCCCGACTACATGGCGCGGCTGATCGGCGAGTTCGCCCGCGACGGCCTGGTCAACATCGTCGGCGGCTGCTGCGGCACCACGCCGGAGCACATCGCGGCGATCGCCGCCGCGGTCGCGCCCTATCGCCCGCGCGAGATTCCCGGCGTCGAACCGCGCCTGCGGCTCTCGGGCCTGGAGCCGTTCGAGCTGACGCCCGCAATCCCCTTCGTCAATGTGGGCGAGCGCACCAACGTCACGGGCTCGGCCAAATTCCGCAAGCTCATCACCGCCGGCGACTACGCCGGCGCGCTCGCAGTGGCGCGCGAGCAGGTCGAGAACGGCGCCGCGTGGCGCACCGAGGTCCAGAACGCTGCCGGCGTCTGGCCCGAGAGCAGGCGTCCGGAACGATCGGTAATGGTGCCGGAGATCATGATCGGCAGCCGTAGACCGCCGTCGGCCACCAGATGACTGATCG
>NZ_JAFATE010000208.1 GCF_019244115.1 Bradyrhizobium sp.
GCCGGCGCCGGCCAGCGCCGCAGCTAGACCCAGCAGTTCTCGGCGACGCATGCCCATTCATCCCGACAATTGACGTGTAGATTGCTACCGTCATTCCGGCGCGATGCGTAGCATCGAACCCGGAATCTCGAGATTCTCAGTTGCGCAATTGCGCACCATAGTTCGCGCTTACGCGCGCCCCGGAATGACGCTGCGCGTCACTTCTTCGCCGCCGCAGCGCGTTCCACGAAGGTCTTGCCGCCCTTCATCTTGTGATGCAGCGGGGCTTCGTTGATCTGGATCACCACCGCATCGGCATCGACGCCGAGATTCTTCACCAGCGCCTGGGTGATGTCGCGCATCATGCCGGCCTTCTGCTCGTCGGTGCGGCCAACGGCCATGTTCACGGTAATCTCAGGCATCGTTCTCTCCCCTTTAGCCTTCCATAAGGCTGCTGTGCGACAAGCCGCAGGCAAAGCATCTTGCACTGATGTCATCATCCGCGAAAGCGGATGATCCAGTACGCCGCGGCGGCTCAGTTCTGCAGAAACGTTGGGGGTTACTGGTTGCCCGCTGGAGCCTGTCGTCGGGCTCGCCGAAGGCGAGACCCGATGGCGGGCATGACAGCTTACAGCGTTCTATCCCCAACTCACGTCATGGCGCGCGAGGATCTCGCGCACGCGATCGACAATCTCGCGTTCCGGGCAGGAGAACTGCGCCGGGCGGCTCTCACGCCATTCCTGGTTCGAGGCGATCGTGGCGGCGGCCTTCGCGCCCTCGATCAGATCCTTGATCTGCACCTCGCCGCGCGCCTTCTCGTCGCTGCCCTGGATAATGACGCAGGGCGAGTTGCGGCGATCGGCATATTTGAGCTGGTTGCCCATGTTCTTGGGATTACCGAGGTAGAGCTCGGCGCGAATGTTCGCGTTGCGCAATCGCGCAACGAATTTCTGGTAGTCGGCGACGCGGTCGCGATCGAACACGGTGACGACGACCGGCCCGAACTCGGGGCGCGTGTCGAGCTTGCCGAGCAGGGTGAGCGCGGCCTGCAGCCGCGACACGCCGATCGAAAATCCGGTCGCCGGCACCACCTCGCCGCGGAAGCGCGAGACGAGGCCATCATAGCGCCCGCCGCCGCCAACCGAGCCGAAGCGCACCGGCCGCCCCTTTTCGTCCTTGGTGTCGAGCAGCAGTTCGACCTCATAGACCGGGCCAGTGTAATATTCGAGACCGCGCACGACAGATGGGTCGACGATGATCTGGTCCTGATAGCCGGCTGCGTCGACCAGGCGCGCGATCTCGACCAGTTCGTCGACCCCATCCATCGCAAGTTTGGAATCCTGGAACGTGGCGCGAAGCCCATCGGCGATCTTCAGCGCGGTGAAATATTCATTCTCTTTCCGGTCGGGATCGTCGACGACACGTGCCAGCACCTCGCGGCTTCCGCCGTAGGCTACGACCGGCGCTTTCACGCTGGCGCGCGCATTGACAAAGGCTTCGATCTTGGCGATCTGAGTGGCCTCCAGGGCGGCGCCCTTGGTGAAGTCACCGCTCTCGTCCTTGCGTCCTGGGCCCAACAGTTCGCGCACGCCCTGCTCGCCCAATCGGTCAAGCTTATCGATCGCGCGCAGCACCGTCAGCCTGCGGCCCCCATTCTCGTCACCACCGAGCCCGATCGATTCCATCGCACCGTCGAGCACTTTTCGGTTGTTCACCTTCACCACGTAGGAGCCGCGGGGGATGCCGAGCGCTTCCATTGTGTCGGCGGCCATCATGCACATCTCGGCATCGGCGGCTGCGCTCGATTGCCCCGATGGCGCGGTGCCGATGGTGTCGGCATCGAACTGCATGAACTGACGGAAGCGGCCGGGTCCCGGCTTCTCGTTCCGATAGACATAGCCGAAGCGGTAGCTGCGGTAAGGCAGAACGATATTTTCCGTGCCGTACCGCTCCGCGACGTACCGCGCGAGCGGCGCGGTAAGGTCGTAGCGCAGTGAGATCCACTGCTCGTCATCGTCCTGAAACGAGAACACGCCCTCATTGGGCCGGTCCTGGTCGGGCAGGAATTTTCCCAGCGCATCGGTGTATTCGAACGCCGGCGTCTCCACCGGCTCAAAGCCGTAGCGCTCATAGACGGCGCGGATCTTGTCGGTCATCGCGCGCGTGGCGTTGATCGCGGCCGGGCCACGATCTTCCAGCCCGCGCGGCAGCCGCGCCTTCAGCTTTTGCGGTTTCTTGGGTTTGTCAGCCATGAAGCGCGTTGCTAGCAGCAAATTGTAGGGTGGGCAAAGGCGCGTTCTTCGCGCCGTGCCCACCGAATTTGCGGCACCAATGGTGGGCTCGCCTTCGCTTAGCCCACCCGACATGCAGGCGGCAAGTACGCCGTTGCCGCCTGGAACCGGCGGACCAATT
>NZ_JAFATE010000211.1 GCF_019244115.1 Bradyrhizobium sp.
CGCTCGCAATGACGCTTTGATACTTGTTTCGGTGTCATCGCCCGGCCTTGACCGGGCGATCCAGTACGCCGCGGCTCATCGGCTCAAACACTGCTGTCTCTGGAATACTGGATTGCCCGCTGGAGCCTGGCCTCGGGCGGCGCTTCGGGCCGACCCGGGGGCGGGCAATGACAGTCGAGAGTAACGAACCACCTGAGCCAAGCTTATACATTCCCGCGGCGCGTTGCGCCCGGGGTGTGCATCAGTCTCGCTCCCTCTGACAACAGAGGGCGCAGGGAATGCCGGGTGCTGGCCGCAACCCATGGCCCGCCTGCAAAAAGTAAGCAGGCGGCAGTAACCACAGGTTCAGCCAAAACATCCGGCATTCCCTGCGCGACGGTTTTAACGCTTATAGCGTGCTCTCCCTGGGGACCGGGCTTTCTTGCCCCCATCGCCGCGCGACCATCTCACGCGACTTGACCTCAGCGTCGGGAGGCCAGGACCACACGCTTTTGCGTCCGCCCCGGCGCCGTTCGTCCGCACGAGAAACTCGCGCGCGGCGCCAATGCGTCCATCGCATCCCCGCCTCACGTGTCGTGACGATCGCGATACGTCCCTCTGCATCGAGGCGGGATGACGCGGATGATACTTCTGATTTGCGGAATTAGGCAACGCCTGTCGCCTGCGACAAACTGGCACGACGGGCAATTTGCGCATGCCCCTCATGCGCGTTTTGCCCGTCGTGCAAGGCCGTTCTTGCCGCAACTGTTGCCCCGATCCCGCAGTCTCTTACGACGCCAAAATTCCTGTATGACCGCTACAGGCCCGATTCCGTCACCTTTCCGGCCTCGTTATTGCGCCACTCCATGCCGCGCCCGCGGACGGATGATCCAATCAACCGATGAATTTCGGATCGCAATGGCACGGCGGATACGAGAAGGATAAATTCAGCGACTGGGCCCGTGGGCGCAAGATCAGAGACGCTCGCGGAAGCCAAAGGGCCGATGACTCGTGAAAGGGAGAGCTCAGCCATGAAATCATCATCTCTGCTCATCGCAGCCTTGACTGCAGCCACCAACACCTCGATCCATGCAGCCAAGCCGCCCCAAGTCGGCGATGTCATCACGCTACAGGACCAAATGCTCGCCTGCTTCGATCTCGATAACACGAAGGAGCTGGAACGCACACGCGCGATGGATGGCCTTTCGGCGGCGCTGCATTTTGTCGACCGCCACCCTCTGCCGGACAACCCCGCCGCGGGGACCGGCATGTTCAACAACGTGTGCAGCCACTTCGGACCAAGCGGTACGATGTACCGGGTCAAAAAAGTTTACGACTGGACGAGCGGCGGGCTGACCCTGTTTTGCATTGATCCGGCGAGAAAATGGACTCTCGGTTCCCCGGGCGACAAGAAAGAACCGCCAGCCGAGTCGGCCGACGATTGCTGGTGGGGGCGGCTGGATTATTGAGGGCAACATCGATGCACCGCGTCGGCAAGCCGAATGCCGCCACAAGGACATGCACCGCGGGCAACGAGGCAAACGTTGTGACGTCCGCGTTTGGATCCCCCGACACTTGCGCTCATGGCCAAGGCTGCCGACGCGGTGCTAAATCGCCGCGCATTTCTCTTAGTGGCCCACACCGACGAAATCCGGCGCTCGCCCGTGTGTCGGCTGTCGGCGGGTGCACCAGACGTGCCTGACGTGCAGCCAAACCGTCTGGCCCATCGCGTCGTTTCGCTGCTATTCAATAATACCTCGGCTAACGGGGCGGAGTGGACTCTGCCAAGCGGTCTGCCCGGCGCGTCTATAGATTCACGGCCTCGCCGGCCGGCGCATCCAACCCCTCCGGCAGCGCGATCCAGAGCACCGTCTGTTGTTCGCCGGAATGACGGGTGATGTGGCCCTTGCCATGGATGTCCTCCACCAGCACCATCCGGCCCGGTCTGACATAGCGCACCGCGCCATCGCTGGTCTGGTATTCGGCGCCGCCATTGAGGCGGACCGTCAGCGCCCGCTCCGGCACCGTATGCCAGCCGACCTCGGGGCGGCCCGGCGGAATGCGGATGAAATGGATGCGTGATGCCGGATAATCAGCCGAAATCTCGAACCGTGCGAGGCCGGATATCGTCGGCCCGTGCGGGGTCGGGATATCAACTTCATCGAAATGGGATTCACCGTCGGCCGTGGCATAGATGCGCAGGCACTTCATCTGAGCGGCTCCGGCCGTAACGAAAGATGGGTGAAGCGTGGTTGCCGATCACCCCATCGCAGCCGCGCTGGTGCGACCGGCATGGGCACGCCGATCGAGCCAATAGGTCGACAGTGCGAGGAAGACCCAGCCGAGATTGTAGATCAGGCCGCAACCAAGCACGGCCCAGCCGGGGATCGGCCCGATCTCGGCGCGGTCGACGAATTCGCTGAAATGCGATGCCATCTGCGGATGGATGGCCAGCTTGCCGAAATAGGCCGAAGTCTGAATGGCGATGATCCAGATGTAGGTGCGCCGGACCCTGCGGCCGGCGGCGCGAAAGAAGCTGATGTGATGGCGCGGATGCAGGTAGTCGTCGGCGAGGACGACCCGCCAGTCGCCATCGCCGGCGGCGTACTTGCCGCGCAGGATCTGCGCGTACAGATGCGTTTCCATGTAGCGCGCCCGCGCCCGCCAAACGTTGAAATAGCGGTAACGGCGCGCCTCCAGGCCGAGAAACACCGCAAGCAGCATGCCGATCAGGATCAGCGGCAGGCCTGAGGCCTCGCGCGAGGAGAATGTGGTCGACAGCGCGATCCCCATGGTGACGATCGACCAGTTGGTCGTGTTGTCGAGCCGCGTCCGCCAGATCGTGCTGCGATAGATCTCGCCGCGATAGAGGTGCGCAATCGCGCCCAGTTCGGCCGCGTTGAAATCCTGAATGTCCTTTGGGGTTTCGACGGGACTGAGCATGGTGAGCACCGGATGGGCCGCGACCAGCGCGAAGAACTTGGGACGACAGGGAATCGGCAACGGCACGGGTCGCGCATGCGCGTACCGACACCAGGCGATCGACCGTACCATGTTTCTACCGCCCGGTCCCCCGGCACATGATGAATGACGTGCCTTCGCGCTGCCGATCATCTCGCGTTCGCGAAACATCGGCAGCTCGACGCGCCTGCCAGCCTGATACCGTCGCAGACAGCAGCGCTCACTTTTTCAACTCGACGTTTTCATGCATACTCCGCAGCATCGTTCGGAAGGAACGCGCGCATGGCCCAGGTCCTTCAGGCTGAGGAGAGCCCGCGGCACTATCCCCAAAAGCTGCCCGCTGCCGCGGTGCTGACCGCGCTCGGGGTCGTCTACGGCGACATCGGCACCTCGACGCTGTACGGGCTGAAACAGGCCGTCGACGCCGGCGGAGCGCCCACGCCGGAAACCGTGATCGGCACCGTGTCGCTGATCTTCTGGGCGCTGCTTCTCATCGTCGGGCTCAAATACGCCATTCTGATCCTGCGCGCCGACAATCGCGGCGAGGGCGGCATCGTCGCGCTGCTGGCGCTGCTCGATGCAAGGCACGCGCCGCGCGGCAGCGCACGGGCCTCCCTGCTCGTGGTCGGCCTGATCGGCGCCGCGCTGCTCTATGGCGACGGCGTGATCACGCCGGCAATCTCGGTGCTCAGCGCGGTCGAAGGGTTGAAGATCGATGCGCCCGCGCTGGCGCCGATGGTCGTTCCCATCACCATCGCGATCCTGGTCGGCCTGTTCCTGGTGCAGCGCAAGGGAACGGAGTTCGTCGGCACCATCTTTGGGCCTGTCATGCTGGTGTGGTTCCTGGCCATTGCAGTCCTCGGCCTCAAGGGCATCGTGCAAAGCCCGGCCATCCTCGCCGCGATCAGCCCGCATCATGCCGTGCTCTACCTCGGTCATGCCGGCCCCGGCATCGCCTTCGCCGTGCTCGGCGCCGCGTTCCTGACCCTGACCGGCGCGGAGGCCATGTATGCCGACATGGGTCATTTCGGCCGGCTGCCGATCCAGTTCGGCTGGTTTGCGATCGTCTCGCCGGCGTTGATGCTCAATTATCTCGGCCAGGGCGGGCTGCTGCTGGCCGATCCGCAGGCGGCCGAGAACCCGTTCTATCTGCTGGTGCCGCGCTGGGCGCATTACCCGATGGTGGCGTTCGCGACGCTCGCCACCGTGATCGCCTCCCAGGCCATCATTTCGGGCGCCTATTCGCTGACGCAGCAGGCCATGCAGCTCGGCTTCCTGCCGCGCATGCGCGTGAACCACACCGCGAGCCACGAGAAGGGGCAGATCTACATCCCGCTGGTCAACTGGCTGCTGGCGGGTGGCACGCTCAGCGCCGTGCTGCTGTTCCGCTCATCGGACGCCCTCGGCGGCGCCTATGGCATCGCGGTCGCGATGCTGATGGCGATCACCACCGTGCTGGCGGCATTGGTGGCCCTGAAATGGGGCTACAACCCGCTTCTGGTGGTGGCGGTCAACGGATTCTTCCTCGTCATCGAACTGGTGTTCGTCGCCGCGAACATGACCAAGCTGGTTGAGGGCGGCTGGTTCCCGCTGCTGCTCGCCGCCGTGATCGCGTTTCTGATGCTGACCTGGCGCACGGGGTGGCAACTGCTCGAACAGGAGCGCTCAAAGCTGCGCCAGCCGGAGGACGCGTTCGTCGAGTGGGTCATCAACACGCCGCCGATCCGGCTGCCCGGGGCGGCGGCGATCTTCACCGCGGCGACCACGGGGATCCCGCTCTGTCTGACCCATCATCTGCGGCACAATCGCGTCCTGCACGAGCGCGTGCTGTTCATCGCCTCCATCATCGTCGACGCGCCGCGGGTCGACGCCAGCGAGCGCGTCACGTTCGTTCCGGTCGGCGGGGGCATCACGCGCGTGCTGTTCCATTTCGGCTTCATGGAAACCCCTGATGTGATGGCGGCGCTGCGGCTCGCCTGCCGCAGGCCCGAGCTTGCCGGCATCGATCCGGAAAACATCACCTACTACTTTCGGCGTGTGATGGTGATCGCGAGCGACAGGATTGCCGGCATGGCGGTCTGGAGAAAAGCCCTGTTCGCCATGATGCATCTCAACGCCAATCTCCCGGCGGCGTATTTTGGCGTCCCGCCCTCCCAGGTCGTCGAAGTCGGCCTCGAGGTCGAGATCTGACGTAGCGCGCAGGGCGGGTAGAGCGTGCGCGCTCTCCCCACCCTGCGCATCTGCGCATCGAAGCTATCCACCCAAGACGTCGAGCACGCAGCAGTCTTGGCGCCGCAATGGGCCATCGTGTACGCGGCGGCGTGAGCGCCGGTGATGACGATGGGCTGGACCAGCGCAGCTTCCCTCCTGGGACGGTCTGCCGCATCCGCATCACTAGGAACGGATGGCGCATCGAAACATTGCCAGACGTCGAAGCCACAACTCCTGCGGAAAGGATATGACCATGAAGAAGATCACGACGATCGCTTTGGCGATGTTCTTTGCTCTCGGTTCAACGGTCGCGCTCGCTCAAAGCGGCGGCGGCGGTGGTGGCGGAGGGAGTGGAGGCGGAACTGGTAGCGGCGGCTCCGGCGCAAGCAGCGGCTCCGGCGGCACGGGCATGGGCGGTGCGAGTGGCACGAGTGGCGCCGGAACGGCCGGCAGCGGGACGACGGGATCCGCAGCCGGCACCGGGACCGGCGCGAGCGGCGGGTCCGGCGGTTCATACGGCGGCGGTCCCGTCACGCCCAACGACAAAAACGGGGACATCACCTCCCCAAGGCGCCGCTGAGCCGATCAAGGTAAGGTGGGCGAAGGCGCGTGCGCGCCGTGCCCACCCTTCGCACCTGGCGCGCTCCATGGTGGGCACGCTTCGCTTTGCCCACCCTACTCGTCGATAGGTCGGAGCTACCCGCCGGCCCAGACGTCGAGCACGTAGCGGTTCTCTGTGCCGAGATCGGCGATCCATCGTGCGGCTGCATCGGCATCCGAGCCGGTGCAGTCGCGATGGATCTGCATCAGCGCCGCCTTGACGTCGGGCTCCATTTTCGAGCCGTCGCCACAGACAAAGATGACCGCACCCTGCTCGATCAGCTCCCAGACCCGCGCCTTCTGCGCCGCGAGCAGATGCTGCACATAGGTTTTAGGCCCGTCACTGCGTGAGAACGCTACAAAGAGCTCGGTGATGCAGTCGTCGGCGAACGCCTTCAGCTCGTCGGCGTAGATGAAATCCTGCTCGGGATGGCGACAGCCGAAGAACAGCATCGCGGGCCCGAGCGTCGCGCCGCCGGCCTTTTGCGCGGCGCGCGCCTGCAGGAAACCGCGGAACGGCGCAAGCCCCGTGCCCGGGCCGATCATGATGATCGGCACCGATGGATCGTCGGGTAAGCGGAAGCCGGCCTTGGTCTCGCGCACGGTCGCAAAGATGGTTTCGCCCTCGCGGCGCGAGGCGAGATAATTGGAGCAGACGCCGCGATAAAGTCCGCGCCCTGAGGCCGCCGGGCCTTCCACCACACCGACGGTGGCGCTGCAGCGGCCCGCATCATGCGCGGGCGCGGACGAGATCGAATAATAGCGAGGCGCGAGCACTGAGAGCATTTCGAGATAGGCGTGGAATGGCAGCTCGCAGGCCGGAAATTCCTCCAGGAGGTCGTAGACCGATTTGCGCTTCGACAGGATGTCGGCGCGATAGCGCTCGCTCGCCTGTGCATCGTCGCCGACATAGGCCAAGAGTTTCGGCTTGGTCACCGGGCAGCGCGTGTGCTCGGACATGATCTGGATCTGCTTGCGGGTCGCCACCTGCTGCAGTTCGAGGTAGTCAGTGAGGAGCTGGCCGACCGAGACCGTCTCGCCCACCGGCAATTGCGCGCGGCGGCCTTCGGCAACAGCGAGCCGGATCTGGTCGGCCGGCAGGAAGCCGAAGCGACGCGCCACCCGGTCGACCAGCGCTGCGTCATTGCGGGGTACGACACTCAGGTGATCCCCGACGCGGTAGGTCATGCCATCAGGCAGTTGCACCTCGATATGCCGCGTCGAGCGTTCCGACGCGGCGCCCGACTTGTTCTGCAGCTCGCGATTGACCAGGACCTTCATCCGCACGGTGCCGCCGAGCGCCGCCACCGCGTTGACGGCGCTGGGCGCGACCGGCTCGACGGAATAGAGCGGTGTGTCCTCCGCGCTGCGCGAAAAATTCTGGTCGAGGCCGAATTCCTTGACCGCCGCCTGGCCGAGCGCGGCGAACCAGCTCTCGAACTGGCCGTCGAGATCGCTGCGCGCATCGCCCTCGCCGCGCGGATAGACGCGCTTTGCGCCGTGCGCCGCCAGCGCCTCGTCGATCAGGCGCGGCACCGACTGATAGGTCGCCGCCCAGTCGCGGTTGCCGCAGCCGAACACGGCGTAGCGCACCTTGGCGAACGCATCGTTCGGCAACTCGCCGCGCAGCCAGTTCACAAAATTCGTCGCATTGTCCGGCGGGGCGCCATTATAGGACGCGCAGAAGATCAGCACGCCGCCGCTGTCCGGCAACTGGCCGGCAAAATCGTCGAGCGGCGCAAGCCGCGTGGCAAAGCCGTTGACCTCGGCGAGATCGGCGACGCGCGTCGCGAGCTCCTCGGCGGTGCCGAGATTGGAGCCATAGAGCACCACGAGCGGCGTGTTGTGCCCGGGCCGGGTCCGCGCCCGCGGCGTCGCCGCACCCGCCGCACCCGCTGCCGCGACGGCGTCAGCATGGATGGTGCGGTCGCGACCGGTGCGCAACCGCACCTTGATCTTGAATCCATCCGGCTTGATGGTCAGCGTCTCCTTGAGCCTGATCTGATAGCGCTGATGATCCACCAGCTTGAAGCGCTGCAGGATCATGCCGAGCGCGAGCGCCGCCTCGTGCATGGCAAAGCCACGCCCGATGCAGGCGCGCTGGCCGTTGCCGAACGGCTTAAAGGCATTGACCGGACGCTTTGCTTCGGCCGCGGGGTTGAAATTTTCCGGATCGAACAAATCGGGGTTCAGTCCCCAGACGCTGGGGTCGCGGTGCAGCGCGGTCACCAAAATGGTGATGAACTGGTTCTTCTTCAGCGTGTATTTGCCGCCGATAGTCTCGTCCTTGAGCGGGGCGATGCCATAGGCCGGCGCCGGCGGCCATAGCCGCAGCGCCTCCTTCAGGATCTGCGTGATGTAGGTGAGCTGCGTGACCTGTTGATAGCTTGGCCTGGCGTCGACGTCAGGACCGAAGACGCGATCGACCTCCTCATAGGCCTTCGTCAGCACGTCCGGATGCTTGAGCAGGGCATAGATCGCGTAGGACAATAGCCCGCTGGTGGTCTCGTGCCCCGCGATCAGAAAGGTGTTGATCTGGTAGCGAATGTTGACGTCGTCGAGCTGCTCGCCGGTTGAACGGTCGACGCCGCTCATCATGGCGTTCAGCATGTCCTTCTTGCCGTCGGAGGCGTCAGCCGCCTTGCGCCGCTCGGCGACGATGTCGTCGACCATCCTGTTCATGAAATCGACGTCCTTGGCGAGATCGCCGCGGCGCCGGCGCATCCAGAGGTTTTCCAGCGGCAGGCCGCGGATCATCATGATGGTTTCCAGCGAGCG
Organism: Bradyrhizobium sp.; assembly: GCF_019244115.1. Classification (GTDB taxonomy): domain Bacteria; phylum Pseudomonadota; class Alphaproteobacteria; order Rhizobiales; family Xanthobacteraceae; genus Bradyrhizobium. Next base: position 8,530 of record NZ_JAFATE010000211.1, read on the forward strand.
CACCAGCGATTCCACGAAGGGATGATAGTCGCGCCGGTAGAACGAATTGAAGCGGTAGTCGAAGCCGCACAGGCCGATGGTGTCCAGCGTCAGCGCCGTCATGTCGTGGACGACGTCGATCTCGTCATCGGCATTGAGCCGTTCCCACTTCTTCACCAGCTGCTCGGCGATGTCGACCATGCTCGGATGATAGGACTGCATGGCGCGGTTGCCGAACGGCTGCAGCAGGATGTTGTGCGCCTTGCTCCAGTTCGGCTCCGATGTATCGGCCGTGAACAGGCCGTCGCCGCCGATCGCGCGCACCCGCCGCAGCGCGCCGCGCACCACCTTGTCGAACCGCGTCTCGTCGGAAAGTTCGTCGACGAGCTCATAGCCCGAGACGATGACGAGCGGCGCACCCATCATGTCGAGCCAGAAGATCGGGCCGAGCTCCTTTGCGAGCCGGGTCAGGTCCTGCACGGGCGCGGCGGAATCGAGCGACAGCATGTTGCCGACCACCGGCTTCGTCGGCGGCTGCGGGATCGGGCTCAGTCTGTTGTTGGAAGCCATTTTGATTTTCCCCACCCCTCACCTGTCATTCCGGGGCGCGCGCAGCGCGAACCATGGTGCGCAATTGCGCACCTGAGAATCTCGAGATTCCGGATTCGGTCCTTCGGACCGCCCCGGAATGACGGCGTCATTGCCACCCAAACCGCCGTCTCCGCCATTCGATCAGCTTCGCCGAAACCTCCTCGGGCTGCTCCTGCTGCGTCCAGTGGCCGCTATCCCTGACCAGGTATTTTTCCAGGTCCGGGACCAGCTTCTCCATGCCGTCGGCCGACGACGGCGGCAGTACAGCGTCGTTCTCCGCCATGATCATCAGCGACGGCACCCGCACGGTGTGATCGAGATTTTCCGAGCGCTGCCAGTTGCGCGAAAAGTTGCGATACCAGTTGATCCCGCCGGTGAAGCCGGTTTTGGTAAACGTGTCGACGAACACTTTTTTCTCCTCATCCGACAGGATCGGCCTGCGCGGATCGTGACGGGCGTCGTAATTGGCGATCATCTGCGGAAAGGCAAGATTGAGCCGCGGCGACGCGCCGACGCCTGCAACCGGCTGCTCTGCCGGCGCGCCAGCAGGACGCGGCGCCGGCTTGCGCATGAAGGCATCAAAGGTCTGCTCGACGCGACTGTCGAAAATCCTGTCAGCTTCGCGCGCCGGGTTCTGGAACTGCACGATGTACATGTGCTCGCCAAAGCGCTGCTTGAACAGCTCGATCGGATCGATCGGCGCGCGCGGCAGATGCGGCGTGTTGACGCCGACGACGCCGGCGACACGGTCGATGTGTCGCAATGGCATCTGCCAGACGACAAAACCGCCCCAGTCATGGCCGACGAAGATCGCCTTGTCGATGTTCAGATGATCGAGCAGCCCGACGAGGTCGCCGGTCAGGTGCTCCATGTCGTAGTCCTCGACCGCTCCCGGCCGGTCCGTCGCGCCATAGCCGCGCTGGTCCGGCGCGATGACGCGGATGCCGGCCGCGCTCAAGGCCTCGATCTGGTGCCGCCAGGAAAACGCGATTTCCGGCCAGCCATGGCAGAGCACCAGCGGCGGCCTGTCGTCCTTCGGACCTGCTTCGTAATAGCCCATGCGGATGCCGTTGGTCTGGGCGAACTGAAGCGGCGGCATGTTGATCATGATTGTTTCCTACTCAAAACATCGGCGCAGATATTGCCGCATCGTCATGGCCGGGCTTGTCCCGGCCATCCACGTCTGATCCAGGAAAGAAAGACGTGGATGCCCGGCACAAGGCCGGGCATGGCGAGCTTGCGGTAACGATCAGCTCCATACGCAAATCGAACTTACGGAATAAACCAAACTCAAACGCCGACACTTCAGCCCGCTGCGCTCTGGCGCTCGGGCGCGAACGCCTGCTCCAGCAGTTCGAACTCCTCGGGCAGCATGTCGCAGAGCACCTGAACATGCGGGATGATGTTGGCGCCGGCGATGAAGCCAAAATCGAGCTGGTCGCGATAGGACTGCACGGTGATGTTGAGGGCGATGCCATGGGTCGAGATCGAGACCGGGAAGATGTGCAAGAGTTCGGCGCCGGCCGCGTACAGCGTCTGCCGCGGCCCCGGCACGTTGGAGACCGTGATGTTGGCGGTCGGCGGCAGCACGTCCGACAGGCTGGAGCGGCTGTAGAGCAGCGCGAGAATCTGCACCAGGATCGGCGCGCCCAGCATCGAGATGTTTGACACCTGCGGCATGAAGGCGCGGAGCGGATGCGCCATCTCCTTCGATTTGGTCGACTGGGCGATGATCGCGGTGAGCCGCTCCCTGGGATCCTCGATATTGGTCGCAATGGCGCAGATCATGCCGAAAACCTGGTTGTTGGTTTCGGTGTTGCCCTCCTCGCGCAGCGAGATCGGCACCGCCGCGGTCATGGATTTCTTCGGCAGCGCGCCATGCTGCAACAGATAGCGGCGCACCACGCCGGAGGCGAGCGCCAGCACCACGTCGTTGAGCTTGCCGCCGGCCAGCTTCGCCAGCGCCTTGGCCCGCGACAGCGAAATCGAGGCCCCGGCAAAGCTGCGCTCCGACGAGATCGACTTGTTCAGGATCGTCGGCGGCGAAGCCATGCTGGCGATGCTCTCGCGCGCGGCGGGATCGGAGATTTTTCCGACCACGTCGGTGACGCTCCTGAGCATCGCCGGGATGCTGCCGGCGAACCGCACCGCGCTCTCGATCTGGTACATCGCATTATCGAACAGGATCGAGCCGAGATCGCTCTTGCCCGAGCGCGGCAGCTCGATGCCCTTGGCGATGGCGGGATCGAGCGGCTGATTCCAGAGCTGGGTATAGGCGTCGAGCAGGTTGGCGGCGATGTCGCGCGGCTCCTGCTCCGCCTTTGCACGAGCAGCAGGGGGATCAACCTGGCGCGGCACCGGCGTCATGTCGTAGATCATGTTGGTCAGCGCCGCGCCGGCACCGCCGTCGATGCAGGCATGGTGCATCTTGGAATAGAGCCCGACCTCGTTGTCCTTCATGCCCTCGAAGACGTAGAATTCCCAGAGCGGGCGGGCGCGGTTCAAGAGTTTTGCATGCATCCAGCCGACGATGCGCTCCAAGGTCGCACGGTCGCGCGGCTCCGGCAGGCTGGCGCGGAAGATGTGGCGGTCGATGTCGAACTGGTCGTCCTCGACCCAGGAAGGATGGTCGATGTCGAGCGGTGCCTTCTCCAGCCGCGCCTTCAGGATCGGCGCCAGATGCAGCCGCGATGCGATCATCGCCTTGAACGCTTCGAAGAAGTCGCCCTGATAGTCGTCAGGCAGGCGGAAGATCGCCATGCTGCCGACATGCATCGGCATTTCCGGCGTTTCGAGATACAGAAACGACGCGTCCAGCGATGACAGTTTCTTGCCGTCACCCATGTTTGTCCTCCCTCAGAATCGGCGCGGCGCGCTTTTGACGCGCTTCTTCATGGTTTCAAGTTGATTGTGCCTGTTCCGGGGGCGCGTAGGCAATGGCAAACGGCCCCGCCCGGTCGAATTGCTTGAACTGGCCTTCGGCCTGCGCCAGGCGGTCGGCCACTGCCCACAGCGACGCCGGATTGACGCCGAGCCCGACATGGCTGGCGAGATGGATCTCGATATTCTCGGCGGTATCGGAGGGGCACAGCTGGCAGGTGCGCCAGTTCACGATGCCGTCGGCGCGGGAATAGATCGACGTGGTCGGCACCGGCAGGTCGCCTGATATCGCGGCGCGGAGCTCGGGATGGGCCTCCACGATCTCGCCGGACATCGCCTCGTAGAGCCGTGTCGCGTTGGTCGCCCGCACATCGCCGGCAAAGGGGCTGCCCAGCGTCACGACATAGCGGACGAGTTCGGGGGCCTGCAGCGCGAGGTCGCGCGCATAGACGCCACCGAGGCTCCATCCGACGATCGAGACTTTTCTCGTCGTATCGCGATATATCCCGGCGAGCCGATCCAGCAGTAGGCCGCGCATGCGCCCGAGCCCGCCAACGTTGCGGCCCATGCGCCAGGCTTCCGTCGCATAGCCGAGCTCGCCGAGATAGTGCCGCATCGGCGCCATCGACAGGTCGCTGGCCAGAAATCCGGGCAAGGTCAGGACAGGATGGCCATCGCCGCGCGGCGCCTGCATGAGCAGCGGCGACAACAGGAAGCTGGCGTTGAATTCAAAGATCGCGCGCGCCTCGGCGAGCAGCAGGCCTAGCCCCGGCGGGCGCAACCGCCCGGCGGCCGGCGATGGGCGTCCGTCGGGAGCCATTACCTCTTCTTGTCGCCCCCGAGCGAGCCGAGGCCGGCCATCGTGACGAACAGATCCTGAAACTTTTCGGCAAGTTTCGGATCGAAGGTGAACCAGCTCTGCATCAGCGCTTCAGGCGTGACCTTTTCGATGTTGGCCATCATCTGCTGCTGCAGCTTGTCCATGACCGCCGTCTGCATCGGGGACACGTCCGGCAGGCCGAAGAATTGCCGGGCCTCGAGCGGCGTGCAATCGATCTCGACATTGACCTTCATATCAGCCGCTCCGCTGGATGCAATTTCCGCACTACGCCACGGCCGGCGCTCGCGTGCAAGCGATAGGGCCCGGCTGGGAGCGTTCGGACACTGTACTTTTTAACAGTTATGGTCAACCAGTGCCCGGCCGGGGAGTTATGCCTGCCGCGGGCGCTCCCGCGGCTTTCGGCCACTGCCAAAGTCGGATATCGAGGCACGCTTGCAGCGGCTGCCGCAAGAGGCTCGCGGCTTTCCGCGCGCGCTCTGGCAGGGTCACGCACAAAGCGGCTTGCACGGCGGCCCAAGCCGATCCAACATGGGCGGCACGTGTCCCGAAGCCGAAATTCGTGTCATGCCCGGCTTCTCGGACCAGTTCCTGAAAATGCGAAGCGTGCCACCGCGGAGGCCTCTGATCAATGTCCGTACGTCCCACCTTGTTTGCCGCGGCCATCGGCGCACTGGCGTCGCTTGCGATGCAGCCGGCGTCGAGCCAGACCCTGCGCTACGCCAACCAGGGCACGCTGAAATCGCTCGACCCCTACACCTTCAAGGAAACGACAACCATCGCCCATCAGGGCCATGTCTATGAGGGGCTGGTGACGCGCGATAAGGACCTCAAGACTGTCCCGGCGCTCGCCGAAAGCTGGGAAACGCCGGAGCCGACGCGCTGGCGCTTTCACCTGCGCAAGGGCGTGAAATTCCACAATGGCGATCCCTTTACCGCCGACGACGTGCTGTTTTCGGCCGACCGGGTGCGCGCACAGGGCTCCAACTTCCTGTCCAACGTTCCCTCGGACGCAAAATTCGTCAAGGTCGACGACTATACCGTCGACGTCGTCCTGAGCGCGCCCAATCCGATCCTGATCTCGCAGTGGGACTCCTGGTACATCATGGACAGGAAGTGGTGCGAGGAGAACAACTCGGTCGCGCCGACGCCGGTCTCGGCGACCACGCCGAGCTACGCCGCACTGCACGAGAACGGCACCGGGCCCTTCACCATCGAGAGCCACCAGCCCGGCGTCAAGACCGTGTTCAAGGTCAACCCGAACTGGTGGGGCAAGCCCGAACATAACTTAAAGGAAATCGTCTTCACCACGATCGCCTCCGACGCGACCCGCGTCGCTGCCCTGCTCTCGGGCGAGGTCGACGTCATCGAGCCCGTGCCGATCCAGGACATCGCACGCGTCGATTCGAGCCCGAATGCGCAGGTGCTGAAGGGGCCGGAGCTGCGCACCATCTTTCTCGGCATGGACGAGACACGCGACGAGCTGCTCTATTCCAGCGTCAAGGGCAAAAACCCGTTCAAGGACGTCCGCGTCCGCGAGGCCTTCTACAAGGCTGTCGACATCGACCTGATCAAGACACGGGTGATGCGCGGGCTGTCGACGCCGTCGGCGCTGATGATCGCGCCGGAGCTGTTCAAGCTGTCGAAGGAGTTTACTCGACCGAAACTCGATCCCGACGGCGCCAAGAAGCTGTTGGCCGAGGCCGGCTATGGCGACGGATTTGAGGTCACGATGGACTGTCCGAACGACCGCTACGTCAATGACGGCCCGATCTGCCAGGCCGTGGTCGGCATGCTGGCCCGCATCGGCATCAAGGTGAACCTCATGGCGCAGCCGAAGGCGCAGTATTTCGCAAAGGTGCTGAAACCCGGCGGCTACCAGACCTCGTTCTTCCTGCTCGGCTGGACGCCGGCCACGATGGATTCGCACAACGTGCTGCATGACATCATGGGCTGCCGCGACGACAAGAACGACGCCACCCGCGGCGAGGCTAATCTTGGCGGCTATTGCAACCGGGAGCTCGATGCCCTGACCGACAAGATCCTGATCGAGGCCGACACCGCCAAGCGCGACCAGATGATCAAGCAGGCTTTTGAGATCGGCATCAAGGATTATGCCTACATCCCGCTGCACCAGCAGTCGCTGGCCTGGGGCGTGTCGAAAAAGGTGAAGCTGACGCAGCGCGCGGACAACCAGGTCCTGCTGTACTGGGCCACCAAAGCGGAAGAGTAGCCAAGTCTTGAAGTTCAGCGTCCCGGCGGCAGCACGCTCCGGGACCCTTCGTTTTAAGGAATACTCCAGACCCTCATGGTGAGGAGGCGCTTTTGCGCCGTCTCGAACCATGAGGCCAAGGACCGGGCCTCATCCTTCGAGACGCGGCGAAGACGCCGCGCTCAGGATGAGGGGATAGAGTTCTTGCGAAAAGCGAAAGGAAGAGATGCTCGCCTTCATTCTTCGTCGGGCCATCCAGGCGATCGCCGTCATGATCGTCGTCGGCTGTGTCGCGTTTGCAATGTTCCGCTTCGCGGGCGACCCCATCAGCCAGATGGTCTCGATCGACACCTCGGCGGCGCAGCGCGCGGAGATGCGCAAATCACTCGGGCTCGACGATCCGGTGCTGGTGCAGTTCGCGCGCTATTTCGGCAATGCCGCAAGATTCCAGTTCGGCGTCTCCTACCAGTTCCGCCAGCCGGTCGCGGACCTGCTGAAGGAGCGGATGCCGGCCACCCTGGAGCTCGCGACCTGCGCCACCATTCTCGCGATGGTGTTCGGCATCCTGATGGGGGTCTATTCCGCACTGCACCGCAATTCGCTGCTGGCCAAAGCCTTCCAGGCGATCTCCCTGATCGGCATTTCGCTGCCGACCTTCCTGATCGGCATCCTCCTGATCTACCTGTTCGCCGTTGTGCTGGGCTGGCTGCCCTCGTTCGGCCGCGGCGAGAC
>NZ_JAFATE010000248.1 GCF_019244115.1 Bradyrhizobium sp.
GGCAAGCGTTGCCGCGATCGAAACCATGGTCGGCGCGGCCGTGAATCCGATACGCTTCCGCGCCAATCTCTACGTCCAAGGCTGGCCGGCCTGGCATGAGGCAGGCCTCTTGCATCAGACGCTCGCGGTCGGCGAGGCGCGGCTGAAGGTGGTCAAGACCATCACCCGCTGTGCCGCCACCAATGTCGATCCCGAAACCGCCGCGCGCGATCTCGACATTCCCGCCGCGCTGATGCGCAGCTTCGGCCACAACGAGTGCGGCATCTATGCCGAGGTCATCGCCCCCGGCACGATCAGTCTCGGCGACACGATCGCAGTGGAGCAGCCGGCGCTGCTGTAGCAGCCGCGCTGCTGTAGGGTGAGCAAAGGCGCTCTTCGCGCCGTGCCCACCATTCTCGAACCAGCCGCCAAACGTTGAAGCAAGGTGGGCACGCTTCGCTTTGCCCACCCTACGCTTCTACGATTCTCGCAATGACACTCAGTTCGGCAGCACGTAGGCGTAGATCCGCCCGCGCGAGATTTTTGCCTCTTTGACGCGGTTGCCGTAATTGCCCGAGATCACGATCGGGTTGCCCTGGGCATCGATGCCGGAGACGACGCCGACATGGCCGCCGCCGCGCCGCGCCATCACGGCGATGGCGCCGACCTGCGGACCGGAGACGCGCTGGCCGTAACTCGCGAATGACGCCGCCATGTCGGATCCGGTGCCGCGGTGGCCGGTATGCTCCAGAACCATGTTCATGAAGCGCGCGCACCACAGTGTGGAGCGGCCCGTGGGATTGCCGCCGCCGAGATAGCGGCGCGCCTCGGCAACGACATTGGAGACGGCGGAGCTGAAGCTGGAGACAGCAGAGCTGAGGCTGTTCGCGGTCCCGCTCGACGCCGTGTCGGAAATGGCACGCGCCTGGCCGTCATCAAGGCCACGGTCCTGCGCCTGCGCGAGGTGGCGCTCCCCGCGCGCATGGCGTGCCAGATGTCGAAGATGGCGCGAGTTCCGTGCAGCATAGTGGCCGATGTGGCGAGTGTGTGCGTGACGCCCGGCTCCGTGGTGGGACCGTGCCGCGGCTGGCGTGGCTGAGCCTGCAAATGCCAGCGAGCACATGGCCAGAGCGACGACGTGAAACCGTGGGCGGAAGAACGCAGTTCGATTGATCATTCACTTTCCTCGTTGACACCCCCTGTTCCCCATCGGCCCGAGGAAGCACCAAGGCCCGATATCCGCGGGCCGTATGCATGTCCGGTTGTGGCGAGAGCATGGTCTCGTGTGGCAGTGCAAAAACAACTTCGAGGAAATTTCTCGGAAATTTCGTGGCGATGAAACCGGGCCGCCCCATTGCGGCCGCAACCATGTCCTGCGATTTTGAAATCCGGCCGCCACATTGGCGCTTGTCCCTTATCGGCGAACCGGCCTTCACTTCGCCGGGACATGCGCGAAGGAGAGGGAAGCCAAATGCCCCACGCCGTCACGCGCGATCACGTCCACCTCTATTTCGAGGAAGCGGGCAGCGGCACGCCGATCCTCTTCCTGCACGAATTCGCGGCCGACCACACCAACTGGGAGCCGCAGCTGCGCTATTTTTCACGCGGCCATCGCTGTATCGCCTACTCCGCGCGCGGCTATGCGCCCTCCGACGTGCCGGGGCCCGCCGACGTCTACACCTACGTGCATTTCTACACTGATGCGCTCGCCGTGCTCGACCGTCTGAACATTGCGAAAGCGCACTTCGTCGGGCTCTCGATGGGCGCCTATTCGTCGTTGCAGGTGGCGCTGCATGCGCCGGAGCGAATGCTGTCGATGACACTCGCCGGCGTCGGCTCAGGCTCGAACCTGGAGCATCTGGAAGCCTGGCGCGCGCAGTGCCGGGCCAATGCCGAGCAGTTCGAGACAAAGGGTTCGGCCGAGGTCGCCAAGCTGACGGCCGAGGCGCCCGGGCGGATTCCATTTTTGGTCAAGGACCCGCGAGGCCATGCGGAATTTTATGCCGCGCTCGCCCGCCACGACGCAAAGGGCTCGGCCAACACGATGCGCAGTTTTCAAGGCGCGCGGCCCTCGATCTACACCATGACGGAGGCGATCCGGAAAGTCGCGACGCCGGCGCTGATCGTCTGCGGCGACGAAGACGATAATTGCATCGAACCGAGCCTGTTTCTGAAAAAGCATCTTTTGGCCGCGGGGCTGACCTTCTTCCCGAAATCAGGCCATGTGCTCAACTTGGAGGAGCCCGCGCTGTTCAACGATACCGTCGCGCGCTTCATTGCGCTGGCCGAGGCCGGCCGCTGGGGTCCGCGCGACCCGCGTTCGATGGTGCTTGCGTAGATGTCGTAGACCTCAATGCGGCGACCTGTGGGGTGGGCAAAGGCGCTCTTGCGCCGTGCCCACCGCCCGTCTGCATCCTTGCGTGATGGTGGGCACGCTTCGCTTTGCCCACCCTACCGATGCTCGTCGCTGACGCGCCTCGCAATGACAGAACCTACGCCGCCCTGACGGTCCCGAGAAAGCTCTCGACTTCCTGCTTCAGCCGCTCGGACTGTTTGGCGAGTTCGCCGGCCGAGCCGAGCACAAGTTCGGCGGCCGTTCCGACCTGGCTCGACGCCTGTGTCACCTCGGCGATGTTTTTCGTGACTCCACGCGTGCCTTCGGCCGCCTGCTGCACGCTCCTCGCAATGTCCCGCGTCGATGCGCCCTGCTCCTCCACCGCAGCGGCGATGGCTGTCGCGATCTGGTCGATCTCGCCGATGGTGGCGCCGATCTCCCGAATGGCGTCGGCCGTGCCGCCGGTGGCGTCGCGGATCGCCTGGATCTGATCGGCGATCTCCTCGGTCGCCTTCGCGGTCTGCGTCGACAAGGCTTTCACCTCGCTTGCGACGACGGCAAAGCCCCTGCCCGCTTCGCCGGCGCGCGCTGCCTCGATGGTTGCGTTCAGGGCCAGCAAGTTGGTCTGCCCGGCGATGGTCTGGATGAGGCCCATCACCTCGCCGATCTTCTGGGTCGCCTCCAGAAGGCCCCCGACCATGGCATTGGTGCGTTCAGCCTGTGCAACCGCGCTTCGCGCGATCGATCCCGAGCGCGCGATGTGTCCGGAAATCTCCTGACCCGATGTCGAAAGTTGCTCGGCTGCGGCCGCCACGGTCTGCACATTCCCAGTGGTCTGCTCGGCGGCCGCAGCGACCGTCGTGCTCTGGCGTGACGTCTCCTTGGCGATGGCAAACAGCGACTGCGCCGACTGCTGCATTTCGCCGGCCGCCGACGCCGCCGCGCCGACGATGCCGCCGACATTGCGCTCGAACTCGCTGGCGATCCGGTCCAGCGCCGCCCTACGATCGGCGCCCGCGCGCGTCGTCGCCTCATCGCGCTCGGTTCGCAGACGCTCGGTCTCGATCAGCCTGTCCTTGAAGACCGCAAGGCTGCGCGCGATACGGCCGATTTCATTCCGATGCGCTACGAACGGCACCTCGGCGCTCAACTCCCCGTTGGCGAGGCCGTCCATCACGCCGCAGATCCTGCCGAGCGGGCGAACCAGGCCGCGGCCGAGAACGAAGGCGGCCAATGCCGCGACCAGCAATCCCGCAAGACCTGCCGCACCGATCCAGACGGCCCGCTCGAACACGGCGGCGTCGATGTCGTCAATGTAGACGCCGGCCTGGATCGCGAGCAGCTTGTCGCCCTCGCCATATCCACCGGCGTAGGACAGCTTTGGCAGTTCGGGACCTCCGGTCGCTTTCGGGACCTGATATTCGAGGAAGCCGCCGCCGGTGCGGGCCTTGCCGACGATGTTCTGGATCAGAAGCTGGCCCTGGTTGTCCTTGTAGTCCCAGCGGTTGACGTTGATGTACTTTGGATTGGCATGCACGTAGGTCACGCCGGCATTGCCGGAGCCGGCCCCATAGACTCCGAGATAGTCTGATGATTTGCCCCAGCGCATCGCGCCGATCGCATCGAAGGCCAGCTGCCTCGCCTGCTCCGCGGAAATCTTGCCGGCTTTTGCCTTTTCATCGTAGGCCGATAGAATCTTCTTGGCGGCCTCCACCAGATCGAACACCTTGGTCCGACGTTCCTCGATGATCGTGTTCCGCAGGACCACCACCTGGGAGGCGAGCACGGCGACGAAAACCACGGTCAAGACCGCGATAATCATCGCGAAACGATTGTAAACACTGAGACTACGCATGATCCGTTTCTTGGTAAGCACGGCGATCTGCAAACAGTAGTTGCGCACGAGTTAAGCAATTGTTGATATAAGAGTCCGGTCTTTGGTTGCATAACGCAGTGTCACAACCAGCGCTGCAAAACCATGACCACCGAAGCTGAGCATGATCGATTGCAGCTGGAAGCATCTGGAGACCTCGCTGTCGTCCCTGCTTTCGTCGCTTGCGTCTCAGCTCGCGCCCGCGAGCTGTCAGGTCGTGAACGAATTCATCGAAAACAGGGAATATGCCGTCGCGCTCGAATGGCTGGCCGAAGCCGCTTCGATACGTGGAATTCAGCTTTTCGATGCGCAATAGCGGAATTCGACTGGCCGGCAAGACTCATGGGAATCGATCCGGCTCGTTGTCCCAAGTATCGCGGCGATCGGCCCGCGCCGTGACGCGGCTGTCAGTCCGTCCCCGGCTCGTCACCCGAGAGAGCCTGCTGTGCAAGTCGCGGATAATCAGGATCGACGATGTTCGTCAGCGTGCGCATGTCGCCGATGCTGAACCACCGGAACTCTGTGTGCTCATCACTGACGTTCGACGGCTCGCCACCCTCCCAACCGGTCACCGCGTAGACGTGATGCAGTGCGTCGCCGTAGATTTCGGGGCGCGACTCTCTGACAATGGCGAGCAGGCAGAACTTGGTTGGCGTAACCCCAGCCTCCTCCTGAATCTCGCGGACCAGGGCCTCTTCAAGGCCTTCGCCGTCCTCGACACGCCCGCCGATCGTGTCCCAGTGAAGTGGCCAGGAGGCCTTCCACGCCGCACGCAATCCCAAAAGCACCTCGCCGCTCCGGTGGACAAAGAGTGCCCCAACGGTCTTCGCGATCCGGCTTTGCATCATGAACCTTCACGGTGCCTGACGATGCCAGGGGGCATCGAGCCGCCTCAATGCGCCCCGGTGGCTTCGCGGTGCTCTTCCGAGAATACGTGTGCGTAGAGGTTAGCGATCCACTGTTTGCCTTCCTGCGTGACCCGCAGATATCGGAGTGCATCGCCGATATAGGGGTGAACAGCGCGCCAGAAGAAGGCCGGGTACGCTGTCCGCAAATCCTCCGGCGTTTGGTATCCGAGTTTCTCGCTCACGCCGGTTTCGCGAAATTCCGCAAACAACGCCGACGTCTTGCGCGGATAGTTGATGTCGGCGAGTTGGCCGATCAGATCCGCGGCACGAAGCAGGCCTGGATAATCCGCCGTGCTGGTGTGCTGCTCGAGCTCCGGCACCGGGAATCGCGTGTGCTCGATATTCGCCTCGATCTGCAGGGTATCGATATGGATCAAGCTCGCCTTGCCGAAACGCTCGCGAACGAACAGCTTCGATCGCGTGACATGATAAGGCGTCAGGCACGCATCGGTGGCTCCCGCAGATATCGGCACGACGTCGCCGCTTTCGTTCGAGACATACCGCCCATTGCGGTCGCCCCGACATACCCCGCGCACATAACCGATGTCGTGACACAACAGCGAGATCATGAAATGCAGCCAGTCACGTGGGGTAACGCCGCCCTCGCAGGTGTGCCTCCCGAGCAAGATCTCCTGGCCCACCAGCGTCACCATGATGGTGTGGTTCATGTCGTGGTAGGCCGCGTCGCTATTGGCGATATTCTCCAAGGCGAGGCGTCCGACGAAACCAATGATGTCGCGATAGGCGGGCTCGAGGTCGCCATAGACTTGACTGTACTTGCCTTTGAGCTGCTCGACAAACGCCTGGATGACAATTTGTGTGGGATTGAACATGACCGCCTCCAATCTACGGATGCTAGTCCGGTTCGGGCACGCCGTCAGCAGCGGCCGGCCGTAATTGTCGAGCGCGAGGGGTCAATGTTGGACGCCGGTCACACAACGAAGGTCTTGATGGTGTCAGATACACGTCCGTGCGTCTCATCGCCCATAGCCTGCAGCCGCTGGCATGACCGCGAAACAGAAATACTGCCTTGTTGACAACGGTATTCGACGTTACCGTAGGCGCGGCCTTTTAGGAACCTAGATGATTTGCCCGAAGTGCCATCACAAAAACAGTCCAGCGGCGAGGTTCTGTGAACAATGTGCTTCGGCCCTGGCACGCGTTTGCGCGAACTGCGGCACTCAACTCCCGCAGACGGCGAGGTTCTGTTCACATTGCGGCCATTCGACGGGTCAGAGCGTCGAAAACTATCTGTCCGCGCGCTCTCAGGCGGTGCGACCACAGACTGGCCCGCCGTTTGCCAGGAACGCCACTTCCACCGCTGAGCCCGCGGGTGAACGTAAGCAAGTGAGCGTGCTGTTCGCGGACATCACGAGCTCACTAGCTCTGATATCCGGCCAAGATCCTGAGAGTGCGCAGGCCATCCTCGCCCCCGTGCTCGAGCAGATGATCGAGGCCGTTCACCGCTACGAAGGTACCGTCAACCGGGTCATGGGTGACGGGATCATGGCGATCTTCGGCGCGCCAGTAGCCCATGAGGATCATGCCGTGCGCGCGTGTTTCGCCGCGCTGAGAATGCAGGACGCGGCGGCCAAATTGGCGGACCTCGTCGATCAGCCCGACCATGGCCCGCTCAGGATTCGCGTCGGACTCAACTCCGGCGAAGTCGCCATCTGTGCCATCAGCAACGACCTGGACATGGAATACACCGTTGTCGGTGAGGCGGTACACGTGGCTGCCCGCATGGAGCAGATGGCGCAGCCGGGTTCGATCCTGACGACGAAGAAGACCATTCGATTGGCCGAGGATTATGTCTCGGCGCGGTCCCTCGGCCTGATGCCGGTCAAGGGGCTGGCCGAGCCCGAGGAGGTCTATCAGCTGATCGGAGCGGGGCCGGCGCGCACTCGCCTGCAGGCCGCGACGATCCGAGGCCTGACCCAGTTTGTCGGCCGCGAGGCCGAGCTCGATGAGCTGCGGCGCACGCAGCGGTTGGTCGATATCGGATCGGGCCAGCTGGTGGCGGTCATCGGCGAGGCCGGGATCGGCAAGTCGCGTCTCGTTTATGAGTTCACCCACGCGAATCGGCTCCTTGGCCTTCTTGGCTGGCGCGTGTTTGAGAGCACGTCCATCTCACACGGAGGCGCGACCAGCTATTTGCCGGTGATCGCGCTTCTCAAGAGCTACTTTGGAATCCAGGACCGCGATGAGCTGCACGATATCCGCCAAAAGGTGGTCGATAAGACCCTCGCGCTCGACGAGAGGCTGGAATCGATGCTTCCCGCGCTATTGGCCCTGCTCGACATTCCCGTCGACGACCAGCGCTGGCAAACGCTCGACCCGGTTCAGCGCAGACGTTGCAACATCGACGCCGTAAAGGGCTTGTTGCTGCGGGAAGCCCGCAAACAGCCGGTGCTCCTGATTTTCGAGGACCTCCATTGGGTCGACGGCGAGACGCAAGAACTGCTGGATTCGCTGGTGAGCTCGCTGGGTTCGGCTCGCCTTATGCTGCTGGTCAGTTTTCGCCCCGACTACCAGCACAACTGGGGAGGCAAGGAAAACTATCATCAGATCCGGCTAAGCGCGTTGCCGACCCGTGACACCGCCTATCTGCTCGAGGCGCTTCTTGGCGAGGATCCCGAGCTTGCACCACTCAAGCAGCATCTCATCGCGCGGGGCGGCAATCCCTTTTTCATGGAGGAAACTGTCCGCTCCCTGGTGGAGACGCACTACCTCGCCGGAGAACGCGGTCACTATCGTCTGTTGCGCCCGACCGGTGCCATTCAGGCTCCGCCGACGGTCCAGGCCATTCTGGCGGCGCGAATAGATCGTCTTCTCCCCCGCGACAAGAATCTTTTGCAAATCGCTTCGGTGGTAGGCCGCGAGTTTCCGTTGGCCGTGCTCCGACCGATGGCCGATCTGTCCGAAGGCGCATTGCGTGATGCGCTCGATCGGCTGCAGGCAGCCGGCTTTCTCTATGAGTCCGGGCTCTACCCGGACGTCGAATACTCGTTTGTACACGCGCTCACCCACGAGGTGACATACGATGGCTTGCTGCGGGCGCGGCGGCGCGCGCTGCACGCACGACTCGTCGACACGATCGAGAATCAGTATCGGGACCGGATGGGCGAGCACATCGAGCGCCTCGCGCAACACGCGGTCCGCGGGGAGTTGTCGGACAAGGCCGTTCGATACCTGCGGCAGGCCGGACTGAAGGCGCTCTCGCGGTCGGCACTCGAGAACGGGCGAGTCTGGTTCGAACAGGCGATCGCGATCATCGAGAAGTTGCCCGAAACAAGAGACAATATTGAACTTGCCATCGACATCCGATTCGACCTTCGAAACGCGCTTCACCCATTGGGACACCTTGAGAGCTGCCTGGATCACCTGCAGAAGGTGCAGGCGCAGGCGACACAGCTCGGCGACAAGCGAAGGCTCGGGCAGGCCTCATCGTTCACGTGCCAATACTACCGCTTGCTGGGCGAGCTCGGCCCGGCGATCGAGGCGGGCGAACGCGCCGTGGCCATCGCGGACGAATTGGATGACCTGTCGCTCCGGACGATCATCAGCGGACATCTAGGAGCGGCTTTGACGGCACGGGGAGATCATCATCGCGCGGTAGACATATTATCCAGGGCGGTCGAGCGCCTTCCAAATGATCTCGCCTCCGACACATTGGGCACGACCGGCGTTCAGGGCGTGTTCCGACGGGTCTATCTGGTGTGTTCGCTTGCCGAGCTCGGCGAGTTCGACAAGGCCGTGCGCTTTGCGGAAGAGGCCGTGGAAATTGCCAGAGCTGCCAATCACGTCTACAGCCTTGCGTTCTCCTATTATGGAGCCGGCACTGTTCTAGCCCTCCGGGGCGAGGCGCCGCGAGGCATCAGCGTCCTCGAGCAAGGCTTCGAGCTGTGCCGCTCATGGATTCTGCCATTGATGACACCGCTGATCGGTACATCCCTTGGATATGCGTATTGCCTCTCCGATCGCCTAGACGAGGCTATCGTTCTGTTGGAGGAAACAGAACGAGAATCGGCCGCAATGCACCGTATGAGCGGGCTCGCAATGACAATAGTCCGCTTGGGCGAGGCTTATCTGCGGAAGCTTCGTGCCGCCGAAGCCGAGCGGTGCGGCCAACGGGCGCTCATGCTTTCACGCAAACATGGCGAACGTGGCCATGAAGCTTACGCACTTCGACTTTTAGCTGAGCTTCGCGCGACAGACCCTGCTACCCTGAACGAATGCGAGACGAATTTTCTCGAGGCACTGCGAAGGGCCGAGGAGCTCGGTCTGCGACCTCTCGCGGCTCAATGTCACCTCGGGCTCGGAAGACGTTACCGAGGGATCGGCCAGCAGGCGAGCGCTGAAGAGCACGTCAACGCCGCCAGGGCTCTGTTCACCGAACTCGGGATGCAGTTTTCGCTCGAGGAGCAAGCCACCTGTGGCTGCTCCTCCTGAGAGAAGGCGAGCCAAAAGTGTCGCGACACCGATTATGCGCGATCCCAAATTGGGCAACGCAATGTCGGCTAGCGGCGCGTCGAGGTTTCCACCTCGATGCCGTTGACCTCCAGCCCGCAAGCTCGAGCGAGAGCTCGCAACTCCAGTTGGATGGTCTCCAGCTGATGGCTGTCGAGGTCTCGATCAATCGTAACCGTGACGACGTGATGCTCGACTGCTCTACTTGGCGGTCTTCTTTTTCTTTGCTTTCTTGGCCTTTCTCGCGGCGCGATAGGCGTCGGTCGCTTTCCAGTTTTTCTCAAATTCCCTGACTCCCGCCTGGAATTGACGAAGCAATTTGCGCGTCTCCGCGCTCTTGGGCGTGACCTCCACCCGCAAAAACGTTCGACCCTTCTTTATTTGTCTATAGATTTGAATATCTGCCATGTGAAATTACCTTCCGGTTGCCCTCAAGCGGCCCCGATGCGGGCCGGCGCCTTGCCAAGCTTGCCGATGTTATCGGAGAATTCGGAGGCGTGAAAGATACACGGCGCGCCATCGATGCCTCTCAGCATGTACCAATCGGGAGCAGCGTCGTAACTGCTCTCAATGTCGACCGGCAGGCCGTTCGCCAGCCGGACATAGCTCTGGGCCATGTTGTGCTTCCCGACCAGATCGAAGATGTTCGTCGCGGACGAAAACCGACCTGCGTTGATTTCCGTAATGCACGGAACACCGCGCACGTTCTCTTTGAGATCCACGCTGAAGACACCGGACACTTTTGCATCAAGCAATCGGATTGCCCGTGTACAGGTGTCGACGACCTTCGGTTCGAACACGGTCTTCGCCAGGGCTGCCACCGAAGACACTTGTGCCGGTTTACTCCCCATCCCGAGATAGGAAAGCCGTTCGTACGTCTTGATCAGCACCAACTCGCCGTCATTCCAGAGGCTTTGACAGCCGAAGTCGCGGCCCGGCAAGTATTCTGAAAGCATGAACGAAGGGACTGGCACGTCCCTCATCTCCTTCCAGTACCGGATCCAGCTGCGCGCGTGCTCCGGTGTCCGGACCGGCAACGCGCCAAGCGCGCCCGCCCCGTCTCGGACACGGCACCAGAGTGGCCTGCCCCTCAACTCCCGGAAGATCTTGGTGACGTGCCCCAGATCCTTCACCTGGTAGCTCGCCGGAGTGTCGACGCCGTTGCTGCGCAAGAACGCAGTAAGGCGGTACTTGTCACGACAGAGTTCGAGCACGGATGCGCGTGGCAGGAACAAATACTCACCGATCTGCTTGCGCACGCGCGACAGGCTGTCCGGATCCGAATCAATGGTAGGGACAATCAGACTAAGGTGTTCTGCTTCGACAATCCGTCGCAGTGCCTGGCCCCATTCGGGATGGTTAGCCGGCGGCACGAGGTAGTTTCTGTCCGCGTCGGATCTCTTCAGGGTGAACTGGTCGTCATTGCAACCCACGATGAAGGCAGGCTCGGCACCTGCTCGCAGGCTGCGGGCCAGATTGTTGCTGGGAGCATAACCGGCGTTGGTAAAGAGCAATCGCGCAGCCAACCAACTTCTCCTGCATCCCCAGGCGACGATGTTGCCGATAGGAAGACATTATGGATCGGAGCGCATGAAATAAAGCTCCAATTTCTGCAGACCGTTCGCCGCAGTCAGAGACGATTGCAAGCGGACGCAATATGGGCATACCTCGCAAGAAGGCTGTTGTGGCGCTGGATTCCTGATTTGCGAACGCGAGCTCCGGCGGGTTACTTCGTCTTGCTCGCGCGGCTCAAGAGGAACACGCCCTGCTCGCCGAACATGTTCCAGAACCACCAGGGCAGGTTGAGCCGCAGCGGTCGGCCGTAATTGTCGAGCGCGACCGCGCGCTCCATCTTCACGTGGGTCTCATCGCAGAGCTGCACGAAATCCTTGATGGTGCAGAAATGGATGTTCGGCGTGTCGTACCAGGTGTTGGGGAGGTTTTCGGTGCGCGGCATGTGGCCGCCGATCAGGAGCTGCAGGCGGAGCCGCCAGAAGCCGAAATTCGGGAACGAGACGATGGCGCGGCGGCCGATGCGCAGGAGATTTTCCAGCACCGTTCTCGGCTGCCGCGTCGCCTGCAGCGTCTGCGACAGGATGACGTAGTCGAAGGCATCGTCGGGATAATCGATGAGATCGGTGTCGGCGTCGCCCTGCACCACGGCAAGCCCCTTGGCGACGCAGCGGTTGACGCCCTCGCGCGACAGCTCGACACCGCGGCCGTCGATGCCGCGGCCTTCGAGCAGCTGCAAGAGATCGCCGTCGCCGCAGCCGACGTCGAGCACTTTTGAGCCGCGCTCGACCATTTCGGCGACCAGCAGATGGTCGGCGCGGTAGCGCCGCGTGGGCTCGGACGCAAAGCCGTTCAGTGGCAGGACCTGCTGTTCCGCACGCATGTCAGCCGCCGTTGCTGGTGAGGCCGCGCGCCTTGGCGGCCGATTGCAGGAAACCGCGCGCGATGTCGAAGAACTCGGGCACGTCGAGCAGGAACGCATCATGCCCGCGGTCGGTCTCGATCTCGGCGAACGAGACCCGCGCGCTGGAAGCGTTCAGCGCATGCACCAGCGCGCGCGATTCCGCGGTCGGGAACAGCCAGTCGCTGGTGAAGGAGACCACGCAGAAGCGGGTCTTGATGCCGCGGAAGGCGGATGCGAGCACGCCGTCATGATCGCCGGCAATGTCGAAATAGTCCATGGCGCGCGTCAGATAGAGATAGGAATTGGCGTCGAAACGCTCGACGAAGGACGAGCCCTGGTGGCGCAGATAGCTCTCGACCTGGAAATCCGCGTCGAACGAGAAGGTCGGCAGCTCGCGGTCCTGCATCCGGCGGCCGAATTTTCGATGCAGCGCGGCGTCCGAGAGATAGGTGATGTGCGCCGCCATCCGCGCCACCGCCAGGCCCCGGTGCGGCAGCGTGGCGTGCTCGGCGTAGCGGCCCTGGTGCCAGTTCGGATCGGCCATCACGGCCTGCCGGCCGAGCTCATGGAACGCGATGTTCTGGGCGGAATGGCGCGTCGAGCAGGCGATCGGCAGCGCGGAGAACACACGGCTGGGATAGGCGGCCGTCCATTGCAGCACCTGCATGCCGCCCATCGAGCCGCCGACCACGCAGAACAGCGTCTTGATGCCGAGCCGGTCGAGCAGCATCGCCTGCGCCCGCACCATGTCGGGAATGGTGACGACAGGAAAATCCAGCCCCCACGGCTTGCCGGTGGCCGGATTGGTCGAGGCCGGTCCGGTCGAGCCCATGCAGCCGCCGATCACGTTGGCGCAGATGATGAAGTAGCTGTTGGTGTCGAGCGGGCGGCCGGGCCCAACCATCGGCTCCCACCAGCCGGGCTTGCCGGTCAGCGGATGGATGTTGGCGACGTGCTGGTCGAGCGTCAGCGCATGGCAGATCAGGATGGCGTTGGACTTGTCGGCGTTGAGCTCGCCATAGGTCTGATAGGCGATCTGGAAAGGGGAAAGATTGATGCCGCAGTCGAGCGGCAACGGCTGATCGGCGCCGAAATACGCGACCGGCGAATGTGGATGGTCCACCTCGTG
>NZ_JAFATE010000256.1 GCF_019244115.1 Bradyrhizobium sp.
GTCTGCGTGATCATGCTGATCTGGGGCAACGGCGCGTTCAAGGCCTGGGCGAACGGGATCTTCACCTGGAACTACCCGGTGCCCGAGCTGCACAACATGATCAACAAGGTGCCGCCGGTCGCCGCCAAGCCGACGCCGGAGAGCGCGGTGTTCGCCTTCACCTACATGTCGTTCACCGGGACCGGCATGCTGATCGCGGCGATCATCTCCGGCTTTGTGATGGGCTTTTCGCCGGTGCGGATGGTGCGCGAATACGGCTCGACGATCCGCGTCGTCAGCTATTCGCTGATTACGATTTCGGCGATGCTGGCGATCGGCACCTTGACGCGGCTGTCCGGTGTCGACGCCACGCTCGGTCTCGCCTTCGCCGCGACCGGCGTGCTGTATCCCTTCTTCGGCACGCTGCTCGGCTGGCTCGGCGTGGCGCTGACCGGATCGGACACCGCCTCGAACATCCTGTTCGGCAACCTGCAGAAGATCACCTCCGAACAGCTCGGCCTGTCATCGGTGCTGATGGCCGCCGCCAACTCTTCCGGCGGCGTGATGGGCAAGATGATCGACGCGCAGTCGATCGTCGTCGCCTCCACCGCGACCAACTGGTACGGCCATGAGGGCTCGATCCTGCGCTACGTCTTCCTGCACTCGATCGTGCTGGCCTGCCTGGTCGGCGTGCTCGTGACGCTGCAGGCCTATGTCTATCCGTTCACGGCGATGGTGCTGAAATAGGGCCGTCGAGGCGCCCCGAGAGAGCCCCGCGATCGCAAGAGCGCGGGGCTCTCGCTTGGGCCACTCACCGCGGGCGTGGAGCGACATCCATTCCGCTTCGCGAGGTCTGGCCAATCTCGCATTGCTCACCTAAAACGCCGGCGAATCCTTTTCCAGTGAGGACCAATGCTCCCGTTCAAGCCGATCTGTGCCGTCGCCGCGCTCGCCTTGCTGATGCTGCCTGCAATCTCCGAAATCGCGCGCGCGGAGGACGGGTTTCCGTTCGGCATGGAAATGACGCTCGACGCGGCGCGCATGCCGGGATCGAAGCGGGTTCCCAACCTCGACATCGGCGACAATGGCGAGGTCATCCTCGAACTGTGGTGCAAGGGCGGCAAGGGACAGTTCTCGGTCGCCGGCAGCAGCGTGATCTTCGTCGCCGGCGCGTTCGAGGCGCGGAGCTGTCCAGCCGATCGCGCGCAGGCCGACGATGACCTGCTCGCTACGCTCACGGACGTCGCGAGCTGGAAGCGGCAGGGCGATCTCGTGCTGTTCATCGGCCCGAAGACGCTGCGCTTCCACATCAACACGAATTAATGTTGCGAGCAGCCTGGGTGTCACCACACCTACCGCGGTGAAGAACTTACTTCCACACCGAATTATCGGCGTCCCAGCGCTGGCCCTTCAACTCCTTGGCGAGCGCGCCGAGCGCGCCGGAATCGTCGCGCTGCTCGGGCTCCTCGTCGGCCGTCGATTCGTCGACCAGATTGAGCTTTGCTCCCGCGGACTCGTCGGTCGTCGTCGTCACCGGCGCGCTGACCCACAGCATCAACGAATCGGATCCGCCGGGCTTGTCGGGGGACACCAGGGCCGTCACCTCGATCACGTCGGTCAGTTCCAGCGCGGGATAGAGCGGGCTCGGCCGCTTGAACGTCAGCTTTAGCTTGCCGGTGATCGGGCTCCAGCTTGCGCCGGCCGGTTTTGCCGCAAGCGACTTGGCGAGCACGTTGGAAATGGTCGTGGCGAGCTTGTCGCGGTTGATCTTGTCGCCCTCGCGCCAGTCGGCGGCGGCAAAGCGGATCGCGCGGTCCATCTCGACGATGCCCGCAACCCAGCCGGCATTGACCACACCGGGCGTCGCCTTGGCCTTGGCGATCAGTGCGCTCGCGCGGTCGGGATCGACGGTGAGGTTGATGGTCTGCTCGCCGGCCCGCATCGCATCGCAGGTTACCGCGAGGCTGCTGAGCGCGATCTCGACGTCCTGGCCCTTGAGGCTTTTCAGGAACTCGGCCGCCGCATCGAGCTTGATGCGGACGCCGACCGCCTCCGGAGAGACGTCGGAGAACGTTTTTGGCGCGGCGGAAATGCCGTCGTCGACGGTCTGGCTGTCCTGAAACTCCTTCTCGCTCATGTCGGAATTGTCGGACGAGGTGACCTCGGTGACGCTCGTGCCGACCGTGATCTGGCCGCGGAAATCAAAACTGTCGGCGGAGGGTTTTTGCGTGAGCTTGACCGCCACCGGCTGCTTGTCGACGAGGCTCTGCGTGGTGCCGCTCAGGCTCTGGCCGCTGGCGGTGAGGTTGACGACGAAACGGTCCTTGCGATCGGAGGTCTTGTCGGCCGGGTAGCAGACGTCGAGCACGGCGGCGGTCACGGCCTTGCCCTGCCGCGTCTCCTTGAGGATCACGTCCGCACTGCCGTCCATCAGCCCGTCGATCGAGGTGAAATATCGGGTCTCGCTGCCGGCGGTTGCGGCCTTTGGCGATGTCTTCGCCTGGGCGAGGACGAGGTGGGGCGAGGCCGCAAGCAGGCCGGCCGCGAGAAGC
>NZ_JAFATE010000411.1 GCF_019244115.1 Bradyrhizobium sp.
TTCAGCGCCGCGGCACGCAGGAGAAGGCGCCATGACCGCGTCAATGGAACGGCTGTTCGAGGGCGCGGATTGGGACTTCCGCACGCTCCAGCGCATCCACGATGCCTGCGAGGAGATCGCGACATCCGAGCTCGGGCTCGACATCTATCCGAACCAGATCGAGGTGATCACTGCCGAGCAGATGCTCGACGCCTACGCCTCGATCGCCATGCCGCTGTTCTACAAGCATTGGTCGTTCGGCAAGCATTTTGCCTATCACGAGGCGTCCTACCGCAAGGGCCTGACGGGCCTCGCCTATGAGATCGTGATCAACAGCTCGCCCTGCATCTCCTACCTGATGGAGGAAAACACCGCGACGATGCAGACGCTGGTGATCGCGCATGCGGCGTTCGGCCACAATCATTTCTTCAAGAACAACTACCTGTTCCGGCAATGGAGCGACGCCGACGGCATCCTCGACTATCTGGACTTTGCCAAGAAGTACGTCGCGCAATGCGAGGAGCGCGAGGGGCAGCAGGCGGTGGAGCACACGCTGGACGCCGCCCATGCGCTGATGTCGCATGGCATCGACCGCTATCCCGGCAAGAAGAAGCTCGACTTTCGCTCCGAGGAAAAGCGGGCCGGACAGCGCCGGGCGCACGAGGAGAGCGTCTTCAACGATCTGTGGCGCACCGTTCCGAGCGGGCCGGCCAAGAGCGTAGCGACGCTCGGCATCGAGCGCCGACGCAAATTGCTCGGGCTGCCCCAGGAAAACCTGCTGTACTTCCTGGAGAAGACCGCGCCGCGCCTGAAACCCTGGCAACGCGAGCTGCTGCGCATCGTGCGGCACATCGCACAATATTTCTATCCGCAGCGCCAAACCAAGGTCATGAACGAGGGGACAGCGACCTATGTGCACTACCGCATCATGCAGCGGTTGCACGAGCAGGGTCGGATCTCCGATGGAAACTTTCTCGAGTTCCTGCAGTCGCACACCAACGTGGTGTTTCAGCCCGAGTTCGATGACCCGCGCTTTTCGGGCTTCAACCCCTACGCGCTGGGTTTTGCCATGATGCAGGACATCGCGCGGATCGTGACCGATCCGCAGGATGAGGATCGCACGTGGTTTCCGGATATCGCAGGCAGCGGCGATGTAATGGGCGTGCTGCGTCACGTCTGGGCCAATTATCGCGATGAAAGCTTCATCAGTCAGTTCCTCAGCCCGCGGCTGATACGGCATTTTCGTTTGTTCCATCTGCACGACGATCCGGCGGAGCGTGCCGGCGTCAGGGTCGGCGCGATCCATGACGAGCGCGGGTATCAGCGGGTCCGTCGCGAACTGGCGCGGGAGTACGATGTCGGGTTTACAGATGCGAATATCGAGGTCGTGGACGTCGATCTTGCCGGCGACCGCCGCCTGATCCTGAGCCATACCGTGCTGAATGGGGCACAACTGAACGAGGCCGACGCCAAGCGCGTGCTGCAGCACCTTGCCGACCTCTGGAGTTACGACGTGCGGCTCGCCGAAATCGACGCCGGCGGCAAGGTGCTCAAGGAATACACGCTGAGCCCGCGCGCGATTGCCGCGGCCGCGTAGCCCCTGCTTCGCGATGCGTCTCAGCGGATCGCGAGCGCGAGCGCCGCGAGCAGCGCTGGCGGCGTCACCAGCAGCCCGAGCTTCAGGAACGACCACGCACTCAGCTCGATCTTCTCGCGACGTAGCGCCACGAGCCACAGGATCGTGGCGAGCGATCCCGTCACCGACAAATTCGGCCCGAGATCGACGCCGATCAGGATGGAGCTGATCACCGGCGGCGGCAGGTGATCGCTCGCAGCAACCGAGCCGGCGACGAGGCCGACCGGAAGATTGTTGGCGATATTGTCGGCGATTGCGGTGGACAGTCCTGCACTCCAGGCCCCATATCGAACCGATTGCGCGACGGCCTGGTGGAGGAGATCGCTCAGCGTGCCGATCACGCCGGTCCGCACCATGGCTTCGACCATCGCGAACAGGCCCGCGACCAGCGGCACGACGCCCCAGGACACCCCCTTCAGCACGGGCCAGGGCGACTGACGGCCGAGCAGAAGCACCAGCACCGTCGTGACCGTACCGCAAATGAAGGTCGGCAGGCCCAATTGAATGTCGAGCGCGGAAGCTGTGAGGAGTGCCACGCCGACGGCACCGATGCCCCAAGCGGTGAGCAGCCCGCCGGGCGAGAGTTTGACATGCGGCACGCTGCGCGCAATGTCCTCCTCCTTCACCGCGCGGCGCAAGGCGAGGCGGAGCACGACATAGGTCACGACGATCGAGGCGAGCGAGGGCAGCGCGAACTGGCGCAGCCAGTCCATAAGATGCGGCATCCGCGCGCCAAACACCACGAGATTGGCCGGGTTGGAGATCGGCAGCACAAAACTCGCCGCATTGGCGATGAAAGCGCAGACGAACACGTAAGGCAGCGGCTTGGCGCCGGCGGCGCGGGTCGCCGCATAGACGGCCGGGGTCAGCACGATGACGGTGGCGTCATTGGAGAGCAGCGCCGTGACCAGGATGCCGACCAGATAGACCAGCAGGAACAGCCGCTGCGGCGAGCCGCGCGCGTGCTCGACCGCGAGCGCCGCGAGGTAATCGAACAGGCCTTCGAGCCGCGCCAGTTCGGCGATCAGCATCATGCCGATCAGAAACAGATAGACATCGATGCCCTTGCGCATGCCTGCGAGCGCATCGCTCACGGGCAGCAAACCGAGTGCGACCAGCGCGGCAGCCCCGGCGAGCGCCCAGACCGGCTCGGAGATCCGGAAGGGCCGGATCATCACGCCGGCGGTCGCCAGCGCGACGATGCTCCAGGCCAAAGCGGCGTCATGCTGCGCGATCGGCATTCTTCATCTCCGGAAGGCGGCCAGTCTGTCCACCCAATGTCGCTGACGCCGGATCGGCGCTGCCGCGCGTCTCGGGCAGCGCAACTGCGCAAATCAGCAGACCGAGGGCCGCGACGCCGCCAAGCGTCAGGAACGCCGCGCTGTAGCTGGCCTTGACCACGACCATGCCGGCGAGCGAGGTCGAGAGCGCGGCCCCGATGCTCTGCGCCGTGATGACGGCGCCCTGCGCCACGTTGAAGCGCCCGGTGTCGCGCATCAAATCAGCGACGATCAAGGGAAAGATCGCGCCAAATATGCCGGCACCGATCCCGTCGAGCAGTTGCACGCCGACCAGCCAGGCGGGCTGGTCCGAAAACGTATAGAGCGCGCCGCGGACCGGCAGGATGGCCAAGGCCGCGAGGAAGAAGCGTCTGTGGCCCCAGCGATCGGCGCGGGCGCCGACCAGCATTGCCATTGGCACCATCACGATCTGCGCGGCCACGATACAGGCCGACATCAGGCTGGTGCCGAGGTTCTTGTCCTGCAGCGCGAGTTTCTGACCGACCAGCGGCAGCATCGCCGCATTGGAGAGGTGGAAGAGCGTGACGCATACGGCGAAGACGAGCAGTGGGCGGCAGGTGAGAAGGATGGCGAAGCCGGCCGGCTGCTTGACGCGCGAACCCTCCGCTTGCTCACGGCCGGCCAGGCCGCGGGCGAGTTCGTGGTCGATCACCTGACCGGGAATCGCAAGAATACTGACCAGACTCGCGGCCGACATCAAGGCCAGAAGGTAGAACACGACGGTCGGACCAAACAGGTACGCGGCGCCACCTGCGATCGCGGCTGCGGTCGCGTTCCCTGCATGATTGAATGTCTCGTTGCGTCCTATTCTGGCGCTGAAGCCGCGATGGCCGAAGATGCCGAGCGACACCGCGGCCAGTGCCGGCGGAAATACCACGCCGGCGGCATGCGCAACCGCTTGCGCTATCGCAACCGGCCAGAAGCTCGGAGCAAGCGGCAGCAACAGCGACGCCGTCGTGACGAGGATGGCGGCAGCTGCCATCAGCAGCCGCTTCGCATGGGTCGCGTCGACCAGCGCGCCGGCCGGGCCCTGCCCGAAGATGCCGGCAATGGTTGCAATCGACATCACGACGCCGATCCGCGCCTCGTCCCAGTTCTGCTCGGTCAGGAGATAGATTGCGAGATAGGGACCAAGGCCATCCCTGACATCGGCGAGGAAGAAATTGGCAGCGTCCAGCGCGCGGCCGGCTCGCTTGCGATCGGCTTGTCGTGACATCGAACTGCTCTCGAAATGCGAAAGGAACCCCCTGCCCCAAGCTCATTCAGGCCGCGTGAGCTTCCGCCACCGGCTTAGGCTTGTCCTTTTTCGGCGCCTTGACCGGAGCGAGCTCATCGCGCGTTGGTCCAGCTTCTCGGGCGTGGATTACGCGACCGTGCTTGGTTTCCAGGCCATCACCGCGCACGATGAGCCGGCTACCCGGGGCGAGCAGCTTTTTGATGTGCTCGGCTTCCTTGGGCCCGATGCGCACGCTCGTGCCGTCGGCAAGCAGGGCGCCGCGCAACTCACCCTTCGGTCCGAACAGCGCCAGCCGGATGGTGCCTTCGGCCGTCATCGTCCGATGCTCGACCTTGGGATGTTTGCGGTCCTTGCCCGGACCGTGATCGTCGATCCAATGACCGTCCTGGGCGATCACAGCGACGGCGGCCAGCAGCGCGGCGCCGCGTGGACGCACGCCGCGCACAGTGACGGTTTCACCGGCCCTCACGTGGCGAACGAGTTCGGTCTCCATGTGCGGCGGAACATGGACCAGGACGTCCTCCGTTCCGCAGCTCATCACGAAGCCATCCACCTCGCCATGCGGGTTCAGCACAAAGCGGTCGAGCGTGCCGGCGACGGCCGGCAGGCTTTCCGGATCAATCCAGTGCATTCGCAGCTCTCCTTTCCAATGGTCGATCAGGGCTGGAGCCCATCGACCCAGGATCAGCAACGCGCGTGCCAGGCACGGTCGCGTTGATTCGAAAGGAGAAATTGGAACGTCTGATGTGTCAGGCGTCGTCTTTGCCGACATCGTCTGTCGGATTTGCTGACGCCTCCCCGGCAAGTCCGTAACGCTGCATCTTCGCATAAAGCAGCTGGCGATTGATGCTCAGCCGCCGCGCCGCCTCGGTGCGGTTGCCGCCGCTCGCCTCCAGCGCTCGCCGGATCATGGCTTCCTCGAGCTGCGCGACCGCGCTGGGAAGATCAGTGTCCGTGGCGGCCGCAGTTCGCGCCAGT
>NZ_JAFATE010000454.1 GCF_019244115.1 Bradyrhizobium sp.
CCTCGATCGGCGCGGGATCGGCGATCCTGAGCGCGGCGAAACCGACCAGGAGCACAAGACACGCCAGCCGTGCGTAGCCGAACCTGCGGGTGAACCAGCGTCGGAAGACTTTGAGGCGCTTCATCGGCACATGTTCCGTGGGCGGTCATCGACGATACGCCATCGGGGGTTTGCGATGAACCGGCCGGTTCGGGAGGAACCTCGCGACGGTGCCAGAGTAGCGGCGCTCATCGCGCATCAGACCTAGCCAGCTGCGTGATGCGGAGAAACGATGAAATCACCGACTTGCAGTGCCGACGTCACATGCTGGAGCAGGATCGTGTCCGGGTGATTCCCGGAGTTCAACGTGATCAGCGTGTCCTGACCAACGACCGATGTATGCGCCTTGACCCATTGATCGTTGAGGCTCGCGACGTCAACCAGATCGGAGAAGGCCCTGAGGTCAAGGCGGTCCTGACTGTGGGTGAAGTCGGTGACCGTGTCGGCGTTGGCGGAATTGGTGGGCGCGAAGACGAACTGATCGGCGCCCAGGCCGCCCGTCATCTGATCATTGTGGCTGCTCGCAACGATCACGTCCTTGCCGTCGCTGCCGGTCAGGGCGGTTTTATCGCCGGAGTTTCCGCCGACGCTGAACACGAAGGTGACGGAGTCGCTGTGACCAAAACTATCATTGACGGTCAGCGTCACCTTGTCGATCTTTGAATTGTTCTGGGAGTCATCGGTGACGCTGCCGAGCGCATCGTTGATCTGCTGCAGACTGCCCGAGCCGCCCTTCGTCGACATGGTCCCGTGGAGCGCCGTCTCGGAATAGGTGTAGCTCTGGGCCGACGCCGGGTCGGCATCCGTCACGTGCACTCCCGTGATGGTCGTCTTGTTGCCGGTCTGCGTCAGCTGGATCTGCGTGGTGTCGATCACCGGCGGCTTGTGCGATTGCTCGACATGCGACTGCTCCCGATTATCGCCCTCGATCGTGCCGAGCAGGTAGGTCGTGCTGTCGGTTTCCGTTGCGTCCGAATGGGTGACGATCACCTCCAGCTTCTTGCCATCCAGATCGTAACCAGATGTGAAGCTGGAATCATGGCCTACGCTGGTCCAGTCGTGGCCATTGGTCGAAATCTTCCAGTCATAGCTCAGGCCGTCGGTAACGGTTTGTCCACCATCGCTCACGCCGGTGACGCTGATCGGCTGCCCCTTGCGGGCAGTCTCGCTGCTGAGCGTCGCGACGAGATCGCCGCCGTCCTTCTCGGCGACCGTGCCGAAGTCGTGCGTGATGCTCTCCGCCCCGGTGGATTCCGTATAGCTCACCACCACCCGCAGCTCGTGGCCTTCCTGCGCCTCGCCGGGCGTGTAGCTCGATCCGGCACCGACCGGGGTCCAGCCGTCGCCGTCGCGAACCTGCCAGGAATATTGCGCCTGCTGCGACACATTCGCGCCGCCGTCCGTCACAGCGGTGACGTTGATCTGCTGCCCCTGCTGCGCCGTCTCCCTGCTGTAAGTCGCGTCGAGATCGCCGCCGTCCTTCTCGGCGACCGTGCCGAACTGCTGCGTGATGCTCTCGGTGCCGGTGGATTCCGCATAGCTCACCACCACCCGCAGCTCGTGGCCTTCCTGCACTTCGCCCGGCGTGTAGCTCGATCCGGTGCCGACCTCCGTCCACTCCGCGCCATTCAGAGTCTGCCAGGAATAGTTCGCCAGCTGCAACACGTCGGTGCCGCCGTCGGTCACGCCGGTGACCTTGATCTGCTGGTCCTGATGCGCCGTCTCGCTGCTGTAGGTCGCCGCAAGATCGCCGCCGACTCTCTCCTGCACGGTGCCGCCCGAGACGCAGCTCGTGTCGGGTTCGCCGTTCGTGTCAACGAAACTCATCTTCACCGAGAGCCGATGGCCCTCGTCGGCCTCGGTTGGGGTGAAACAGGCGCTGGTGGCTCCATCAATGTCCTCGCCATCGAGCTGCCACTGGTAATGAGCGTCCGTAACTCCCGCGCCGGCGTCGGTGATGGAGGCCGTGAGCTTCTGGCCTTCGACGGCATTGCCGTGGGCATCCAGTCCCGAGATCGCGCCGGGCACCTCCTCGACGAACGTGCCGCCATGGTGGTCGCTGACCGCGACGAAGTGTGCCCCACTGTTGTCGCCGGCCACCTTGATCTGCGCGATCTTGGTCCCGTCGACAACGGTCAGGATGCCGTTCGAATAGGTCGTCGTGATATCCGAATCATAGGCGACGTGGCTGAGGTCGATCCTGTCGTCATCGTCGAAGTTGGCCACCGTGCCGCTGAAGGTTGCGGCCGAGTCGAGCTCCAGCGTTCCGGAAGCGCCGGTCGCAAAGGTAATGATGGCGTCGTCATAAGCGTCTTGATAGCTGTCCGCCAGTTTGAGCACCGACGTGCCGACAATCTCCGCATTGCCCGAAAGCGTCCCGTCGATGGTGAGCGTGCCACAGTTCACCTGCAGCAGGCCGCCGTGCGTAATCTCCGCATGATAAATCGCACTGCTGCCCTCGGAATCCAGCGTCCCGGAAACGCACAGCGTGCCGCCGGTAAAGCTGGTGTCGTGCAGCGTCAGCGTCGCGTGCGCCTCGACGCTGACCGCGCCGCTTGCGGTGACACCGGTCATCGTCGTCGTGCCGGTCACGTCGATCTTGCCGTAATCGTCGATCGTGCCGTGGTCGATCGTCGTCTTGCCGCTCAAGGTCAGCGTCGCATCGTCGTCGACGAGGATCATGTTGGAATTGGAGACCCCGACACCAGAGAGTGTTGCGCCGGAGCCCGAGACCTCGAGCGTGCCCTCATCACCGATGATCAGCGTGCCGCCCGTAATCGTGGTCCCGTGCTCGACGACCAGCGTGCTTGCCGTATCGGTGTCGACCTTGATCTCGCCGACCGGTGCTTGCGCCACGGCATTGTTCACGCTGACGCCGTCGAGCGTCGCGCCAGAAGCGTCTTCGACATGGATCAGGCCGGAATTGTCGATGGTGCCGCCGCCGATGCCCGAACTATCGTCGAGCGTCAGCGTCGCGCCACCCTCGACCGTCACCGCGGCCAGACCCGACTGGTTGGCGATCACGGTGCCATGCTGGAGCGTCAGCGACCCCGTGACGTCGATCAGGCCGCTGTTGTCGGTGGTCACGCCATCGAACACCGAGGCGCCCTGGATAGTCAGCGTTCCCAGCGCGACAAGGCTCGCGCTTTCGGCATCGAGCGTGCCAGAAACCGTGAGCGTGCCGCCCGTGATCGTCGTATCGACCAGCGTCAGCGACGAATTATCGTCGACCTGGACGGTGCCGGAGTTTGCGACCTGCACCGTGGAGAGCGTCGCATTGGCGCCCGTCGAGATCTCGAGCAGGCTGGCGAGCGCGCCGATGGTCAGGCTTCCGCCCGAAATCGTCGTCACGTCCTTGAGCGTCAGCTTGCTCGCCGGCAGCGCCGCGCTATCGACATCGATCCGGCCGCTCGAATTGTCGACGCTGACGCCGTCGAGGACAGCCCCGCTCGCGCTTTCGATATCGAGGACGCCCGAATTGGCCAGCGAGCCGCCGAGGATCTGGGCGCCATCGTTGAGGATCAGCGTCCCCGTCACCTCGATCGTGCCGGTGTCGCTGTTGCTCACCGATCCGCCGTCGAACGCATTGCCCGTGCCGGTGACGTCGATATCGCCGGAATTGTCCAGCGTGGCGTTGGTGATGCTGGCGCCGTTCAGCGTCAGCAGGCCCTCGCTTTCCACCGTGACGTGGCCAGTTCCGGCGAGATTGGTCAGCGCCGTGTTCAGTTCAAGCGTCAGCGATCCCGAGATATCGATGAAGCCATCATTGTTGACCGTCACGCCCTCCAGGGTCGACACGCCTTTGACATCGAACGTGGCGATCGCCGGCGAGTTCGATTCTTCGGTGTCGAGGCACCCCTCGATCGTGATGGACCCGCCAATGACCGTGGCGGAATTGAGCACGAGCGTGGCGCCGGCATCCACCTGGATCAGGCCTGATCCATCTTCGCCGTCCGAATTGGCGATGTCGACTGAGACATCGAGCGTGCCGGCCTTGATTTCGATCGTGCCGGTATTGCTGACGCTGCTCTGGTCCTGGAAGTCGCCGCCCTCGCTGAGGACCAGCTTGCCGCTGTTGGTCAGCGTGCTCTGATTGAGGATTTCGGCGAGCCCACCGAGCGTAATGGTGCCAAAATTCTCGAGGATCGAGTCGGCCTCCAGCTTGAGCGCGCCGCCAACTGTCAAAGTCCCATCGTTGACGAGTTCTGGCGGCGTGTGGTCGAAATCGTTCATCGACACCGATTTGGCCTCGGCATGCACAGCGCTGCCGATCGTCACCGGAAAGGACGGTGTCAGATTGTGCAACTGGTCGGTGATGACGATGACATCGTCGGCTGCGGTCGGGGCGTTCCCGGTCTCCCAGTTGATCCCGTTGTTCCAGTCATGGTCCTGCCCCTCGCCGCGGGTCGAGATCCAGACTTCGGCGGCCGGCTCGGTGCCGGTGATCGTGACCGTGACGTCCTTGGTCGAGGTGGCGCCTTGCGAATCGGTGACGGTCACCTCGTAGGTGAGCGTCAGCGTCTCACCCTTGGGGATGAAGTCGGCGACATAGGCCGGCAGATCGGCGAGCGTCCATGTCACGCTGCCTGTGCCGGTCCCGGTCGAGTCGGCCGCAAGTTTTGCCGTCAGAGCCGTGTTGAGGATCTTGAACGGCGTCGGCTCGAGATGCTCGAGATCGAAGGCCTTGCCGTCGAGCGTTACGCCCTTCAGCGCGCTCGATACCTTATGGGTGTCGGTCAGGTCGGGATCGGTGAAGGCCAGCGTCCCCGATGTCGGATTGTCCGTGGTCAGCGGGCCTCCCGATGTCTTGGTGCCGCCCGAAAACGCGACGGTCTGCGCCGCCGTCGTGATCACTGGCGCGTCGTTGCTGCCGGTGACCGTGATCGTGAAGGTGATGAACGTGGATTCGTCGTCCGGGGCGAAGTTGTTGTTGACCTCCGCCGTGTAGGTCAGCGTCAGCGTCTCGCCCTCGGCCAGGAAATCGAACGCCTTGTCGGGGATCGAATAGGTGAGCTGGGCCGAACCCGTGTTGCTGTTGCCGTCGGCCGGGACCACCGAGATCTTCACTTCGGTGGCGGCGATGTCGGCGAGGGCAATCGCGCCCGGGCTCGCATGGCCGTGATAGCTCGCGCCCGAAAAGCTCACCGACACCGACGGTGCGTCGCCCCGATTGGAGTCGACGAAGTTGACCGTGCCGATCACGCCGTCGGAAGCGCTGCTATTGGTCTGGCCGATGCGCTCGGTAATGGCGAACTGCGTCGTGACGTGGCCGGACGCATCGAGCATCACGGCCTGGGGCGGGCCCGCGATGCGCAGGGGGACGGCGTCCGGAACGCTCAGGGTGAAATCCTGATGCGAAGTGCCGGAATTGAGGTTCACAAAGAGCGGGGTGGCGGTCGTGCCATCGGCGAGCTTGATGGTCGGCCCGCTGAACGGCGTGAGGCTGTCGTTCTGGGTGACGGTGGTCTTCGGATTCGGATTGGTGTTGTCGGTGAACTTCAGTGTGAAGACGTCGTTGATGAGCTTCTGCAGTTCGGGCGACAGCGGATTCTGGGTCTGGCTGACCACGCCGTTGGTGATGTTGACCTGCTGGCCGGCCTGGTTGACCACCGCGATCGGCTGCAGCGTCGTCTTGTCGAACAGGATGTAGGAACCGGTGGTGCCGTCCGGCTCGACCAGAACCTGGAATTTTGCGTTCGGCGTGCCGGTCTGGCCGGGCACCGTGAAATCGATCTCCACCAGCACCGCGGTGCCGCGGATGCCCATGGTGGCGACCGGCGTATCGATCTTCATGTCGCCGTGCTTGGCGGTCTCGCCGGCCACGAACGAGATGGTTCCCGCCCCCAGGTTGAACAGCGTGGAGTTGCTCGACCCGTTGGGATCGTAGATCATTTCGTTCAGCACCATCCGCGCGTTCGACGACAGGCCGAACACGGTGCCGTCCATGAAGGTGACGCCGACGGTCGAGTCGGAACCGGACTGGAGGACGTCGCCCTTTTCGACGTTGTCGCCCATGTGCAGGATGATCGACACCCCATTGCGGACGACGGTCGCGTTGCCCGCGAGCTTGGTGACATGGCCGATGACCTGGCCCGCGCTCGCGCCCGGGCCGGCCTGCCCGACCTGGACCGAGCCCGCCAGCGCATTGACCAGATCGCCGGTCAGATGGGCGCCGTCCGGGGACGCCAGCGCGGCCCGCTTCTCGCCCTTGAAGTAATCGTGGAGGACGAACTCGCGCTCGCCCTCGGACAGAATCAGGTCGACGCCGGACCGCTTGAAATCGCCATTGAACAACAGATGCGCATCGGGAACGACGATCGCATCGGCCGGCGCGTGCGCATGCACCTGATCGCCGTGCACGACGTGCGCAGGCGAGGCCGTACCCTGGCCCTGGGCGAAAATCGCCTCGAATTTACCAGCGTAATTCAAAGACCCCCCACGAGAGGTTAATATCTATTTAATAATCAATGGTCTCGGCTGCTTATCATCGGCAGTTGCATCGCGAAACCATCCCAGGCTTGTGCATCCTCCCATGCGCATGGGGTTGACGCCCCCATGGCTGGTCGATCTCAGTGTTTTCCGAAAGTCATTTTCGTTCCATCTCCAAGTATTGTATAGTTTTACGGCGGTTGCGCGTTCTGGATACAAGTCATGCATGTCCTAAATACCTGGCCATAATACTTTGATCCACATAACCTCGCGTCTTATCGTACAATACTGCGCGAATTTCCTTCCAAAAACTGTCGGCGGAACATCAGAAACCATCAAATCTCAGCAAATTAGCCATAAATCGCGGAAATCGCGGCTGCCACAACCTGCAAGCGTGAGGGGTGGCCCGCGATGTCGTTTTTCCCGCCGGTGACACCGACAAAGCACAAAATTTGTCTGAGGCACGTAGGACAAAGTTCAGGCTGTTTTGACGTTTGTGCGTCGCAGCATGCCCGCTTTAAGCAGAATAAAAGCGCAGGCCGCCCACCATCGTCCGCGAAACGATCCGGTCACGTGCGGGCGCTATAAGCCCGCCGATGCCCGGACCAAGGGCGTCGGATGGGTATTTTTTCACACACACTGCGTGCGGTCGTCATGGCATGCGGCCTTGCCGCGTCAGCGGCGACGGCAGCGCTGGCGGCCGCCAGGCCTGAGCCGGCGGCATCGTTCTCGCCGGGCGCCGGCCCGGCCGAGCCATTCGGGCTCGCCACGGCAGCCGTGTCGGGGGGCGTCGTGAACGAGAAATGGCAAGGGCTGCAGCGCAAGCTCGACGATGAGCGGGTGCAGCTCGCGCTTTGCGACGGCGACCGCGACAATTGCGTGTCCGGCGCGGCCTTACGGTTCCTGGCCATCGTCGACATTGCCAGGGGGCGCCACGGGCGCGCCAGGCTCGGCGAAATCAACCGCGCAATCAATCTGGCGTTGCGGCCGATGAGCGATCTTGCGCAATATGGCGAAGTCGACGTCTGGTCACCGCCGCTTGCCACGTTCGACCGCGGCGCGGGCGACTGCGAGGATTATGCGATCGCAAAATTCATGGCGCTGAGCCTGGCCGGGATCGCGGCCGAGGATCTGCGCATCATCATCATGCGCGATGTCTTTCACGGCGGCGACCACGCCGTGACCGCCGTCCGCCTCGACGGCCACTGGCTGATGCTCGACAACATGCGCATGGCCCTGGTCGAGGACGTCCATGTCAAAAACTATCGGCCCCTGTTTGCGATCGACCAGTCCGCCATCGTGCAATATTTCGAGGTGCCGCTGCTGGCGGACACGACCAGCGCGCCCGGCCCTGCCGCTCCGGCCGGCCTGCCGGCAGAGCCAGGGCAGATCGCGGCCTCCAAATAGGGCTTCTTGAGCCACGAGCCGTGGCACGTCGCCGCCGCTCACTTGGTTGCGTCTGCGTCCTCCCCCCGCGACATCCTTGGTTCCAAGATTGCGCGTTCGACAACATCACGCAGGCCGGGATCGATCAGGATCGCCTCATCGATGTCGGCGCGGGCGCGAGCCTTTTCGCCCTTGCCCAGCAAAGCGAGGGCGCGGCCCATATAGGCACAGGCGCGACGCGCATCGAGCTTGATGGCGTGGCTGAAGTCGGCGATCGCCCGGTCGTGGTCGCCCTTTTGATCCCAGACCAGGCCGCGATCGCAATAGATGTCGGCATCGGCGAACGTGAAGCGTACAGCGCGATCCAGGTCAAGGAGGGCACGATCGAGCTCGCCAAGGCGTCGCAACAGGCCGCCCCGCTCACGAAATGCGGTGGGGTTGTCCGGAGCCGACCGGATCGCCGCATCGTAGTCCGCCAGCGCACGATGGACCTCACCTCTGGCTTCCCACGCCTTGGCGCGTTTTCTGAGGGCTGTCGCGTCGCGAGAATTGCGTTCGATGGCCTGATCGAAGGAGGCCATTGCCGGGTCGACCTCGCCTTGAGGGGCCTTCGCATCCGCCTCCTGCTGGCCGGGCGGCTCGGTGGCCCCGACCGACGTCGTGGACTGGACAGCCGGTCCTGCCACCTCCTGCTGGCCCGGCAGCTCAGTAGCCGCCACCGGCGGGGGCTGGACGGCAATGGCCTCGACCAATATCCGTTGGCCATCTTCGTTACGCTGGCTTTCCGCGACGCTGGCTGCCGGAGTGTGCACGAGTCGCTCTCCGACCACCGCAACGCCGAGTACCGCGGCTGCACCGGCGCAAATGAGATATTTCAAACTCACGATATCGCTTTGATGGACGCCAGGCGGATTTTGCAGCATGGCGATCGTCCTCTCCTGAACTCGCAGACCTGAGAGGCACCTTGCGTTCTGCGACCGAAGCCTTCCCCTGTCACGCGGTGCGAACGGCGACCGCGTAGCCGGCGCCATCCTTGGCGATCGTGCCAAGTCCGGACCATGGGAAATGAGTGCCGCAGATCAGCATCCTGTCAGCAATCACCCGGTCGATCAGCTTGCGGCGACTGGCCTCGGCAAGCGCGGCATCCTGATCGAAGACACCGTGCCAACCCGGGTGCGCGGCGCACAGCGCCGGCACATAGACCGTGTCATTGGAAAACATCAGCTGTTCGTTGCCGGAGCTGAGATGGAACGCAGTATGCCCCGGCGTGTGGCCTGGCGCGCTCACAAAGCGGATGCCAGACACGACCTCGTCTTCCCCTCCGACCGGGAGCACGTTCTTCCACATCGAAACGACGGCCTGAATGCGCTGCGCGAGCGCCCGGCGCCCCTCCGGCAGCCGACCGATCACCGATGGGTCGGTCCAGAACTTGTATTCGGCGGCCGGAACGATGATCTCGGCCATGGGGAATACCGGCGCGTCAGTGTTCTTTCCGAGCAGCCCAAAGATGTGATCGGGATGGAAATGCGAGACCAGGACGGTCTCGATCCCCATGGGATCGATTCCCGCTTCTTTCAGGTGCCGGATCATCTTGCCGGAGACGAAGACCGATTGAGGATTGAACGCCTGCACCTGGTCGCCGCCGCCAGCGTCGCACAGAATGATTTTGCCCTTCAACTTCACGACGAACACCGTAATCGGAATTGTGACGAAGTCCGTCGTAAATCCACCGGCTGCCAGCGCCTGCTTCGTCTCCTCGATACTGGCATTGCTGAAATAGGCCGGATCATGGGCCTTTTCCCATATGCCGTCATACAGAGCCGTGACCTCTGCTTCGCCCACCGTATATCGCACATAGCCGAGAGGCGGATCCGGCGTCTTCGGGTGTTGCGCTTGCTGGGTGTGTCGCGCCTGACGCTTGTGGCGCGCGTCGTGCTTGTGGCGCGCAGCAGCCGGAGCCGGCAGGCTCAGCCATCCATCAAGGCCGAACGCCGCCGATGCGACGGCGGCCGACACAACGAAATCTCGACGAGTTGTCTTGGGCATTGGGCCCTCCCGATCGCATTCGTTCCCTGCTTTTGAGTCGCTCCGCGTCAAGCGGGCGAACGGAACGGCGCCGGGCGCCAGTTTGCGCCTGTTGGCAAATTCAAGATCACGCTAAGGCCGACAGTTGGCGACAGTGTGGCGAGCATCATTAAAAGAGCAAGTGCTGGTCTGCATAACGCGTTACCGAAACGGTGGCACGATGCCGTTGTCGAGACCAACAAACGATTGGGAGACCACTCAAGCTACGTTTCATCCAACACGAGCGCGAGCGATCGTGAACGCCAGCGTTTGAGCGCGCCTGGATCGAGCCATCCGACCCCGACCAGCACGTCGATCGGGGTCGCATATCTCTGCGCCGCGAGCGCCGCCTCGGCCGCCCTGACCACCCGATCGTTGAGTTTCTTGCGATTGCGCCGATCCATGGGCGCGGCCCCTCGACTGCCTGCTGCTGAAGCGGAACGCAATCGTAGGACATGTCGGGCGAGAGCGAAAGCTATCGAAGCGGTCCGGCGGCTTTCACGCGCCAATGCCCGCTCAATGCCGCTGATGATGCGACGGCCGCCGAAATGCGCCCGCCGGCCGGGGCCCTGCTGCGGGCTCGATCAGGTCGTCGTCCAGATCTCTTGCCCGGCCTTCATTCAGGTTCCTCTCGAGAACCTCATCCGCCTCCGCGCATGCGCTCTCAAGGAGCAACTTCACCTCACGCGCGGCGCTGGCGATCGTCCGCCGGTGCCCGCCGGACGCCCGCACCTCCTCGGAGGTCGCAGCGAGAATTTCCTCGCTCAGCGCCTCGATCAGATGGACCAGATCAAAATGCGGGTGCCAGCGTGTCACCACGAGCTCCAGTTCCGTTGTTGGCGCAGCAAAATCCGTCGCATGCGACGGCGCGTCGTGTCGTAGTCGAGTTCGGATATGCCGTGGACCTTGCAGATCTCCCTGGCGGTCAGACCATCGGACATGCCGGCGATGATCTTCAGGGCCAAGGGGTCGCCTTCGAACAGCCGGTAGACGCCGACCAGCGCCTCCACGGCGACCAGGACCCGCTCGGGATCGGGCACCTCGTCGATCTCGTCACTGCACCGGCCGTGGCAAAGGCGATCATCGCGGCTCACGAGCAGCCTTTGCTCGTGCCGCACACGCCGCCAATGGTCGTCGCAGATGCTGCGCATGACGCCGGCCAAAAACGCCAGGATCGGCACATGCGGCGGCCAGGGGCGCGAACCGTCGAGGGCACGGGCAATCGCCTCGTGCAGCACATCGCTCCAATCGAGCC
>NZ_JAFATE010000492.1 GCF_019244115.1 Bradyrhizobium sp.
CCTTCCAGGTGCCGCCGACGCCGCGCACGACCGCCTGGCCGCCGAGCTTGCCTTCGGTGCCGACTTCGCGCGCAACGCGCGTCACCTCGCCGGCGAACGCATTGAGCTGATCGACCATGATGTTGATCGTGTTCTTGAGCTCGAGAATCTCGCCGCGCACCTCGACGGTGATCTTCTTCGACAAATCCCCGCCCGCGACCGCCGTCGTCACCTCGGCGATGTTGCGCACCTGTC
The DNA here is from genome assembly GCF_019244115.1 of Bradyrhizobium sp. Taxonomy (GTDB): domain Bacteria; phylum Pseudomonadota; class Alphaproteobacteria; order Rhizobiales; family Xanthobacteraceae; genus Bradyrhizobium. Next base: position 235 of record NZ_JAFATE010000492.1, read on the forward strand.
CTGTGAGGTTCGACGCCATCGAGTTAACGGAGTCGGTCAAGTCCTTCCATGTGCCGCCGACGCCGCGCACGACCGCCTGACCGCCGAGCTTGCCTTCGGTGCCGACCTCGCGCGCGACGCGCGTCACCTCGCCGGCAAACGCGTTGAGCTGGTCCACCATGGTGTTGATGGTGTTCTTCAGCTCGAGGATCTCGCCGCGCACGTCGACGGTGATCTTGCGCGACAGGTCGCCGCCTGCCACGGCCGTGGTCACCTCGGCGATGTTGCGCACCTGTGCGGTCAGGTTGCCGGCCATCGAGTTGACGCTGTCGGTCAAGTCCTTCCAGGTGCCGGCGACGCCCGGCACCGCGGCCTGGCCGCCGAGCTTGCCCTCGGTGCCGACCTCGCGGGCGACGCGCGTCACCTCGCCGGCGAAGGCGTTGAGCTGGTCGACCATGGTGTTGAGCGTTTCCTTCAATTGCAGGATTGCGCCCGACACGTTGACGGTGATCTTCTTGGACAGGTCGCCCTTGGCCACCGCGGTTGCGACCTCGGCGATGTTGCGGACCTGACCGGTCAGGTTGGACGCCATCGAGTTGACGCTGTCGGTGAGGTCCTTCCAGGTGCCGGCGACGCCGCGCACCAGCGCCTGGCCGCCGAGCTTGCCTTCGGTGCCGACTTCGCGCGCGACGCGGGTCACCTCGCCGGCAAAGGCGTTGAGCTGGTCCACCATGGTGTTGATGGTATCCTTCAGCTCCAGAATTTCGCCGCGGACGTCGACCGTGATCTTCTTGGACAGGTCGCCATTGGCGACCGCGGTGGTCACCTCCGCGATGTTGCGAACCTGCGCGGTCAGGTTCGAGGCCATCGAGTTGACGCTCTCGGTCAGGTCTTTCCAGGTGCCGGCGACGCCGAGCACGTTGGCCTGGCCGCCGAGCCGGCCCTCGGTGCCGACTTCGCGCGCGACGCGCGTCACTTCGCCGGCAAAGGCGTTGAGCTGGTCGACCATCGTGTTCAGCGTTTCCTTCAGCTGAAGGATTTCGCCTGACACGTTCACGGTGATCTTCTTCGACAGATCGCCGCCGGCAATCGCCGTCGCGACGTCGGCGATGTTGCGGACCTGCGCAGTCAGGTTGGAGGCCATGAAGTTGACGCTGTCGGTCAGGTCCTTCCAGGTACCGGCCACACCAGGCACCTGGGCCTGGCCGCCGAGCTTGCCCTCGGTGCCGACCTCGCGCGCCACGCGGGTGACTTCCGAGGCGAACGAGTTGAGCTGGTCGACCATCGTGTTGATGGTGTCCTTCAGCTCCAAAATCTCGCCGCGCACGTCGACCGTGATTTTTCGCGACAGGTCGCCGCGCGCCACCGCGGTGGTCACGTTGGCGATGTTGCGGACCTGGGCGGTCAGGTTGCCGCACATCGCGTTCACGGAATCGGTCAGGTCCTTCCAGGTGCCGGCGACGCCCGGCACGATGGCCTGGCCGCCGAGCTTGCCGTCAGTGCCGACCTCGCGGGCGACGCGGGTCACTTCGGACGCGAAGGATCGCAGCTGATCGACCATCGTGTTGATGGCCTCCTTCAGCTGCAAAATCTCACCGCGGACGTCGACCGTGATCTTCTTGGAGAGGTCGCCGTTGGCGACCGCGATGGTCACCTCGGCGATATTGCGGACCTGGCCGGTCAGGTTGTTGGCCATCGAATTGACGCTCTCGGTCAGGTCCTTCCACACGCCGGTCACTTCCGGGACCTGGGCCTGGCCGCCGAGCTTGCCTTCGGTGCCGACCTCGCGCGCCACGCGCGTCACCTCCGAGGTGAACACGCCGAGCTGCTTGATCATCGTGTTGACGATGTTGGCCGATTGCAAAAACTCGCCGCCGAGCGGGCGGCCATCGACGTCGAGTTTAACCGTCTGCAACAGATCGCCCTGCGCAACGGCCGCGACCGCCCGGGTGACTTCGCGGGTCGGCCAGAGCAGATCGTCGATCAGGGTATTGACCGAGCTCTCCATATCGGCCCAGGAGCCGCTGGCGAGGCTGAACCGGACACGCTGCCGGGTCTTGCCTTCGCGCCCAACGACCTGGCCCACCCGCTCCAGCTGCTGCGCCATCCGCTCATTGGCCGCGATGATTTCGTTGAACGTATCGGCGATCTTGCCGTCGATCCCGAGATGGTCGCCGGTCATGCGTACGGAAAAGTCGCCGCTTCGCATCGCCTGGAGCGCATGCAGCAGATCCTGCCGCGGATCTGGCCTTGGCTGGCCGTTGTTCTTATTCTTGGCAGGCCAGACGGCAGGCGAAGCTGCGCCAGGATCGACATCGCTCATGAAAAATCCCCCCACTCCGGGCACCCTTTCGGCCAACCCGAATCCAGGCACCTTGCCACACATGTTACATCGCGCGCGCCACAACCTTTTTTGCGGTGCACACGCCTCAGCCTAAGAACGTCAACGCCGTGGCCCTCAAATAGTTCCTCTGCCAACCTTTTCGCGCTCCTGCCGGGGATAGGGCGGCATTTGCGGGAGCCAGAGCCGCGACTTCAGCGGTATTAACTTTGGTAAGCCTTGATTGTATTTCGGACGGTTGTCACCAACTTCCAGTCATGAAGCAATCCGACATCCTGCGGGAACACGCGGAAAACTGCCTGGAACTGGCCGAGGGCGCGGAGGGCTCGCCCGCGGCGCGGCGCTACGGGCGAATGGCCCGGGCATGGACTGCGCTCGCGCATGAGCAGGACTGGCTCGACGGCAAGATCTCCCCGTTGCCCGAAGCGCCGAGCCTGGCCGCATGAGAGCGCGAAAGATCCTGATCGTCATCCTGATCGCGTTCGCCGCCGCCTCGGCGATCGCGGCGCTGACCACGATGCGGCAGGTGAGACTGGAGGGGTCCGGGCCGCCGTTCTCGGAACTTCGAACAGCGCCTTATCGAAGCTCGCCGCCAGCGGCGAGACTATGAGATTGGTTGCGACGGCTTGTCGATCGCAAATGTCCTGAAGGCTTTTGCCGCGAGTCGCACGGCACGGACGATTGGTCCCAAACGGCTGTGCTAGGCTTCCAGAGCCTCGGCATGCGGCAGCTCGCGAATCATAACGCGGCGATTCTCGACCAGCGCCTCCATGCCGCGGCGGTGCAGCCAGAGCAGCCCCGTCGCAAGCTGACGCAAGTCGTTGCGCTCCGCGCCGACCGGCAGTCGTCTCGCCCTTCGCAATGCATCGGCGGCCTGCAGTTCGAGCGGAGACCGATTGCTTTCCATCCTCATTCCCGTCTGCCAAAGGATATGATGGTGACCCCGAAGTCGGCAGATCATGTCAGTGTCACCGGCGGTGCGTCAGTGTCATAGGTTATGCAAGTCGCGATTTTTATGCGAGGCGAATTTCTGCCAGCCGAGGCGCGATCAGATAATCAGACTTTTGTGCCCGCACGCATCTTGGATGGACACCGGTCAGATGCGCAGGAGCAGGACGCTACGGGTCAACTGAGAGTCCATCGATCAGGGCTGACCGGCGCCGCCCGATGCGCCATAGACCTGACCGGTTGCGTAACTCGCGTCGGCCGCGGCCAGCTGCACGTAGATCGACGCGAGTTCGGCTGGTTGCCCGGGGCGTCCGAGCGGCGTCTGGCCGCCAAACTTCGCCAGCTTGTCCATGGGCGCCCCACCCGAGACCTGGAGCGGCGTCCAGATCGGACCCGGCGCGACGCCGTTGACGCGGATGCCCTTCGGACCGAGCTGCTTGGCGAGCGACTTGACATAGTTCATCGTCGCCGCCTTGGTCTGGGCATAGTCATAGAGCTCGGGTGAGGGATCATAGGCCTGTTCGGATGTCGTGCCGATGATGGCCGATCCCGGCTTCAGATGCGGCAGTGCCGCCTTGATGATCCAGAATGGCGCGTAGATGTTGGTCTTGATGGTCGCGTCAAAATCCTCGTTGGACAGGTCGAGAATGGATTCGCGCGCCTGCTGACGGGCGGCATTGCTGACGACGATGTCCAGGCCGCCGAGCCCTTCCACTGCGCGGCGGACCAGCTCCGCGCAGAATTTCTCGTCCCTGATATCGCCGGGCAGCGCCAGCGCGGTGCGCCCGTCCTGCTCGATGAGAGCAATCACCTCCCGGGCATCAGGTTCTTCGGTCGGGAAATAGCTGATTGCGACATCGGCGCCTTCGCGCGCGAATGCAATGGCCGCGGCGCGGCCCATCCCCGAATCGCCGCCGGTGATCAGGGCCTTGCGGCCCCCGAGCCTGCCGGAGCCGCGATAACTCTGCTCGCCATGATCGGGACGCGGCTCCATCTGGCTGGCGAGGCCCGGCCATGGTTGCGACTGCTGCTTGAATGGTGGCTTCGGATATTTCTGAGTGGGATCGCTGAGCTCCCGAGCTGCCATGCCCTCGTTTCCTTTTGCTGCCGGGGAAGCAAGCGCGGTTGCCGCCAGTGTCGCGCCGGCGCCCACGAGCTGCCTGCGGGACAGCGAAGTATCCAGCTTGTCCGCCATTTGCTTCTCCATCTGTTCAGGCAGGACCAACAACGCAGCAGCCAGACGTTTCCTAAGCGGATTGCCGAACAGCGAGAAAAAATGGAGCCGGGACGGAGCTCTTCAGCTGGCGAGACGTCCGGCATCGCCAGACAAGGAGGTTCGCTGCGAACGCGTAAAGCGCATCACGGCGCGCTCGCCGGCGTTCGTCAGTTCCTCAACAGTGGTCTTGCCGCTGCGCGCGCATTTGATGATCCGCCTGGCCACTCGCTTGCGGACCGAATGCGCTTCGCCGCCAACCACGGTCTGGCAGACGCGCTCGAGCGCCAGGTTCATCCGTGCAAGCGTACGCGAATCGAATGTCCCCTCGATCATGGCGCCCTCCCGCTCGAATGCGATTATACACCAAAGTTAGCGTGACCTCATGCGCGCGTCGTTAACCTTTGATATGTGGCAGGATTTGGAACATTCGCGGTCGTGGCGCGTAGAGATCTTTGCTGCCGCTGCCCGATCCCCTCGGGGTAGCGGTTGCGGTATGGATGGGCCCTGGCGCGCAGCGACGCCGGGGCCCGGTACCGCCGGCCCGGAGAGCACGATGCCGCGCTATCACTTCGACCTGGTGAACACCAAGACGATCACGGATCAGGGGGGTGCCGAGTTGACCGATGACATCGAGGCGATCGATTCCGCGGACGCGCTGGCGCGCCGGATCCTGGACGAGCGGCCTGAACTGAAAAGCCGCCACTACTCCATTCTGGTCACCAATCAGGACGGCGACGAGATCTGCCGCCTGCCGTTCGAGATCATTCACTAGATTTCATGCCACGTCCCGCTGCTCCATCGACGCACGCGCCAGAACCCACACCGGAGAACACGCCAATGAAGCACCCGACCCAGGGTATCGTCAGGGACCAGCGTGGCGAAGATCAGCCCGCCGACAAGAAGCGGGCGCAGACGGTGCATCGGCCGGACAGTGACAACGCGATCTCGCGCGAGGCGACGCGCGATCCCAAAATGACGGAGGCCGAAAGAAAGAGAAACCATCGAAACTCGGACTGACGCCACACCCGGCGTCCGATGCGCTGCAGGAGATCTCAGCCGGCCAGCGGCGGCTCGATGGTTCGTGCGTTCCGGTAATGCTGAAAGGCCGAGATGGCCCGATTGGCCAGTACGAGGCGGTTGCGCTGACCCTGCCTGATCATCGCCTCGACCTTGTCCGCGAGGAACTCGCAGGTCTCCGTGTAGTCGTCCATTTCTCCGGAGCGTTGCAGATAGTTCAGCGCGATCTGGATTGCGTTCGCCATCAACAGCGAAGCACCGTCACCGAACTCAGCGGAGTTGTTACTGAAACGACTCGACATGGCTTGTGAACTCCAAACTGAATGAACGCCGGAACGTGGTTGCGGTTCCTCGTTTTTGCCGCGGTGGGTTGTCGCTGGAACTGTTGCGCGCACGACGTGTTGGCTGGGTTCATCCCCTTGATACGGAGGAAAGCAACATGGCGATGCAAAGTCAGGAATTGGACAAGCGTGAAACCGGCAATCTGATCGGCAGCGACAAGGTCGAGGGCACCGCGGTCTATGGTGCCGACGACAGCAAGATCGGTTCGATCGAGCGTGTCATGATCGACAAGATCAGCGGTCGGATTTCCTATGCGGTTCTCGGTTTCGGCGGCTTCCTGGGTCTCGGCAACGATCATTATCCGCTGCCCTGGCAATCGCTGAAATACGACACCCGGCTCGGCGGCTACCGGACCGGCGTGACCGAGAACCAGCTTCGCAGCGCTCCGAAATATCACGACGACAGCGACTGGAACTGGAGCGATACTGCGCGCAACCGTGCGCTCGATGATTACTACGGCGTGCCGGTGGTGTGAGGCCCGGAGCTGTCCGGCTGTGTGAGCCGCAGGGCGGCCACTTCGCCGGGGAGGGCCAGCTTGTTCTGCGAACGAGAACGCAGCAGAGGCCGCCGAACGGCGGCCTCTGCTCAGGTTTGCGATTGAGGTTCGCCTACCACTCGGTCCATTTGTCTTCGCGCCAATAGCCACGGCCCTCATGCTCGCGGAACACGTACTTCTCCTCGGGGCCTGCGCGCCAGTTGTCCTCGTGAATGATGACTTTGGCATCCGACGGATAGGTATAGGTCTCATGGGTGTGCCAGCACACATTGCCGCTGCAGACGATCGCCGCCGACGCGCTCACCGCGGATCCCGCCAATAGGCCGGCGCCGAGCGCGGCGCTCGCGAGGGTCTTGCCGAGTAGGCTCATGGTGTCCTCCTTTTCGAATCCCTGTCGCCCGCGATCCAACACGCCCGGGGGGATTTCCGTTCCCGGGACTGGGCGTTGACGTGCGACTGGGTCAGGCGAGAATGGATTCGAGGGCAGAGACGAGCCTCGAGCGGTCGAACGGCTTTTCCAGCCGCGGGACATCGGCGAATTCTTGCGGGATCTGCGCGCCGCCGTAGCCGGTGGCAAAAACGAACGGGATCCTGCGTTGATGCAGCGCGGCGGAAATCGGGTACGCCACCTGGCCTCGCAGGTTGAGGTCCAGCACCGCGCAATCGATCCGGCCGCCGGTGTTGATGAGCGTCAACGCATTGGCAATCGTCGACGCCGGACCAAGCGTTTCCGCGTGGTGCTCATGCAGAATCTGCCTGAGATCATCCGCGAGGAAATATTCGTCCTCCACGATTAATATCCGGCGCCCTGCGAGTATGCCTTCGTCCAGCGGCATCAGTGAAACGCCCAAACGAGGAGACTGGGTAAAGCCAGCTCAACTGCATGGAACATAACATAAGTTATTGAACTTGTCTGAACGGACCCCCGACAAAAGAGAATGGGAGATACCATCTATTGGGACACTTCCATTGGGACACCTTGTTCGAAAGCTTGAGCATTTCGTCCGGTTATCACCCGCGGACCGCGCCGTTCTGAGCCGGGCTGCGGCCGAGCGCGTGCGCAATCTCGGGCCGCGGCTCGATATCGTGCGCGAAGGCGAGCGGCCGAAGAGCGTAAACCTTATCCTCGCCGGCTGGGCCTGCCGCTACAAGCAATTGGAGGACGGGCGGCGACAGATCGTCTCGTTCTTCCTGCCCGGCGACATCTGCGATCTCAACGTCTTCATCCTGCGCGAGATGGATCATTCGATCGGCACGATCACGTCGGTCACGATCGCTGACCTGTCCCGCGAGTTCTTCGGCGAAATCACTGCCGGCTATCCCCGGATTGCCACCGCCTTCTGGTGGGAAAGCCTGGTCAATTCCGCCATTCAGCGCGAATGGACCATGAGTCTCGGGCAGCGCACGGCGTTCGAGCGCATGGCGCATCTGCTCTGCGAAATCTTTCTTCGCCTCCAGATGGCCGGATTGACTCATGACAACGGCTGCGAGTTTCCCCTGACCCAGTCCGATCTGGCCGATGCCACCGGGCTGTCGAAGGTTCATGTCAACCGCACGCTCCAGGAGCTGCGTTCGGCCGAACTCATCGTGCTGAAGGGCAAGTCGCTCACGGTCCCGAGCCTGGATCGGCTCATGAATGCCGGGTTGTTCAACCCGAACTATCTGCACATGGACCGCGAGGGCCGCCATCTCGACTCCAATGAATAGAGCAAGCCGATCTGGGGAAGCGCTCATGGGCCAGCACGAAGCCGACGCGCTGGAGACGGGGAGGAGCGGCGGAATCGGGGCTGCCCTCACGGTTGCGACCGACACTGATACGCTCAACCGCGATGCGGCCCTGGTGGAGAGCGAAGCCCGCTTTCGCCAGTTTGCGGAAGCCTCCTCCGACGTGTTGTGGATCCGGAATGCCGAGACGATGCGATGGGAATATCTCAGCCCGGCGTTCGAGCACACCTTCGGCCTGCCGCGCGAGGCCGCGCTGGCGCGGGATGGTCTGCTGCAATGGATGGACCTGATCGTGCCCGACGATCGCACGCATGCGTATGACTGCATCTTCCGCGCGCGCGCCGGCGAGCGGGTCAGCTTCGAATATCGCGTCATGCGCAATGGCGAGCTCAGATGGTTGCGCAGCAATGTCTTTCCGATGCTGGACCAAGGTGGTTGCGTGCAGCGGATCGGCGGCATCGTTCGTGACATCACCGAGCTCAAATCGGCCGTGCACTACCGCGAGCGGCTACTCGCCGAATTGCAGCACCGGGTGCGCAACACTCTGGCCGTCATCCGTTCGATCGCCCGGCGCACCGCGGACTCGAGTGAGACGGTCGAGGACTTCGCCGGCCATCTCGACGGGCGGATCGGGGCGTTCTCGCGCGTGCAGGTGGCGCTGACCCGCGATCCGCTCGCGGGCTTTGATCTGGCAGAACTGATCGCTGAGGAACTCCGCGCCTGCGTCGCCCGCGAGGGCGAGCAGTTCACGTTGCGCGGGCCGCCGGTGCGTTTGCAGCCGAAAGCGGCCGAAAGCATCGGCCTCGCGATTCACGAACTTGCCACCAATGCGGTCAAGCACGGCGCGCTTGCGGTGGCGGGCGGCCATGTCGAGGTGGTGTGGCAGCAGGAGACAGGGCGGGGCGAGGCATGGCTCTCGCTCGATTGGATTGAAAGCGGCATGACCGGCCGCCGCGTGGCGCAGATGCGTGAAGGCTTTGGCACCGTGCTGCTGCTGCGGACGCTGCCTTACGATCTCGGCGCGACGGTGGCGCGGACATTTGCGCCGCTCGGTTTCCGCTGCAATATCAGCTTCCCGCTCGCAACCAACGCGTCATGAGCCCGTAGATTGCGGACGCCGCAGGGCGACGGATGCTGTGGCCTGCCAGTTCCCGCCGGTTCGATCAATCAGCCGCGATGTCGGGAACCACCGTGCATCCCGCTCGATTAGCCTCCGACCGCCTCGTTGTCGCGGGTCGTCAGCCACAACCGGGATATGCACAATTGGATGCCAGGACCAATGAGCGCGCCGACAAGCCGCGGCCCGCGCAGCGCCCAGAACAATTGCCGGCGGACAAGCAGCACGGCGCCGGAGAGCGGCCGAAGGATGCCGGCGGAAAGCCGCCGCCATCGCTGCGCGAGCGGCTCCGCGAACACTGGCTGCTCGCGACCGTCGCGGCTTGCGTGCTGCTGATCGCGGCAATCGGCGGCCTCGCCTATTGGCTCGCGATCCGCAATTTCGAGAGCACCGATGATGCCTACGTCGCCGCGCGCAGCTTCTCGATCGCTCCCAAGGTCGGCGGCTATGTCACCGAGGTGCCGGTCAGCGACAACCAGCACGTCAAGGCCGGCGATCTGCTCGTGCGCATCGACGATCGCGACTACAAGATCGCCCTCGATCAGGCGCAGGCGCAGGTCGCGGTGGCGGAGGCCAATATCGGCAACGTCCAGGCGCAGATCGACAGCCAGCATCAGCAGGTCGATCAGGCCAAGGCCCAGGTCGATCAGGCCGAGGCCCAACTGAAATTCGCCGAGCAGGAGGAGAGCCGCGCCAAGGATCTGGTCGACAAGGGCGCGGGCACCGTGCAGCGCGAGCAGCAGACGCACTCCGACCTTCTGGGGCAGCAGGCCAACACGGCGCGGACCAAGGCCGCACTCGTCGCCGCCGAACTCGGCGTGAAGACGCTCGAGGCGCAGCTCGCGAGCGCGCGAGCCTCGCTGCAGCAGGCGCAGGCCCAGCTCGATCAGGCGAGGCTCAATCTGCAATATACGCAGCTCACCGCGGCCCAGTCCGGCCGCGTGGTCAAGCTGTCCGGCGCGGTCGGCACCTTCGCCACATCAGGCCAGAGCCTGATGATGTTCGTGCCCGACGAGGTCTGGGTGGTCGCCAACTACAAGGAGACACAGCTCAGAGACATGCGCCCGGGCCAGCAGGTCGAGCTGCGCATCGATGCCTATCCGGGCCGCAAGCTCACTGGCCGTGTCGATTCCGTCCAGCCTGGTTCCGGCACCGCCTTCAGCCTGCTGCCCGCGGAAAACGCCACCGGCAACTTCGTCAAGGTGGTGCAGCGCGTCCCGGTGAAGATCATGATCGATGACTGGCCGGCCGACCTTCCCATCGGCCCCGGCATGTCGGTCGTGCCCTGGGTCAGGGTCCGATGACCGACGCGGTGCATGACGGCGCCGCGGGCGGCTGGTCGCCGGAGCGGTCCGCCGCCGGCGGGCACAATCCCTATCTGATCGCCTTCGTGGTCTCGATCGCGACCTTCATGGAGGTTTTGGACACGACCATCGCCAACGTCGCGCTGCGCTACATTGCCGGCAGCCTGGCGGTCGGGCTCGACGAGAGCACCTATGTCATCACCAGCTACCTGGTCGCCAATGCCGTGGTGCTGTCGATTTCGGGCTGGCTCTCCACCGTGATCGGCCGCAAGCGGTTCTACATGATCTGCGTCGCGACCTTTGCATTCGCCTCGCTGCTGTGTGGCTTTGCCTGGAGCCTGGAGGCGCTGGTGCTGTTTCGCATCCTGCAGGGCATCGGCGGCGGCGGCATGGCGACCTCCGAGCAGGCCATCCTCGCCGATTCCTTTCCGCCTGCCAAACGCGGCCAGGCCTTTGCGATCTATGGCATCGCGGTGGTTGTCGCGCCGGTGATCGGGCCGACGCTCGGCGGCTGGATCAGCGACACCTATTCCTGGCACTGGGTGTTCCTCATCAATGTGCCGATGGGCCTGTTGTCCTTGTTCCTGGTGGGGACATTGGTCAAAGAGCCGTCGGGCGCCGAGGAGGAGCGGGCG
>NZ_JAFATE010000858.1 GCF_019244115.1 Bradyrhizobium sp.
GGAATGCCTTCGCCGAACTGGCTGTATTCCTTCAAGGGGCCATGGGCGAGGCGCTGCTGGTCACGCAGCTTGACGCGGCAGAGATTGAGCACGCCGTCCTGCATCGCGGCGGTCACGCGCTGGCCCTGACCGGTCTTGGTGCGCTGGAACAGCGCGGTGACGATGCCAAGCGCGAGATGTAGGCCGGTGCCGCTGTCGCCGATCTGCGCGCCGGTCACGAGCGGCACGCCGTCGCGGAAGCCGGTGGTCGAGGCGGCTCCGCCGGTGCACTGCGCGACGTTCTCATAGACCTTGCAGTCTTCGTACGGTCCGGGACCAAAGCCCTTGATCGAGGCCACGATCATCTTGGGATTGATGCTGTGGATCTTCTCCCAGGGAAAGCCCATGCGATCGAGCACGCCGGGGCCAAAATTCTCCACTAGCACGTCGCACTTCTTGATCAACTCGGTCAGCACCTCTTTGCCCTTCGGGTTCTTGGTGTCGAGCGTGATCGAACGCTTGTTGTGGTTGAGCATAGTGAAGTAGAGGCTGTCGACGTTGGGAACGTCCTGCAGCTGGCCGCGCGTGATGTCGCCGACACCCGGGCGTTCCACCTTGATCACGTCGGCTCCGAACCACGCCAAAAGCTGCGTACAGGTCGGTCCCGACTGCACGTGGGTGAAATCGAGGATGCGAACCCCCGTCAGCGCCTTGGTCATCTGTTTCTCTCCTAAAAGTCTGTCTCTGCTGCGGTCACTCGCGCTGATACGAACGACGCGTTGCCGCTCACTTCTTCTTCAGCACGCTCTGCGGATTGAGATTGCCGATGCGTCCGCTCTCGGAACCTGCCGCCGGATCGATCACCGCGTTGATCAGGGTCGGCTTGCCGGAATCCATTGCTTCATTCACCGCGCGCTTCAGCTCGTCCGGGGTCGTCGCGTTGACGCCGACGCCGCCAAAAGCTTCCATCATCTTGTCGTAGCGCGCGCCCTTGACGAACACCGTGGTCGCCGGATCTGACCCGGCGGAATTGAGGTCGGTGCCGCGATAGATGCCGTCATTGTTGAGGATCACGACGCAGACCGGCAGCTTGTAGCGGCAGATCGTCTCGACCTCCATGCCGGAGAAGCCGAAGGCACTATCGCCCTCGATCGCCAGCACCGGCTTGCCGGTCTCGACGCTTGCGGCAATGGCCGAGCCCATGCCGATGCCCATGACACCCCAGGTGCCGACGTCGAGCCGCTTGCGCGGCTGATACATGTCGATGACGCCGCGCGTCAGGTCGAGCGCGTTGGCGCCCTCGTTGACCAGGATGGCATCGGGCCGCTCCTTGATGATGGTGCGCAGCACGCCGAGCGCGCCGTGATAATCCATCGGCGAATTGTTGTTCATCAGCCGCGGCGCCATTTTCGCGACGTTCTCTTCGCGCTTCTTCTGGACGGCGCTGGTCCATTCGGTCGGCGGCGCGAGCCAGTTCGCACTCATCGCTTCCAGGAAAGCGCTGACGCAGGACGCGATGTCGCCGACCACGGGCGCGGCGATCTCGACGTTGGAGTCCATCTCCTTCGGCTCGATGTCGACCTGGATGAACTTCTTGGGCGCTTCTCCCCAGGTCTTGCCCTTGCCGTGCGACAACAGCCAGTTGAGACGGGCGCCGATCAGCATCACCACATCGGCATCCTTCAGCACGGTCGAGCGTGCAGCGCCGGCGCATTGCGGATGCAGGTCGGGCAACAGGCCCTTGGCCATGCTCATCGGCAGGAACGGCGCACCGCTCTTTTCGACGAAATTCTTGATCGCCTCATCGGCCTGCGCATAGGCCGCACCCTTGCCGAGAATGATGAGGGGGCGTTTCGCGCTCTTCAGCACATCCAGCGCGCGCTTGATGGCGGCGGGGGCGGGGAGCTGCGCCGGCGCGGGGTCGATCACCTTGACCAGCGACTTCTGCCCGGCCTCGGCATTCATCACCTGCGAAAACAATTTTGCCGGCAGATCGAGATAGACGCCGCCCGGGCGGCCCGAGACCGCGGCGCGGATCGCGCGGGCAAAGCCGATGCCGATATCCTGGGCGTGCAGCACGCGGAACGCCGCCTTGCACAAGGGCTTTGCAACCGCGAGCTGGTCCATCTCTTCATAGTCGCCCTGCTGCAGGTCGACGATCTCGCGCTCCGAGGAGCCGGAGACCAGGATCATCGGGAAGCAGTTGGTGGTGGCGTGGGCGAGCGCGGTGAGGCCGTTGAGGAAGCCGGGGGCCGAGACCGTCAGGCAGACCCCGGGTTTCTTGGTCAAAAAGCCGGCGATCGCCGCGGCGTAGCCGGCGTTCTGTTCATGGCGGAAGGAGAGCACGCGGATGCCGGACGCCTGCGCCATGCGGCCGAGATCGGTGATCGGAATCCCCGGTACGCCGTAGATCGTATCGATCCCGTTGAGCTTGAGCGCATCGATGACGAGATGGAAACCGTCCGTCAATTCCTGCTCTGCGCCCGCTGCCTCGGTTTTCTGCGCGGTATTCAGCATGGGCCTTCTCTCCCTGTAGGACGGGTTATCGTCTTCTGTGGTGTGAACTTGCTAGCTGAACAGTTCCTGCCCGTGCGTCTCGACGTAAGTCGCAAGGCCCAGCGTGTGGTCGCGTGCACGCTTTTCAGCAAGCTCGGTGTTGCGTTCTTCCAGCGCCTCGATGATCGCAAGGTGTTCGGGCAGCGAGGCGGCGATGCGCTCGGTGCGGCCGATCGTCAGCTGACGATAGCCGCGCACATGCAACAGAATGTCATTGGTCATGTCGACCAGCACAGGCGATTCCGATAGCGAGATCAGCGCCTGGTGGAACGCGATGTTGGCCTTGGAATATTCCTCGACATGATCCTGCGGCAGGCGGTCGTTGCCAAAATCCTTGAAGAAGTCGCGCAGCGCCGAAATGTCCTTCTTGCGCGCCGTGGTCGTGATCAACCGCGCCGCCATGCTCTCGAGCGCGGCCCAGGCGCGGATCATGTCCACGATCTCGTTCTTGGTCCGCCGCACCACCATGATGCCGCGCCGCGGGACGGTCTTCACAAAGCCGTCCTGCTCCAGCATCGCGATGGCTTCGCGGATCGGGGTGCGGCTGACGCCCAGCCGTTCCGACAGCGCGCGCTCGTCCAGCATTACGGGCTCGGGCGTGGCGTAGATGTCCATTTTCAGGATGGCATCCTTCAACGCCTCATAGGCCTTGTTCTTGAAACTGGTCTCCGGCGCGATCCGGACGATTGCGATGTCAGCCTCGGCCATAGTCGGCGGCGCCTTGCTCTGTTTCTGCATGGATATGACAAATCTCCTGATGAGGGAGACGTCTACTTATCAGAAGAATGCCCGATAATTTTTGGCATGCCAGATGCCAGACTGTCAAGTTGAGAGCTTTTTCAATGCTTCATACCAACGGTCTGGCTTGACAACGAGACCTCTGGCATACCAAATGCCATGAAAGGGAGGAAGTCACATGTCAAGTGCCAAAGATGCGGTCCGCAACGTCTTCGACCAGGTGAAAGCCGACAAGCGCTCGAGTCTCACCGCGCCGGAAGGCAAACTGGTGTGCGACGCCTATGCGATCCCGGTTCCCCTGGAGGGACTGGCGAAGTCGGCCGCCGAGGCCGCCAAGATCGCCTCGGACATGGGTTTTCCGGTTGTCATGAAGATCGTCTCTCCCGACATTTTGCACAAGACCGAGGCCGGCGGTGTCGTGGTGGGGGTGAAGAGTGCCGCTGACGCGGAAAAAGCGCACGGCACCATCCTCGCGAACGCGAAGAAGTACAAGGCCGATGCCAGGATCGAGGGCATCCAGGTGCAGCAGATGCTCGCCGGCGGTACCGAGGTCATCGTCGGTTCAATCACCGACGGCTCGTTCGGCAAGCTCGTGGCCTTCGGTCTCGGCGGCGTGTTGGTCGAGGTCTTGAAGGACGTCACGTTCCGTCTGGCGCCAGCGACCAAGGACGATGCGCTGTCGATGCTGGACGGCATCCAGGCGCATGAGATGCTGAAGGGCGTCCGCGGCGGCGATCCGGTCAACCGCGATGCGCTGGCCGACATCATCGTCAAGGTCTCGCAGCTGGTCAGCGATTTCCCCGAAATCGTCGAGCTCGATCTCAATCCGGTGTTCGCGACCAAGGCGGGAGCGACCGCCGCCGACGTGCGCATCGTGGTCGACTTCGACTACAGGCCGCGCCCGGCGCCGCGCCCGACCGACGAGATCGTGGCCGCGATGAACCGCATCATGCAGCCGAAGGCGGTCGCCGTGATCGGCGCCTCTGCCGAGGACGGCAAGATCGGCAACTCCGTGATGAAGAACCTCGTCAACGGCGGCTACAAGGGCGAGATCCTGCCGATCCATCCGAAGGCTTCGGAGATCCTGGGCTACAAGGCCTACAAGAGCGTCAAGGACGTGCCCGGCGTGATCGACGTCGCGGTATTCGCGATCCCCGCGAAGTTCGTTGCGGCGGCACTGACCGAATGCGGCGAGAAGAAAATCCCGGGCGCCGTGCTGATCCCCTCGGGCTTTGCCGAAGCCGGGCATCCCGAACTGCAGGCGGAGATCGTCGAGGTCGGTAAGAAATACGATGTCCGCCTGATGGGGCCGAACATTTACGGCTTCTATTATACGCCGGCCAATCTCTGCGCCACGTTCTGCACCGCCTATGACGTCAAGGGTCATGCGGCGCTGTCGTCGCAATCGGGCGGCATCGGCATGGCGATCATTGGCTTCTCGCGCTCTGCGAAAATGGGTGTGTCCGCGATCGTTGGGCTCGGCAACAAGTCCGACATCGACGAGGACGATCTGCTCGCCTTCTTCGAGCAGGACCCGAACACCAACCTCATCGCGCAGCATTGCGAAGATCTGAAGGACGGCCGCGCCTTTGCGGAAGCCGCCAAGCGCGTCTCCAAGAAGAAGCCGGTCGTGGTCTTGAAGGCCGGCCGCACCTCGGCGGGCGCCAAGGCTGCGTCCTCGCACACCGGTGCTCTGGCCGGCAACGACAGGATATATGAGGACGTGTTCAAGCAGTCCGGCGTGATCCGCGCCCGCTCGCTGCGCCAGCTGCTGGAATTCGCCCGCGGCGTGCCGGTGCTGCCGACCCCGAAGGGCGAGAACGTGCTCATCATCACCGGCGCCGGTGGCTCCGGTGTGCTGCTGTCGGATGCGGTGGTCGACAACGGCCTGTCGCTGATGGCGATGCCGCCGGATCTCGACGCGGCGTTCCGCAAATTCATTCCGCCGTTCGGCGCGGCCGGCAACCCGGTTGACATCACCGGTGGCGAGCCGCCGATCACCTACGTCAACACGGTCAAGCTCGGGCTCTCGGACGCGCGCATCCATTCGCTGATCCTCGGCTACTGGCACACCATCGTCACGCCGCCGATGGTGTTCGCCCGCAACATGGTCGAGGTGAAGAAGGAGATGGAGGGACAAGGCTTCGTGAAGCCGATGGTCGCCTCGCTCGCCGGCGATGTGGAGGTCGAGGAGGCCGCTGAATATCTCTACCAGCACGGCATCCCGGCCTATGCCTATTCGACCGAGCTTCCGGTCGAGGTGCTTGCCGCGAAATACAAATGGGCGCGCGGCGCGGGCCTGCTCTGAAGCAAGCACAACAATTTCCGGAAATGCCGTCCGGTTCCGGGCGGCATTTTTGTTTTGTGCGCGAGGTTGCAGCGGCGGAACCGGAACATTCGTCGGAGCAGGAATGTTGAAGGCGCACTTTCAACATCTGTGGAGGCGAAGATGAGAATCAAACTATCCGGTGCCTTGATCGCCCTATCGCTTGCGGTGTCAGGCGCCGCCTTTGCGCAATCGACCACCGAACGGGGCGCGGTGAATGGTGCGCGGGCTGGCGGCGAAATCGGCGGCCCGGTCGGCGCGATGGTCGGCGGCACGGTCGGTGCGGCCGTCGGTGCCGGGCTCGAAATCCCGAATGCGGTGATCACCTCGGTCGAAGGCGTGCACGAGCCGTCCGTCGTGGTGGAGGAGCGCGTGGTGGTCGGCGAGCCGCTGCCGCCGACGGTCGAATTGCGGCCGGTGCCGCGCTACACCGAATATCGTTATGCGGTCGTCAACGACCGGCGGGTCATTGTCGATCCGCACACGCGAAGGGTGATCAAGATCATCGAGTAACGCAGACATTGCGCGTGAACGAGGGCCCGTCCGACGCCGCGGCCCTCGTTTCACGTCGGGCTTGGACGCGTTCTCCGCAGCATCCAGTCGAGCCCGCCCACGACCGCAAAGCCCACACAGGCGGCCGCCGCATCGACCAGAAAATCCTCCAGCCGCGCATGACGTCCGGGGACCCAGAACTGCAGCATCTCGATGAGGGCAGTCGCAGCCAGTGCGATGCCGGAAGCGAGCAGCCGCTGGCGCGGATAGGCGAGGCCGAATGCAAGCCCGATCAGGACGAAGGCAAACGCATGTTCGCCATCCTGGCCGAGATTGGAATGCGGCCGATAACTTGCGGGGCCGAGGGTCGCGAAGGTCACGGCGGCCGCAAGCAGCCAGGCGAACAGGCGGAGCAGGGGTGTCATGCCCGCCCATACCATAATTCGCACCACAGATAATGCTCACATCAATGTCAGTCGTACGTTTAGTTAACCGCACGCCCCGGTGCTCAATTTTCGAGATTCGCAAATAAATGCCGTCGATCGAGCTTCGGATGCGGAACGGCTGCATCATAGCGCCTGCCGCACGCCGAGCCCCGTCATGAAGCGTTCCCTGATCTGCACCGGATCGCGGCGCGTGATCCCAACTCCCGGTTTGTCGTCGATGCGCACACCGATCAATATCGGTACCGTCGCCGACAGCGCCTGATCGACAAGCCGTTCAAAATCCTCCTCGTCCGCGGCCCAGGTGCTGTCAGCGAGCCCGCTCGCGATTGCGATCGCGACGATATCGGCAACGGCGGAGGCCGGCGTCGGCTGGCTGCCGGTGATCTGATAGAGACCATTGTCCATCACGACCATCACCAGGTTCTTCGGCTTGAGCGCCGCGATGGTCGACAGGCAGCCGAGCTGCATCAAGAGCGAGCCGTCGCCCTCGAGCGCGAAGACGCGACGCTCCGGCTGCGCCAGCGCGACACCGAGGGCGATCGGAAAGGCCAGGCCCATGCTGCCCAGCATGTAAAAATTCTGCGGACGGTGACCGGCGGCCCACAAATCGAAATTGGTATTGCCGATGCCGCCGATTACGGCCTCTTCGTGCTTCAGCCTGTTGACGAGCCGTGACGTGACGTCAAAACGGTTCATCACCTTGGTGTTGCGGTTGGTCGGCGTTGCGGACGCGTTCATCCCTGGGCCTCACTTGTCGAACACTTTGCCGCCGGTCAGCAGTGGTGAGAGGATCAGTGCCACCGCCGCCTGCGTGGTGACCGCCTGCTTGATCGAACGGTCGACGGTGAATTCCAGCTCGTCGAGCCGCGTGATCGTGTGGTGCTCCATCGCAAGCGAGTCGAGCACCGGGCGCATGGTCCGGCATACCAGCGACTGCCCATAATTGAATTCGCCGAGCGTGCCGCGCTCGGAGACGACCATGACCAGCGGGATCTGGCAGGGCATGACCAGCGACGCCAGCACATTGGCGAGCGTCGCAAAGCCCGACGTCTGCATCAGCACCGCGCCGCGCGTGCCGCCCATCCAGGCGCCGGAGACGATGCCGACCGCCTCTTCCTCGCGCGCGGTCGCAAACGTGGTGAAAAACGGATCGGCATGCAGGCTCCTGATCAGCGCTGTCAGCACGCGATCCGGCACGTAGGGCACCAGGCGGACCTCGTTGCGCTTGAGCGTCTGCAGGACGATCTCGTGCCAGCTCCGCTCGGTCTGAGACGCTGCATGTCCGTCGGCAGCCGTCATCCCGGTCTCCCTTGTTCTGCAACGGTTGTTCTTCGGTCTTGCCGCAGCGAGCCGCAACTTGACGCCGTCAGCGGGATTGTCAACATGCGTTCAAGCGGCGAATTGGCCGCAGCGCGCGGCATGCGACGATGTGAGAGATGACAGCCGACGCGCGAAGGTTCCTGGAGGAAAACCATGCCTGGGTTGTCGGAGGATTGCCGGATCGCAATCCGTATCCATCTTCGTGTTGCGAACTGAAAGCCCTGCAATGACTGTCAACACCAAGCGCGTCTTCTACGTCAAATATCTCGCTCATCCTGTCTACACCGACATGCTGGCTGCACGGCCCGACATCCGTCTCGACCGGCTCGAGAACGACAGCCCGGACCAGGTCGCAGCTCCCATCCTCTCGGCCGCGCATGTCTACCAGGTTGGCGCGGCGCGCGACGAGCTGGCCCGGCATTTTCACGTCGATGCCGGTCTGCTGCGCCGGGCCCCGAACCTTCTGATCGTTTCCAGCAACGGCGCCGGTTTCGATCCCGTCGATGTCGAGGCCTGCACGGCGGCGGGCGTGCTGGTCGTGAACCAGTCCGGCGGCAACGCGCAGTCGGTCGCCGAGCACGCGCTCGGCATGATGCTGACGCTCTCCAAGCGCATCATCGAGGCCGATCGTACGCTGCGACGTGAAACCGGCGTCAACCGCAACAGCCTGATGGGCACCGAGGTGCACGGGCGGACCCTCGGCATCGTCGGGCTCGGCCATGTCGGGCGCCGCCTGGCCACGCTGTGCAGCGGTCTCCTGGGCATGAAGGTGCTGGCGTATGATCCTTACCTTTCGGGTGAGGAGATGGCTGCAAGGGGCGGGCAGAAGGTCGAACTCGACGAGCTGCTGCGCCGCTCCGACTATGTCTCGATCAATTGCCCGCTCACCAAAGAGAGCCGCGGCATGATCGGCTCGCGCGAATTTTCGCTGATGCAGCCGCACGCGTTCTTCATCACCACCGCGCGGGGATTCATCCACGACGAGGACGCGCTGCTGGCCGCCCTGCGTGACAAGCGCATCGCCGGCGCCGGCCTCG
>NZ_JAFATE010000895.1 GCF_019244115.1 Bradyrhizobium sp.
GGCCTGATCGTCTTGAAGGCGCTCGCCGCCGAGCCCGGCCTGATGCCGCAGGCGCAGGCCTCACTCGCCGCCGCCAGTTGCAGGACGCAGACCGAGCCCGCCCCGGCGAAGCAGGCGAAGCGCTGACGCCTGTTACCTCTCCCCGCAAGCGGGGAGAGGGAGCATACCGCCGATGCGGAAGTGATAAACCTGATCTCGCGTCAGTTTGTTCAGGATACGGCCGCATCCGCGCCAGCAAACAGCGCCGCGCGGGCGAGCTGCCAGCTCTCCCGGTCCGGCGCGCAGAGCAGGCCGCCGCTCTGAACGGTCGGCTTGTAGTCGCCGCCGTCGAAGCGCGCGCTAAAGCCGCCGGCTTCCCGATGCAGCAACCAGCCCGCCGCATGGTCCCAGGGCATCAGCTTGTTGTAGAGCAACAGGTGGCGATGACCTGCAGCGGCCAGGCGATATTCGTGCGCGGCGCAGTGCAGCGAGCCGCTCAGACCGACACGGGCCAGATTGCCATTGATCGTCGAGCGCAGCGGCTCCGGCAAAAAACTGGTCGAAATGATCGCGTCCATGCGGGCGAGCGGGACCGAAGCGGCGACTTTTAGATCGATGCGCCCGCGATGTTTTCCCTCGCGCCAGGCCCCCTCGCCCCGAAGCGCAAACGCAGTGTCCTCGCAGACGGGATCGTGGATCGCGCCGAACGCGATCTCGCCGCGCATCGTCGCGGCGATCATGCTGCCAAACAGCGGCAGGCCCGCGACGAAGTTCTTGGTGCCGTCGATCGGATCGATGATGAAGGCAAGCTCGGCACCGGCAATGCCGCTGACAATATCAGGGTTTTTCGCCGCGGCTTCCTCGCCGATGATGACGCTGCCCGGAAAGGCGGCTGCGAGCTCCTTCGAGATTGCCTTTTCGGCCGCCTCGTCGGCCTCCGTGACCAGATCGAAGCTCGACGATTTCTGCTTCACCTGGTCGGCGCTGAGGGTCCGGAACCGCGGCATGATCTCGGCCTGCGCGGCGTTCGCGAGAATTTCGCCGACGCGCAGGGCGTCCTTGTTCGAAAACAGCATCGCACCTCTTTCATCCTGTTCAACAGCGCGCCTTATACACCGCTTGCGGGTCCTGGCGTGCGCTGTTTCAACGCGAGGCGGCATGCGCGGCGCAGCGACAGCACACGCAGCCGACCGGATCATGGCTGTTGAAGATCACGACCTCCGTGCGTGGCTTGCCCTGAGCGCACGCAGGGGCTCCTGATTGGCGATGCGCCTCGCGCGGTGATGCCGGCGCGACGGCTCAGAGGTAGCCGCGGGCCTCGAAGACTCCCCGCTTGGCAACTCTCTTCACGGTCCGTCCCCTGCCGCCGCACTTTGCGCATCTGGGAGGGTAGACACGCCGCCCGGGCTTGGCCTGCCGTCTCACCTTGGCATGGCCGGTGCCATCACAGGCGAAACAGAGTTCCTCACCGGCCGCCAATCGTTTGCTCTTAGCCATAAAGCAATCTCCACCACTCGATAAAACGGCCCCGCGAAAGCGCGGAGGGGGGAAGAAAGGCGGTCACCCAACGAAGAGAGCAGCCAGCAATAATGCGATCGGGAACAGCCCAAGGCAGATCACAGCAACTGTAAAAACCGTTTCATTTTCGAAAGCCTGTTTTAGACGCCGATGCAACGCCATGTCCTCAAACGCAGCTCCCCTTTGCAACCGAAGCATGCATTCGTTAAACAACACGCAATCGCAAGCAAAAACAAGATGGCGAAAATGGCCGGTGAAACTCCAAACAATTCAGATGCAGCACTGGCGAAGCGTCACAAGCAGTCGGCGATCGTCGGCCGTATGACTGTGGCATGCTTCGTGGCAATGCGCAGCGGTTATGCTCGCAAACACCTCGGCGCTGTGTTCGAAGAAATCTTGGTGGGACTGGCGATCCGCATCGCCGATGATCTCGGCGCACCGCCATTGACCGCTTCCGACCTTTCGAAACATCTCGGACTCCCGCGCTCCAACGTGCGCCGCTGCCTTGATGCTCTGATCAACGAAGGCGTCCTCCGCAAGGAGGGGGAACACGGCTACAGGGGCGAGCTGGACTGGCTCGCGTCACGAATTGACGCTGAGTATTTCCTGAAAATTCGCGATGCGATCATCACCGCTGCCGATGAGCTGAAAGCGCTGGACGAACCCTGACACCGCCTCGGGTCACCGAGCCGCCTCATCCCATCACTCGCGATCCAAGCTGGCTGCAGGCGCATCAGGATTACGTTTCATCCATCTTCGTCCATGTCGCATTGACCCATGCATCTCGAGTACCCATACCACACCGCAATTGGTTGTAACGTTCAAGAGACACACCATGAAAATCTTTGACAGCTCGAATTGCGGAAGGGCTACGAGCGACGAGCGTAGGCCGATGGAACCGGCAAAGCTCACGCTGTGGCGGCGCATCCAGCGCGCGCAGACGCTTCGCGCCTGGCACCGTAACGCGTGTCAATTCCTGCGGCGGAGGTCGAGCGTGAACGGATAATCCGGGTTGACGCGCGCGAGGCCCGGCCGCAGCGGTCCCGGCGTATGGCCACAGGCATCGAAGCGCGCGATACGGCGGCCCTCGGCCTCATAGGCGTTGACCGGAAAGACCTCAAAGTTGCGGCCGCCGGGATGGGCGACGTGGTAGCGGCAGCCCGCGATCGATCGGCCGGACCAGGTGTCGACGACGTCGAAAGTTAGTGGCACATGCGGCGGAACGGTCGGATGCAACGCCGAGGCCGGCCACCATGCGCGATAGCGGACACCGGCGACCGCCTCGCCATGCCGGCCGGTTTTCGCAAGCGGCACGGTGCGACCGTTGCAGGTGACGACGAAGCGATCGCCGGTCACGCCGCGGACGCGGGCCTGCACGCGCTCCAGCGAGGAATCGACATAGCGGGCGGTGCCGCCGATGATCCCCTCCTCGCCCAACACGTGCCATGGCTCCAGCGCCTGGCGGATCTCGAGCTCGACATCGCCGGCATGCACGATGCCGCAGCGGGGAAAACGAAATTCGTAATGCGGTGCGAACCAGGAGAGTTCGACCGGCAGGCCGGCGTCCCGGAGGTCGGCAACGACGTCGGAAAAATCCGACCAGACGAAATGCGGCAGCATGAAACGGTCGTGCAGGCTGGTGCCCCAGCGCACCAGCTCCTGACGATACGGCTTGTCCCAGAATCTTGCGATCAGCGCACGGATCAGCAGCTGCTGCGCGAGACTCATGCGCGCATGCGGCGGCATCTCGAACGAGCGGAATTCGACGAGGCCCAAGCGGCCGGTCGGTCCATCCGGCGAAAACAGCTTGTCGATACAGATCTCGGCGCGATGGGTGTTGCCGGTGACGTCGATCAGCAGATTGCGAAAGATGCGATCGACTAGCCAGGGCGGCGTGGTGCCGGCACCGGGATCGGGAATCGCGGCGAGCGCGATCTCGAGTTCGTAGAGCGCCTCGTGGCGGCCTTCGTCGACCCGCGGCGCCTGGCTGGTCGGCCCGATGAACAGGCCGGAGAACAGGAACGACAGCGACGGATGGTTCTGCCAGTAGGCGACGATCGAGGCCAAGAGATCGGGGCGGCGCAGGAACGGACTGTCGGCCGGCGTCGGACCGCCGAGCACGATGTGGTTGCCGCCGCCGGTGCCGGTGTGGCGTCCGTCCAGCATGAACTTTTCGGTCGAGAGGCGGCTCAGATGGGCTTCTTCGTAGAGCGCGGTGGTGATCTCGACCGCCTGATCCCAGCTGTGCGCGGGCTGGATGTTGACCTCGATGACGCCGGGGTCCGGCGTCACCTTGACCGAATTGATCCTGACGTCGAAAGGCGGCGTGTAACCCTCGAGCAGGACGACCTGTCCAACCTTGGCCGCAGCCCCCTCGATGGCGCCGACCAGGGCAGCGTAATCCTCGGCGTCGGAGAGCGGCGGCAGGAACACACAAAGCTGTCCGTCGCGCGGCTCGACCGCGAGCGCTGTGCGCACCGAGCCTGCGACCTCGTCGAGGCCGCCGGGCATGCTGGTGGGCGTCTCCAGCGCCACCGTGCGGCGGCGCTGCATCAGCACCCGCCGCTCCGGCAAGGGCGGCGCATCGGCAAAGGGATCGCGCGGCAGCACGTGCGGGTAACTGGCCGCCGGGACTGACGGCAGCGAACCGAGCGGCAGCCGAAAGCCGGCCGGCGAGTCGCCGGGCACGAGATACAGCTTGTCGCGCCGCAGCCCCCAGCGCTCGGTCACCCAGCGTCGGCCGCGATCCTCGGTGTGCCAGGCCTGGATCGGCAGCACATAGCTGACCGGATTCTCCAGCCCGCGGTCGAACACCGACATGATGCGCTTGCGCTCGGCCGGATCCTCCAGGGTGTTGCTGTCCGGCGTCTCGCTCAGCGGCAGCTTCTGCTCGACGAGAAGAAAATGCGCGGTGTCCTCATAGGCGGGGATCGCGCTTTCCTCGGGCAGGCCGAGCTGATTGCACAGCGCGCTCACAAAGCCTTCCGCATCAGCAATCGTCGCAGGCTTGCTTACGACTTCGCTGGCGAGCAGCTTGCGGTCCTCCCACAGCGGCTGGCCGTCGGAGCGCCAATAGAGCGCAAAGGCCCAGCGCGGCAGCTGTTCGCCGGGATACCATTTGCCTTGGCCGTAGTGCAGCAGGCTGCCGCTGCCGAAACGCTCGGCGAGCCGTCGCACCAGCTCATCGGCGTAGCGCCGCTTGGTGGGACCGACGGCCGCGGTATTCCACTCTGCGCCTTCCATGTCGTCTGCGGCGACGAAGGTTGGCTCGCCGCCCATGGTGAGGCGCACATCACCCTCGCGCAGGCGCGCATCGATCGCGTGGCCGCTGTCGATGATTTTGGCCCAGGTGTCATCGTCATAGGGCTTTGTGACCCGCGGCGTCTCGCGGATGCGCGACACCTTCATGGCGAAGTCGAAGGTGACCTCGGCCTTCTGGTGCGACCCCGTGATCGGCGCGGCGCTGATCGGATGCGGGGTCGCGGCGAGCGGAATGTGCCCCTCGCCGGCGAGCAGACCGGAGGTCGGATCGAGCCCGATCCAGCCGGCGCCGGGCACATAGACCTCGGCCCAGGCATGCAGGTCGGTGAAATCGAACTCGGTGCCAGCAGGTCCGTCGAGCGATTTCACGTCGGGCGTGAGCTGGATCAGATAGCCGGACACGAAACGTGCGGCGAGCCCGAGGTGCCTCAGGATCTGTACCAGCAGCCAGCCGGAGTCACGGCACGAGCCGGAGGCGCGCTGCAGCGTCTCCTCCGGCGTCTGCACCCCCGGCTCCATGCGCACGAGATAGCCAATGTCGCCCTGCAGTTTGCGATTGAGGTCGATCAGAAAATCGACGGTGCCCTTGGCCCTGCGGTCGATCGTGTCGAGATAGCGTGCAAGCAGCGGTCCCGGCGGCTCCGGCTGCAGATAAGGCAGCAGATCCGTTCCTTCGTCGGCATAGGCGAACGGCCAGTCCCTGGCATTCTCGGCGACGAAGAAGTCGAAGGGATTGATGACCGCCATGTCGGCGATCAGATCGACCGTGACGGTGAAATGGTCCGTCGGCTCCGGGAACACCACGCGGGCCTGAAAGTTACCGAACGGATCCTGCTGCCAGTTGATGAAGTGGGTCTTTGGGTCGACCCGCAGCGAATAGCTCAGGATCGCCGTCCGGCAATGCGGCGCGGGCCGCAGCCTGATGACCTGAGGTCCCATCCCGATGGTTCGATCGTAGAGGTAGCGTGTCTCGTGGGTCAGAGCGACATGAAGCGCCATGGGAACGCAAAAATCCTCCTCGCGAGAGCGCGCTCAACAGATGTCAGGCAACCCGCGAGTACGTATCCGGCTCGCAAGCGATATCAATTCGATCGCGTCACGACAAGCAGCCGCGGCGCAATGAGATGGAAACATCGGGCAACATGCCCAAGCATTGAGCAGATCGCTCGTTTTGTCATAGGCTTTTGGATGCGCACTGAGCAGATTAGCGCATGATGAAGTTGGTTGGATTGTTGCCGCGTTGGAGGTGCGCTCCCTCTCCCCGCTTGCGGGGCCGCGTGAGCAAGAGCGCGCGCTGTGAGGATTGGGGTGAGGGGAGTCTCAGAGAACTGAGCTCGTGGAGAGTCCCCTCACCCGAAATTCCCGCGTTCCGCGTGAATTTCGACCTCTCCCCGCAAGCGGGGAGAGGTGAACAGCGGCTAGCGCCGGGCCAATTCTGATAGATCGCATCTGCGCCAACTTTCGAATGATGGGATTGGATCAGAATGAGGAATTTCGCCTGCACGAACTGCGGCAATGAAGTGTTTTTCGAGAACGTCACCTGCCTGCAATGCGATCATGCCCTCGGCTTCGATCCGATCCGGAACACGATGGTGGCACTCGAAGCGGCCGATGAGGCGAGCTTCCGCGCGATCGGCGATGGCGAGCCGAGCGGGCAAAAAACCGATCATGTCACCTATTGCGACAACCGTCAGCATGACGTCTGCAACTGGCTGCGGCCGACTGAGGCTGCCAGCGGCCTGTGCCTGGCCTGCGCCTTGAACCGGACCATTCCCAATCTCGCCGAACAGGGCAGCCTGGCGGCATGGCGCGAGCTCGAACTGGCGAAGAAGCGGCTGATCTATTCGCTGCTACGTTTCGGCCTGCCGATGGATGGCACGAAATGGAACAAGGGCCGCCTCGCCTTCGATTTCGTCCGCAATGCGAGGACAGGCCATCTCAACGGCGTCATCACCATCGACATCGCCGAGGCGGATACGGTCGAGCGCGTCCGCCAGCGCGAACATTTTGGCGAAAGCTACCGTTCGCTGCTCGGACATCTGCGGCACGAAAGCGGTCATTTCTACTGGACGATCCTGGTCGAAGCCGCGGGCCAGCTGGAGGAATTTCGTGCCCTGTTCGGCGACGAGCGGCAGGATTACGGCCAGGCGCTCGCGCGCTATCACGAGAGCGGCCCGCCTCCGGGCTGGCAGGAGCAGTTCATCTCGGCCTATGCGAGTTCGCACCCCTGGGAAGACTGGGCGGAGACCTGGGCGCTTTACCTGCATGTCGTCGACGGGGTCGACACCGCGAATGCCGAGGCGCATAGGTTGCGCGCCGCCGGCATGGTGCCTCCGTCAAGTGGATCTAAATCGGGATTTGACGCCTATCGTGCCTCGCGCGTCGATACGCTGATCGACCGCTGGCTTCCGCTGACGATCGCGATGAACAGCCTATGCCGCAGCATGGGGCACGAGGACTTCTACACCTTCGTCATTCCCGCAGCGGTCGATGCCAAGCTCGCCTTCGTGCATCGCCTGGTCCGCCGGTTTGCCCCACAACCGGCCGGATAAAGCCGGCGATCGACATCAGCCGCGATCGTGGGTTGCAGCGGCGCCCCGCGGCTCTCTGGTCCCCGCGCAAATTGAGTACCGCAATGCGGCGGAACGTCCGGAAGTCCGGCTTGACGCTGCCCTGAACCTCCGTAAGCCTGCCACCCAAAGGTGATGGCGTTCGCAGCCGCGGAACGCTAGGTTTGCCCGCAGCGTCAAGCCACAGGCGGTCAAGGATAAGAAGGAGGAACCCATGCGCGAGTTAACGCCGGACACCATCACCGACGCCGTGCTCGACCAGATGTCGGCAACGCCCGACCCGCGCCTCAAGGAGATCATGGCCTGCGCGGTCAAACACCTCCATGCCTTCGCCAGGGAAGTCAACCTGACGCCGGCGGAATGGATCAAGGGCATCGAGTTCATGACCGCGGTCGGCCGGATGTGCACGCCAGAGCGGCAGGAGTTCATCCTGCTGTCGGACACGCTCGGGCTGTCGGCGCTGGTCAACGGCCTCCATGACAAGACCGCGATCGAGGAAGGCACCCATACCAGCCTGCTCGGACCGTTCTATCGCGAGGTCGCGCCTAACCTGGCGCTCGGCAGCCAGATCTCCAAACACGTCAAGCCCGGCACCGAATGCGTGCTGTATGGGCGCATCACCGACATCAACGACAAGCCGATCGCGAACGCCACCGTCTCGGTCTGGCAGACCGGCGCCGACGGCCTCTACGACGTGCAGGAAGGCCCCGGCGCCGTCGACTATCGCGGCGTATTCGCGAGCGACGCGAACGGTGCCTATTATCTGCGCACCGTCAAACCGCTCGGCTACTCGATCCCGATGGACGGGCCGGTCGGCGGCATGGTGCGCGCCCAGGCCCGTCACGGCATGCGGCCGGCCCATATCCACTACCTCGTGGGCGCGCCGGGCTATCGCGAGCTCGTCACCGCGCTCTATCTGCGCGACGACCCGCATCTGGCCGACGACGTCGTGTTCGGCTCTTCCGGCGATCTCGCGGTCGATATCGATGCCGATGATCCGGACTGTCCCATCAAGGGACTGCCCTCGATCCGCTTCGATTTAAAACTGGCGCGCGAAAGCGCGGCGGACAAAACCAGCGGGCGCGTCGGCTCCGATCCGTCGGCGATCTTGAAACCGGCCGCGAGAGAAGGAATAACTACCGAGGCACCGGCGCCGGCAGCGAGCTGACCGCGGGTGCACGGCCGTCTGGCACGGCCGAATTGGGGATTTTTGGCTAGCAATGAGAGCGCACGCGCCAGGTGTGCAGAGTGATGCGTAAGGGAGGACAAATGGATCGCAGAACACTGCTGGGCGGCGCGATGGCCGTCGCCGCGCTGGGAATGACGTCGGTCACCCGCGCGGACGAGCCGCCGATCAGGATCGGCATGTCGATGCCGCAGACCGGAGGACTGGCGGCCGGCGGCAAGGCCTCGCTGCTCGGCATCGAGATCTGGCGCGACGACATCAATGCCCGCGGCGGGCTGCTCGGCCGCAAGGTCGAGCTGGTCGTCTATGACGATAAATCGAGCGCCTCCGAGACGCCCGCGATCTACGCAAAGCTGCTCGACGTCGACAAGGTCGACCTGTTGTTCGCGCCCTACGCGACGGTGCCGACCGCGCCGATCATGCCGTTGGTCAAGCAGCGCGGCATGCTGTTGATGGGCAACTTCTCGTTCCAGGTGAACAGCAAGATCCACCACGACATGTGGTTCAACAATGCGCCATGGGGACCGGCCGACGCCTGGGCCACCGCCTTCCTCGGGCTCGGCCAGAAGGCCGGGGGCAAATCGGTCGCGCTGCTGTCAGCCGACCAGGAATTTGCCCAGAACCTGATCACGACCGCACGCGATGTTGCCAAGAAGATGAACATGCCGGTCGTGTTCGATCAGACCTACCCGCCGTCGACCGCGGAGTTCTCTTCGATCATCCGCGCACTCAACGCGGCCAAGCCGGACATCGTCTATGTCGCGTCCTATCCGCCGGACTCGGCGGCGATCCTGCGCGCCGTGAACGAGATCGGGGTGGGCGACAACGTCAAGATTTTTGGCGGCGCCATGGTCGGCCTGCAGTTTGCCGGCGTGATGGAGAATCTGGGCTCGCTCTTGAACGGCGTCGTCAACTTCAACACCTGGTTGCCCGAGCCCAGCATGTATTTCGACGGCACCAAGGCGTTCTTCGAAACCTATGCCAAGCGCGCCGTCGAGGCCAAGGTCGATCCGCTCGGCTATTATCTCGCGCCCTACGGCTTTGCGATGGGCCAGCTGATCGAGCAGGCGGTCACCGCGACCAAGTCGCTCGACCAGAAGACGCTGGCCAAATATCTGCGCGAGCACGTGCACAAGACCATCGTCGGACCGATCGAATATGCCGAGGACGGCGAGTGGAAGGAGACCGCGACGCTGGAGGCGCAATTCCGCGGCGTCAAGGACAAGAACCTCGATCAGTTCCGCTCCTCCGGCAGGCAGGTGATCCTGTTTCCTGAGCGGTTGAAGACCGGTGACCTCGTCACCCCCTTCGAGGCCGCCCGCAACTAGGCATGATGAAATGAGGTTCGATAGGCGCCGCGCTGAAGGTGAGCCCCCTCTCCCCGCTTGCGGGGAGAGGGTTGGGGTGAGGGGGAGTCTCAAGGGAC
>NZ_JAFATE010000117.1 GCF_019244115.1 Bradyrhizobium sp.
TCCAGATCGACGCCATGGTATTGTCTTGGACAGGAAAGATCGGAGTTCGCCGGCTGCCCACTCGTGGCGGCCCGAACCATCGCCTTGCGGAACTTTTCAGTCGCCTCGCTGGAGCTGATCTCCAGCCGAGGGCTGCGGTTGCATGAGGCACGGTCTTTTGCACCGCGCCATCCGGGATCTCAGATTCCGGGTTCGCAGCGTTCCGCTGCGCCCGGGAATGACCTCATGTCCGTCCCCTGGTCGGGATCTTGTTGAACGGCACGTGCTTGTCGACACGGATGTCGCCGGGCAACCCGAGCACGCGCTCGGCGATGATGTTGCGCAGGATTTCGTCGGTACCGCCGGCAATGCGCATGGAGGGCGAGGACAGCAGCATCTGCTGGAACTGGCCCCGCGCCTCTTCCTCGTCGGCTCCCGTCAGCACGCCGGCCGCGCCCTCGAGGTCCATCGCGTAAGTCGCAATATCCTGCAGCATGGAACCGGCGACGAGCTTGCCGATCGAGTTTTCCGGTCCCGGCCGCTCGCCCCTCGACAGCGCGGAGATCGCGCGGTAGCTGGTGTATTTCAGTCCGCTGGCCTTCACCGCCCAACTCGCCAGCTTCGAACGGGCGGCGCGATCATCGATCGCGGGTCTGCCTTCCAGCATCAGATCGGCGCAGAACTCGAACATCTCCGGAAAGCCGGTCGCCAGCCGCGCGCCGATCGACATGCGTTCGTTCATCAACGTGGTCAGCGACACGTTCCAGCCGTCGCCGACTTGGCCGAGCCGCTGGCTGTCAGGGATGACCACATCGCTGAAATAGACCTCGTTGAACTCCTGCATGCCGTTGGCCTGCTTGATGGGCCTGACCTCGACGCCTCGGCTCTTCATGTCGAGGAAGAACATCGTGAGCCCCTTGTGCTTGGGCACATTGGGATCGGTGCGGGTAATGAGCAGGCCATAGTCGGAGTAATGCGCGCCCGACGTCCAGATCTTCTGACCGTTGACGATCCACTCACCGTCCCTCCTCTCCGCTCGCGTGCGAAGCCCCGCGACGTCGGAGCCGCCGGCCGGTTCGGAAAACAGCTGGCACCAGATCTCCTCGCCGGATGCGAGTTTTGGCAGGTAGCGCCGCTTGGCCTCCTCGCTGCCATAGGCCATCACGGTCGGCCCGCACATGCCCTCGCCGATCTGGAACGGCTGCGTCAGCTTGCCGTAGACGCCCTCTTCCTGCTGCCAGATCACCCGCTCGATCGGCGAAGCCCCACGGCCGCCATACTCCTTTGGCCAGTGCAGGCAGGCCCAGCCGGCCTCTGCCTTCTTCTTCTGCCAGGCCTTGCCGACCTCGACGATGTCGCGGTCGTGCAGGCGGATGCGGCCGAGCGAGGATTTTGAGAGCTCCGCTTCCAGTTCTTTTGGCGCGTTCGCGTCGATCCACTGCCGCGCGATGCTGCGGAACTCGGCTTCCTGCGGGGTGTCATCGAAGTTCATGGCGTCATCCTTGAGTTCATTGAATCGTAGCCGTGTAATCAGCCGGCAGGCCCAACCGGTTGGCGATCTCGTGCAGCCTTGCGGCGTATTCCCAATTTTGACCTTCGGATTCGTGTGACGGAGGAAGGTTGAAGCAGAGCGCCGGGACAATGGACCGGTCCTCAAGCTGCGCGATCACGGCTTCCGGTCGATATTGAGCAACGCTCGGCTCCGCGTAGAGCTGCACGAGGTCCTCGTGAGACAATCCGATCACAAAACCATGGGCGCATTTTGCTGGATCAGGCACCAGCATCGCGCGCTGTCCGATCCGCAGCGCCATTCCCGAAACGCAAGCCTTGCGCGGATTGACGGGATGAAGTCCCTTCGCGCGTAACGCCTCGACGTCCATGAACAGGCCGTAGAAAAACACATTGACGGGCGGTGAGTTCATGGTGACCTCACGGGTGCGGGCTACGCCGCATTCTTCTTGCGCAGGCGATCGATCAGCGCATCCTCCCAATAGGACAGGCTTCCGAGCGAGAGTGCCAGCGCGTTGGCGCGGCGGTAATACATGTGGCAGTCGAACTCCCAGGTGAAACCCATGCCGCCATGCACCTGGATGTTGTTCTTGGCGCAGTGCTGGAACGCCTGCGTGGCGCTGATGCGGGCCGAGGCCGCGGCTTCCGGCAGCTCCGCCGCATTGGTCGAGAGTGCCCAGGCGCCGTAGTAGCAGTTGGAGCGCGCCAGCGTCGCCGACACGTACATGTCGGCGAGCATGTGCTTGATCGCCTGGAACGAGCCGATCGGCCGGCCGAAGGCGATGCGGTCGAGCGCATAGTCACGGCCCATCTCCAGCGCGCGGTCGGCGCCGCCGATTTGCTCGAAGCCGACCAGCACGGCTGCGCGATCGAGCAGCTGGGTAAGCATGCCAAAGCCTTCGCCGGTTGCGCCGAGCGGTTCGGCCTTGCAATTCCCAAAGGTGAGTTCGGCCTGTCCGCGCGTCGGGTCGAGATTGGTCAGCACCTTGGCTTCGACCCCGCCGGCTTTGACGTCGACCAGAAACAGCGAGATATCGTCGTCGCGGCCGCTCGATCCCGTGCGCGCGGCGATGATCACGAAATCAGCAATCGCGCCGTCGGGAACCGGCTTCTTCACACCGTTGAGCACGCCGCCCGCCGCGTCGAGCCTGATTCCCTGCGGCGACGGATTGCCCTTGCCTTCGAACAGCGCGAGCGTGCCGATCGCTTCGCCCGACGCGATTTTCGGCAGCCATCTCTGCTTCTGCGCGTCGCTCCCGGCGAGCAGCAGCGCTTCGGCCGCGAGATACACCGTCGAAGAAAATGGCACCGGCGCCATCGCGCGGCCCATCTCTTCGGCGATCACGCAAAGCTCGAGATGGCCTGCACCGGCACCGCCATATTCTTCGGGGATCGCGACGCCGAGAAAGCCCATTTCGGCCAGCCCCTTCCACAGCTCGCGATCGTAATCGGCCTTGCCGTCGAGCACGGTACGGACCGCCTTCGGCGGGCATTTTTCGCTCAGGAATTTCCGCGCCTGGTCGCGCAGCTGCTTCTGGTCCTCGGAGAAGTCGAAATTCATGGCGCCTGCCTCTTGCTGTCATTCCGGAGCGCTCGCAAAGCGAGCGAACCCGGAATCTCGATGTAAGTAACTTCTGGATTCCGGGTTCGCGCTCACGCGCGCCCCGGAATGACGACATAGCCTCGTAGGATGGGTGGAGCGAAGCGAACCCATCGATGACTTGGTTGCGGCTGATGGGTTTCGCTGCCATCCTACGATCAGCTCAAAATAATCACATCGTCATCAGGAACGTTGGCATAGAGCCGCTCGACCAGCGCAGCGCGGCGCGCGAGCCCGGCACGCTGGTTGATGTAGCCCTTGTCGGTGAGCTCGTTGCCGTCGATCGAAGGCAGCTCGACCAAAAGCATGGCGCGGGCGATGCGCCGGCTGCTGGCGCGCTCGCAGGCCGCATTGTGCGCTTCCAGTCCACGTTTCAGGCAGACAATGACGGCAGGATGTTTCACGACGTCCGCAAAGCTCGCTTCTGCATTGCCGGTCAATTGGCGGCAGGCGTGCAGATTTGGCCAGGCCAGCAGGCCGATGAACGGGCGATCCTGGCCCGTCACCAGCGCGTCGTGGATGACGGGCGTCGCAGCGGCGATGGCATCTGTGCGGAGCGAGCCGACATGAACGAAGGTGCCGGTGGTGAGCTTGAAGTCTTCCACGACGCGGCCGGCAAAGATGATGCCTTCCGCCGGATCATCGGGATCGACGAACACGCCGGCATCGCCGATGCAATAAAAACCCTCCTCGTCGAACGCGGCGCTGGTCAGATCGGGCTGACCGAAATAGCCGGGCGTGACGTTGACGCCGCGCAGGCGCAGCTCAAATTTCGCGCCGCACGGCACCATCTTCAATTCGACGCCGGGAAACGGCAGGCCGATCAGACCGACGCGCTCGGTATCCCAATAGGTCCCGGTCGCAGTCGGCGCGGTCTCGGTCGAGCCCCAGCCGGTGTAGAACACGATGCGCTGGCCGGTCGTACGCACCGCAAGTGCCTGCATGCGGTCATAGAGGTCGTCGGGCAGCCGCGCGCCGCCATACGCCATCAGCGTGAGGTTCTTGAAGAAGCTGCGGCATAGCGCCTCGTCCTTCTCCATGGCCGCCGCGAGCGCGGCATAGCCGGCCGGCACGTTGGCGTAAGAGGTCGGCGAGATCTCGCGCAGATTCCTGAGCGTCTCCTCGAACTGGCCGGGGATTGGCCTGCCATCGTCGATATGGAGCGTGCCGCCATCGATCAGCAGCGGATTGAAGGCGGCATTGCCACCCATGGTGTGGTTCCACGGCATCCAGTCGAGGATGATCGGACGCGCCCCGTTCGGATCGCGCGGCCGCACCTGCATCATCATCGCGGCATTGGCGCACATCATCGCCTGCGTGTTGATGACGGCCTTGGGCATGCCGGTCGAGCCTGAGGTGAACAGCAGCTTGCCGACGGTGTCCGGCGTGATCTGCGCGATCGAGTCCACGACCTCGCCTGTCACAGGCGTCGCCCCAAGATCGGCGAAGGCCGTGCTCCTGATGCCGTCACAGGGCCGCGCCACATGGATCACCGTGACGTCATCGAGCGGAAGCGCTTTCAGCGCTTTCTCGAAAGTCGGGCCGTCCTGCACCATCACGGCGGCCGGCTTGATGAGATCGAACAGATATTTCAGCTTGGCATGATCATGACTCATCAGCGAATAGGCCGGCGACACGGGGGCTGCCGGATGCCGCGCCTGCATCGCGGCCATCGTCATCAGCGCATGCTCGATCGAATTGCCCGAGAGGATCGCCAGCGGACGCCCGGCCTCGAGGCCGAGATTGATCAGCCCCTGCGTCAGCGCATCGACTGTGCGCTTGGCCTCGCCATAGGACACTTTTCGCCATTGCCGCGTTTCGCCCGCGCGCTGCGCCAGCCAGATGCGCTCCGGCGCCTGATCGGCCCATTGCGCCAGCGAGGCCGGGACGTGCTTGTCGTATTCTCTCAGCGGGATGCGCGACTTCAGCACAATCACGCCATCGTCGCGTCGCTCGACCGCGATATCGCGCGGCAGCCATTCGATCTTGCGAAAGCCCGGCTTGGCGAGCGCGGCGGCAGTGCCTTCCATATTGGGTCTCCCAAAATATCGCCCGTTGCCCGGATCGCTATTCTTGTCGTCCCCGCTTTCGCGGGGACGGCAGCGAAGTCGGTTTACCGCGGCGCCATGCGGATCGCGCCATCGAGCCGGATGGTCTCGCCATTGAGCATCGCATTCTCGACGATGTGGACCGCGAGCGCGCCATATTCCGACGCCTCGCCGAGCCGCGCCGGATGCGGCACCTGGGCGCCGAGACTCTTGCGCGCCTCCTCGTTCAATCCCATCAGCAACGGCGTGAGGAAGATGCCGGGCGCAATGGTGTTGACGCGAATCTTCTGGCTCGCGAGATCGCGCGCCGCCGGCAGCGTGAGCCCGACGATGCCGCCCTTGGATGCGGAATAGGCGATCTGGCCAATCTGCCCTTCGAAGGCGGCCACCGATGCCGTGTTGATGATGACGCCGCGCTCTTCCCCGACCGCCTCCGCAGTCACGAGACGCTCGGCAAACAGGCGCAGGCAATTGAAGGTGCCGATCAGGTTGACATTGATGATGCGCGCGAATTTTGCCAGCGGATAGACGCCATCGCGGCCGACGATGCGCTGCGAGCCGCCGATCCCGGCGCAGTTCACCAGCACGCGAGCGATGCCGTGCGCGGCTTCCGCCTTTGCCAGACCGGCCTTGACCTGGTCCTCGTCGGTGACGTCGGCATGGAGGGCCACGCCCTTCACCTCAGTTGCGATCTTGTCGGCGTTCTCCTGGCTCTGGTCGAGCACGCCGATCTTTGCGCCTTTTTCCGCCATCGCGCGGGCGGTGGCGGCGCCAAGGCCCGAGCCTCCGCCGGTGATGACAACGGCAATGTCTTTCAACTGCATTGGTTAGCTCTCCTTGGACGTTTCTTGTTCAAGCGAATAGCGAATAGTGAATAGCGAATAGGGAATAGGGAAGATGCCCTGCCCAACCACTTCTGCTCTATTCGCTATTCGCTATTCCCTACTCGCTTCTTTCCTTGGTCAGAACGCCGCCACACAGCAAGCCCTCCATATGCTTGATGTAGGCGCGGCAGACCTCATCGGTGACCGGGCCGACGCCGCTCGCGCGGGTCATCGCGTGCCGGCCGAAGAACAGATGATCGCAGGCGCCGATCAGGCTGGTGTAGAACAGGATCGGATCGATCTCGCGAAATTCGCCTCTCCGCACACCTTCGGCAAGCAGCCGGCGATGAAAATCCAGGAGCGGCGCAACGAAGAATTTCGAGACTTCGTCGGCGGCCTCGGCGCTCGATTCATGCAGCAAGTAATGGATCAGCCGATTCATATAGGGAAAGCGCCGGTAGGCGCGAATGATGCCGGCGATGTGCAGCTTGAGTTTTTCGGTCGGCGTGATCGGCTGGCTCAAAAGATATTCGAGACCCTCGACTTCGGTCGCAGCATCCCGCGCCAGCAGCGCGAGCAGCAGCCCGTCCTTGTTGCCAAAGTGGTATTTGACCAGCGCCGAGTTGGCGCCGGATTTTTGCGCGATGTCGCTCAAGGAGACATCGATCGAGGAGCGCTCGATCATCAGATCGCTCGCCGCGACCAGCAGCTTTTCGGCCGTGCCGTTCCTGGCCGCGGGAACCCTGTTCAGCGCGCTGCTTGTCAAATTGCGGTCCCATCCAGATCCGTCGAGACCGACAGATAACCTGACGAAACCGCAGAGCTCAAAAGTTAATTGATCGATTGACTAAATTCGCCAAGGCGACTTAAATCCGCCGCGACATTCATAAGCACATAGAAAAATCAGGGAGATAGCAGATGGCCGAGGCCTATATCGTTGCCGCCGCGCGCACCGCTGGCGGCCGCAAGGGAGGACGCCTCGCCGGCTGGCATCCGGCGGACCTCGCGGCGACCGTGCTCAACGCCCTCGTCGAACGCTCCGGCGCCGCCCCCGACCAGATCGAGGACGTCATCATGGGCTGTGTGATGCAGGCGGGTGAGCAGTCCAACAACGTCGCGCGCAACGCGATCATGGCCTCAAAACTGCCGGAAAGCGTGCCCGGCACCTCGATCGATCGGCAATGCGGTTCGTCGCAGCAGGCGCTGCACTTTGCGGCGCAGGCCGTCATGTCGGGCGCGATGGACGTGGTGATCGCAGCCGGCGTGGAATCGATGACGCGCGTGCCGATGGGGCTTGCCTCGCAACTGCCGGCCAAGAACGGGTTTGGCCATTACAAGAGTCCTAACATCGAGCAGCGCTACCCGAACATCGTGTTCAGCCAGTTCACCGGCGCGGAGATGATGGCCGAGAAATACGGCCTGTCCAAAGATGATCTCGACGCGTATTCATATAACAGTCACCAGCGCGCAATAGCGGCAACTCAGGGCGGCCATTTCAACTCCGAGATCGTTCCGCTCGAGATCACCCGCGCCGACGGCACAACCGACACGCACACGATCGACGAAGGCATTCGCTTCGACGTCAGCCTCGACGGCATCAAGGGCGTCAAGCTGATCGCCGAGAACGGCAAGCTGACGGCGGCGAGCGCTAGCCAGATCTGCGACGGCGCCTCCGGCGTAGTCGTCGTCAACGAGAAGGGCTTGAAGCAGCTCGGCGCCAAGCCGCTGGCGCGCATCCATCACATGACCATGATGGGCGGCGATCCCGTCATCATGCTGGACGCGCCGCTGCACGCCACCGAGCGCGCGCTGAAGAAGGCCGGCATGAAGATCGACGACATCGACCTGTTCGAGGTCAACGAGGCGTTTGCCTCGGTGCCGACGGCCTGGCTGAAGACGACCAGCGCCGATCCGGCGCGGCTCAACGTCAATGGCGGCGCCATCGCGCTCGGCCATCCCCTTGGCGGGTCCGGCACGAAGCTGATGACCACGCTGGTCAACGCGCTGCAGCAGCGCAACAAGCGCTACGGCCTGCAGACCATGTGCGAAGGGGGCGGTATGGCGAATGTGACGATCGTCGAGCGGCTGTAAGCCGCATCCACACACGCGGTGTCGTCCCGGCGAAAGCCGGGACCCATAACCACAGGCAGAAGTTCAGGGCAGGAACAAACGTCGTCATTGCGAGCGAAGCGAAGCAATCCAGGATCTCGCGCGCAACCCTGGAT
>NZ_JAFATE010000198.1 GCF_019244115.1 Bradyrhizobium sp.
TGGGGCAAGACCACCCAGCTCGGCTATGGCCTCGGCCTTGCGATGGGCGCCAAACTCGCGCATCCGGAAAAACTCTGCATCAATGTCTGGGGTGATGCGGCGATCGGCTTTACGGGCATGGATTTCGAGACCGCGGTGCGCGAGCGCATCCCGATCCTCTCGATCCTCCTCAACAATTTCTCGATGGCGATCGAGCTCAAGGTGATGCCGATCTCGACCGAAAAATATCGCGCAACCGACATCTCCGGCGATTATGCGGCGATGGCCCGCGCCTTCGGCGGCCATGGCGAGCGCATCACTGCGCCCGACGAGATCAAGCCGGCAATTTTGCGTGGCATCGAGAAGACCAAGGAAGGGATTCCGGTGCTGCTGGAGTTCATCACGTCAAAGGAGACCGAAGTGTCACGGCCGGGGACGTGATCCCGGCCGCGTCGGCCGCTGCTTCATCATTCCGCTTCCGGCACGTCCGTCGTCCCCCGGTAGCCGTCCGGACCGCGCCTGAACACGCCGTACTCACTTGACTTCACGCCGGCCCCGCCGTCGACTCCGATGGCGCCGAGGCCGAGCTTCAGGAGTTCCCTGACGGCGGCCGCCCGGGTCGGCATGCGATGCCGGAAACGAAAATCATCAACGGCCGCAAGCTCCTCGGGCGAGAGCATCACCTGCAATCGTTCACCACGGGTGTCCGTCATAGGGATCCTCGGTTCCATTGAGTAACTTACTCAACGCGCTCATGTGCCGCAGGTTCCCCCGAATTTGCCGTTCACCCAAAATTTGCGCCTCGCCCCAAATGAGCCAAATACGTGGGAAAAATCAATCATTTACGATTTAATCCGAATGCGCTAATGTGACAGCTGATGGGGCCAGAAGGCGCGCTCACAATGGCCGACAAGATTGAAATTCCGCGGATACCCAGGGATCCGAAGCCGCGGCGTCCCAGCTACGACAATGTCGCTCGCAACATCGAGAAGTGGGCCAACAGTGCCGGCCTGCAAAAACCCCACGAGGTCGATTGCGACGATCTCGCGTCCCGCCTTGAATGGTCACCGTCATTGGCTGGCGGGCGCGCCGGTGAATGAAATGAGCATCTATCGCATCCTGCAAAACAGTCCGTTCGGCCCTGACGAGATCGGCCGGCTGGTCACGGCCTATGAAGAAACACTGAAAACCCTCGGCCTGAAAGACCGTAGCGATCCGATCACGCAGCTCGTCGCCAGAAAGATTTTTGAGATCGGCCAGACCGGCGTGCGCGATCCCATGCAGCTTGCGCAACTGGCAATCAGGGACCTCGGTGCCCCCACGGCATGAACGCGAGCCTTGCCGCGTTCGTAGTTCCCGTTCAGATGTCAAACAGCCTTTCATCCCGCGCATCACAGGCACCCTCATTGCGAACCCGGCGAAGCAATCCAGAAATCTCGCCCAGGAGAAGGGCTGGATTGCTTCGGCGCTGTTGCGCCTCCCAATGACGATGACAGACACACGCTCGCGTTCTCGCGGCGTGTTACGCCCGAGTTGCTGCGTCGTTCTTCACCCTCGACATCAAGGAGGGCGCAGGGAATGCCGGGTGCTGGCCGCAACCCATGGCCCGCCAGCAAAAAGAAAAGCTGGCGGCAGTCACCACAGGTCCAGCCGAGACATCCCGGCATTCCCTGCACGATGGTTTTAACGCTTATGTCGCGCTCTCCCTGGGAACCGGGCTTTCTTGCTCCCATCGCCGCGCGGCTCGTCACCGCGCAACTTGGCCTCAGCGTCGGGAGGCCAGGACCACACGCCTTCGCGTCCGCATCGAGATCGTTC
Source organism: Bradyrhizobium sp. (assembly GCF_019244115.1). GTDB lineage: Bacteria > Pseudomonadota > Alphaproteobacteria > Rhizobiales > Xanthobacteraceae > Bradyrhizobium. Next base: position 1,798 of record NZ_JAFATE010000198.1, read on the forward strand.
GTCCGCGCGCAAGCGCGCTGCGAGCCGACACGTCCACCGCATCCCGCGCTCCACGTTCGTGACGATCGCGAAGCGCCCCTCCTGATGAGCGCGGGACGGGGCGGATTATATTTCTGATTTGTGGAAGCCGTCAAGCGTTATTTCTGAAAATATGAACACGCCCATCCTGCGGCAGATTGGCGCGACGGGCAGTTGCGCGCGCATGGTACAGTCACATCGACGCGCGTTCTGAAGGAGCCCGGTGACGCCGTTCACCTTCACGAAGCCGCGACCCAAGACTGCATGTTCCAGTCCTCGACACTGGCCCGGTGAGGCTATACGTTGCCCTGTCCGCTACGGGGACCGCATACGGGACGGCCGCGGCTCCCGGTCCTGACTGAGACCCGGCCATCAATGGCGACGAATTGAGCCGTGTGCTCGCGAGTGAAGCGGAAATACAGGATGACAAGGCAATCTGCGCTGTCGAACGCGCCATCGGCAGGGGCCGCCCGCGCGGCCGATCTGCTCTCCCTCTCGCATGAGCCGATGTTCGTGTGGCGGCTCGGTGGGGCCATCGAGAGCTGGAACGCCGGGGCCGAAGGACTCTACGGGTTTTCGCCGGACGAGGCGATTGGCCGCATCAGCCATACCCTCCTGAAAACCAGATTTCCGGTCGACCTCGCCGAGCTGACGTCCGAGCTCTTGGATGGCCATGTCTGGTCGGGCGAACTGCGCCACACCTGCAAGGACGGACGCGAGGTCGTCGTCGACAGCCGGATGCAGCTCCTAAGTGACGGCACCGTGCTGGAGGTGAACCGCGATGTCACCGAGGTGCGGGCCTATGCGGCGACGCAGGCGGCCCTGATGCGCGAGCTTTCGACCGCGGCCGCCAAGTTCGAGGCGCTGTTCAACCAGTCCGGCATCTTCGCCGGCATTTTGGACCTGCAAGGTTATCTGCGGGAAGCCAATATCGTGTCGCTCGAAGGATGCGGTTATACGCGCGAGCAGGTTCTGGGCCAGCCGTTCTGGGAGACGCCGTGGTGGCGGGGCTCCGAGGAGATCAGGGCAAGAATACGCTTTGCCACTGCACAGGCGGCTG
>NZ_JAFATE010000279.1 GCF_019244115.1 Bradyrhizobium sp.
GCGGCGCTGAATCTCGCCGCGCTCGGCGTCGATCCGGCGCGGGATGCGGTGGTCACGCGCGACCAGGTGAAATACGCCAAGCCCGACCCGGATCTCTTCCTGGCCGCGGCGGCGAAACTGGGGGCGGAGATCGAGCGCGCCGTCGTGGTCGGCGACTCCATCTGGGACATGCTTGCAGCGACCCGCTGTCGCGCTCTCGGCGTCGGGCTGTTGTCCGGCGGCTATGGCGACGAGGAGTTGCGCCATGCCGGCGCCATCCGCGTCTACGAGGACCCGGCCGACCTGCTCGATCATCTCGACGAGGTCGGTGGGCGGCGCTGAAAGCGCGACAAGTCGGTCATCGATCCCCGACACGCCAGCGGCAAGCTCGCGTCTTTGAGGTAGACATCTGTGTCTGGAATTCAGCGAGCCACAGGCAACCTTCCGCACGGCTTGTGCGTTAGCATCGGTTGTGCCAAGCGGAGTACGAGCATGCATACTGATGAGGCGATTGCCGATCACCCGGAGCTCGAAGGCATCAGCGAGCCGCTGATCGCCTGCATCGAGGACTGCTATGCGACTGCGCGGGCCTGCACCTCCTGTGCCGACGCCTGTCTGGCCCAAGAAAATACCGACGCACTCCGCCAATGCATTCGGCTCGACCTCGATTGCGCCAATGTCTGCGTGATGACGAGCACGCTGGCCTCGACGCAGACCGGCTCGAACCCGGAGGTGCTGCGGGGCGCCATCACGCTCTGCGCGCTCGCCTGCCGCCTTTGTGCCGAGGAATGCGAAAGACACGCGCCCGAGCACGTGTATTGTAGGACCTGCGCCGAGCAGTGCCGAAGCTGCGAACAGGCCTGTGTCGGTGCGCTCCAGACGGTGCATTGAAGGGCGAGCCGCGACCGCTGGCTCGCAATGGCGACGGACGCGCAATCGCCCAGTTGAAAATCCCGAGCTTCCGGGTTCACGCTTCGCGCGCCACCGAATGACGGCACATGTCACACATGCTGCCCGCCATTGATGTGGATCTCCGCGCCGTTGACGTAGGAACTCGTCTCCGTACAGAGCACATAGATGATCTTGGCGACCTCGTCGGGGGTGCCGAGCCGGTGCATCGGGATCTGCTGGTCGACGATCTTCTCCGTACCGGGCGAGAGGATCGAGGTGTCGATCTCCCCTGGCGCGATCGAGTTGACGCGCACGCCGACGCGGCCGAAATCGCTGGCCATTTCCCGTGTGAGCGCAGCCAATGCCGCCTTCGAGGTTGCGTAGGCCGCCCCCGCAAAGGGATGCACGCGCGAGCCCGCAATCGAGGTGACGTTGACGACCGAGCCTTTTACCTTCTTCAGCTCCGCGATCAGCCCGCGCGCCAGCATGATCGGTGCGAAGAAGTTGACGCGAAACACGTGGTTCCAGGTGTCGAGGTCGGTATCGACGGTGCCGAGCCGTGAGCCGCCAGCGCCCTTCGGCGAGATCGCTGCGTTATTGACGAGGGCGTGCAGTTCACCGCTGTCAAGCCGCTTCCGGATCTCGGCGATCGCACGCAGCGCGTCCTCGGGGTCGGCGAGGTCGACCTGGATGTGATCCTCGGGCCCTGCGTCCCACGGACATTCCTCGGGGAAGGGGTGCCGCGAGCAGGTGATGACGCGCCAGCCAGCCGAGGAGAAGCGGATCACGGTGGCATGGCCGATGCCGCGGCTGGCTCCGGTCAGAAGCAGCGTGCGCCGCGGCAGGTTGGAGGTCGGCATGAATGGGTCTCTCGTCTTGCTGCATCGTCATTGCGGGGCGATACGAAGCATCGAACCCGGAATCTCGAGATTCCGGGTTCGGTCCTGCGGACCGCCCCGGAATGACGAACGCTCAGGGATAAAGCCGCGTCTTGCTCCAAGCAGCGTCCGGCGCGCCGCGCGAAAACTCAATTCGGTCGTGCAGGCGGAACGGCCGGTCGTGCCAGAATTCGAAATGCAGCGGGGTGATGCGCCAGCCGCTCCAGCCGGGCGGCCGCGGCACCTCGCCGATGATGTATTTCGCTGCGATGAGCGCGATCGCCTGCTCGAAGGCAAAGCGGCTCTCCAGCGGCTGCGACTGTTTCGAGGCCCAGGCGCCGATCTGCGCCTGTTTCGGGCGTGTCGCGAAATAGGCATCGGCTTCCGCATCGCTCACAGGGGACACCAGCCCGCGGATGCGCACCTGTCGGCGCAGTGATTTCCAGTGGAACAGCAACGCGGCCTTTGGATTTGCGGCGAGTTCGCGGCCCTTTGCGGACGCAATGTGGCTGTAGAACACGAAACCGTCGGCATCAAATCCTTTCATCAGCACCATGCGCAGGTCCGGCAGGCCTGCTCCGTCGACCGTTGCCAGCGCCATCGCATTGGGATCATTGGGTTCGCTCTTGGCGGCCTCGGAAAACCATTCCGCAAACAGCGCAAACGGCTCCTCGGATTCGGTGAAATCACCAGTTGTTAAGGGGGGCTGTTGTTTGATGGTTGTGGTGTCGGTCATGACAGGAGTCCGAGTTGCGTCCGCCCGCGGCCAAGAGTGTGCTGAAGTCCGCTTGTCCAGCCCTATATAGGGCATGGGACCGCATTGGCCTATCGTCGAGGCAGCCGGCCCTAGCAGCGTTTACGATGATTCTGGTTGCATTTGGCATCAGCGGCTGCAGCGTGTTCCACGGCGGCGCGGGCGATGGTCCCTTCGCCATGATGACCGGCAAGGAGGTCACCGGCGCGGTGACCGAGCCGCGGCCGACCGAGAGCGATCTCGCCTTTGCCCGCAACGCGGCCTCCGACGTGCTGACAAAGGGCGACAAGGACTCCAGCCAGCCCTGGGAGAATGCCAGGACCGGCGCCCATGGCTCGGTCACGCCGCTCGCAAAACCTTATGCCCGCGACGACGGCCGCACCTGCCGGGACTTTCTCGCAAGCTACGTCAACGGCAAGACCGAAAGCTGGCTGCAGGGCTCGGCCTGCCAGATGGCCAGCGGGCGGTGGGAGATCCAGACGCTCTCGCCCTGGCGCCGCGGATAACGCGCGCGACCTCCGTCTGGAGTTGGAAGAACTCCAGACCGCAAAACAAACGTTGCAAAAATACAACTGCCGCCCCAAATGACAGACAAACTGGGGGCATGCATCTGCCCGCAAGCTATGATCTAATTTCCCGTGAAGGAGACATGAGGGATGCGCGACCCCTATGAGGTCTTGGGGGTGCCGCGGAGCGCCAGCGCTGCGGCGATCAAGAGCGCCTATCGCAAGCTCGCCAAGAAGCACCACCCGGATTCGAACAAGAACGATCCTAAGGCTGCGACGCGGTTCGCGGAAATCAACTCGGCCAATGAAATCATTGGCGACGAGGATAAGCGCAAGCAATATGACCGCGGCGAGATCGACGCCGAGGGCAAGCCGCGGTTCCAGGGTTTTCCCGGCGGCGGGCGCACCGGCCCCGGCGGCTTTGAGAACTATACCTTTCGCTCCGGGCCTGGCGGCAGCGGCGGCGGCAGTTTTGGTGGCGGCAGTTTCGAGGACATCCTGAACAGCATGTTCGGCGGCGCCGCACGCGGCGGGCGCGCCGGTGGCAGTAGCCCATTCGAGTTCGAGAGCGGCGGCGTCGGGGTCGATCTCGATCTCTCGGTCGCGATGACCGTGTCGCTGGAGGAGGCGGTTAAGGGCGCCGAGAAGCGTGTCCGCCTTCCGACCGGCAAGGAGCTGAACGTCAAGATTCCCGCCGGGGTCACCGAGGGGCAGCAGATCCGGCTGAGAGGGCAGGGCGAGACCGTGGCCGGCCACCGGCCCGGCGACGTCCTGATCACAGTGAACATCGCTGCCCATCCGTTCTTCAAGGTCGACGGCAGCGATTTGCGGCTGGATCTGCCGATCACGCTCTATGAGGCGGTTTTGGGCGGAAAGGTCCGCGTACCGACGCTGCAGGGCGCGGTGGAATTGTCGATCCCGAAAAATACCTCGAGCGGCCGCACCTTTCGCCTCAAGGGCAAGGGCCTGCCCAAGCCGGCAGGCGTGAGCGGCGATCTGTTCGTGACGACGCGAATCATGCTGCCGGACGGCAGCGATACCGAACTCGAAAATCTGATGCAGAGATGGCGCGACAGCCACCCCTATAATCCGCGCCGCGATCTCGGCTGATACGACCGGGCGGCCGAGGTGGCATGATCCGACATGGGCTTCCGGCCCGACATGGGCCCGCGGCGATGCGCCCGGTCCAGCAATTCCGCTAGTTGGTCAACGGGCTGGTTGTATCAAAATACCGTAATGCACAAACGACGAACGCCCCACTGAGTCGGCGGTCTCAGTGAGGCGCTCGCGGCGGTAGTCTTGCTTATTGCCCACTGTTGCGGGTGGGAAAAAGCGGGTGCGGCCTCGAGAGGGGGACCAGCGCGGTACCAAACCCCAATCGAGGCCGCCGCGTCGATCGGCGGATCGAACGCAGGCTCATTTTCGCGTGATCATCCGGTGCGATATTGAGACGCCGCGGTGTCCGGAATCCAGATTTTCGATGACGGAATTTGGACAAACAAGCCGAAACGTGTTTCCTGCCGCTTTTCAATCTGAAGTTCATGAGCTTGCGCGGCGGTATCACTGCCGGGGGTCGGCCCGAGAAGCCGCGCCGGGATCATAAGCTCGCGACCGCCCGTGAACGTTTTCCAAGATCCCCGACGACACCTCGGAGGGGCGCCCCAAAATATCGGGGAGGGGATACCAAGCGGCGAACTGAATCCGTGGACCCCCACCTCCGACCGCTCCCCGCGAGGGGGAGGGGAGAAGAGCGCAGTCGCAGTTAAGTTCAACCAGTTCAACCGGGCGCTAGCCGCCGCTCTTTTCGGTCTGGTCGTAGACCAGCCGCGCCACCTGGGTCAGGCGGTCGCGGTCGGTGCCGCCACTGACAACATAGCCGACGCCATGCTCGGCCCAGAACAGCGCGGCCTCGTTGTCCTTGGCGGTGTAGCGCATCTGGGTTTCCGCGGTGCCTGCCTTCGCCGTGTAGACCGTGAAGCGCTCGCCGGAGGGGCTCTCATACATCAGGAACGAGGCGGGCCCGGTGGGCCCGGGCAGCAGCCGTCCGCCAACCAGTTTGAGACCGGTCGCGGCCAGATCCGGTGCACGGACGTCCCAGCCGCAACGCTTGGTCAGCCAGGCCTGCAGATGGCTCGCCTCGCTGCCCGGCACTTCCACGGGGTGGCGCACTTCCACGACATAGAGGCGGTGGGCCTCCAGCGCGTCTCCGGTAAAACTCTGGAACATCGAGGGCGAGGCCGCCGCGCCATGCGCGATCCAGCCGGCGCCGCCGCCGGCCATGAAGGCGAGGAATGACGCCGCCACCGTTCCATAGATCCAGCGGCGCGGCTGCCGCGCCAGTTGCTCGAGCTCGAGTCGCTTCGGCACCGGCTCGTTGACGATGCCGCCGTAGCGCGCCTGCAATTCCTCCGCCATCGCACGCCAGGATCGCACCCGCTCGGCATCCTCAGGATGCGCTTCGAGCCACGCCTCGACATCGCCGCGCCGCTCGGTCGGCAGCTCGTTGTCGACATAGGCATGAAGCTCGTCTTCGGTGACGGGGATTTTCGGATCGTTCATCGGGCACGTCTCTGCATGAATCGGGGCGTTGATTGCTGCGGCGAGGTCGCGGTCATTTCACCCGCCGCAGTGCGGGGCGCTCGCCTTCGAGCGCAGCTTTGATGTGGGCGCGGGCCCGTGCAAGTCGTGACATTACGGTCCCGATCGGCACGCCCTGGATGTCGGCGACTTCGCGATAGCTGAGGCCTTCGAGCATCACGAGCAGCAGCACGGCGCGCTGCTCCTCGGCAAGCGTTGCGAGCGCGCGCGCGATGTCGCGGCTTTCCGCCTCGGTGCCGCTGGCGTCGGGATTGTTGTCGAGCAGCGGCATGAACTGCGGCCGCCGCGCCAGCGAGCGGCGACGGTTCTTGTTGAGGTTGGTCAGGATGGTATACAGCCAGCTCCTGACATCACCGCCGAGAAACAGCCGTTCCGAACGCAGCGCCCGCACCAGCGTATCCTGCACCAAGTCGTCGGCGATGTCGGCATCGCGCGCGAGCGCCCGCGCATAGCGGCGCAGCGCGGGAATCATGGCTTCGACACTCTGGCGGAAAGCGCTCATGGCGACTCATCTCGAACAGACACACCGAATTTAACACCGAGAAGAAAGCACTATTCCGACGTTTAGGCTGTCAGCGCAAATCGACCAAATCGCGGACGGATTGGGGCTGTACCGGGCGAGGTCGCTGGTGTACCTCCACATATCAGACCGAGGTTCGATTGGGATGAGCGGATGTCGCAGTATACCGGTTTGATGCAGGGCAAGCGCGGGGTCGTCCTCGGCGTTGCCAATAATCGCTCGATTGCCTGGGGCATTGCCAAGGCATGCCACGCAGCCGGCGCGGAGATCGCGCTGACCTGGCAGGGCGACGCGCTGAAAAAGCGCGTCGAGCCGCTCGCACAGGAGCTCGGCGCCCTGCTGCTCGGCCACTGCGATGTCACCGACCTTGCGAGCGTCGACGCCGTGTTCGACGTGCTCAGGGAGAAATGGGGCAAGCTCGATTTCGTGGTGCATGCGATCGCCTTCTCCGACAAGAACGAGCTCGACGGCCGCTATGTCGACACCACGCTGGACAATTTCTCCCGGACCATGCTGGTGTCCTGCTACTCGCTCACCGCGATCGCGCAGCGCGCCGAAAAACTCATGACCGACGGCGGTGCCATCCTGACGCTGACCTATTACGGCGCCGAGAAATGGATGCCGCATTACAACGTCATGGGGGTCGCCAAAGCGGCGCTGGAGGCGAGCGTGCGCTATCTCGCCGCCGATCTCGGCGAGAACAACATCCGCGTCAACGCCATCTCGGCCGGGCCGATCAAGACGCTGGCCGCCTCTGGGATCGGCGACTTCCGCTATATGCTGAAGTGGAATGAGTACAACGCGCCGATGCGGCGCAACGTCTCGATCGAGGAGGTCGGCAACAGCGCGCTTTACCTCTTGTCCGACCTGTCGCGCGGCGTCACCGGCGAGGTGCATCACGTCGATTCCGGCTATCACGTGGTCGGTATGAAGCGGCCCGACGCGCCGGATATCGCGTTTGCGAAGGATTAAGCTGCCGTCGCAATGCCCGCGCCCACCATCTACTACATCCGCCACGGCGAGACCGACTGGAACGCGGAGGGCAGGCTGCAGGGCACGCTGGACGTTCCGCTGAACGAGCTCGGCCGCCGCCAGGCAGTAAGCGCAGGGATCATTCTGGCCGGCCTGTTGGCGCGCGACGGGCATGAGGCGGCCCAGATCCCCTTCGTCGCAAGTCCGCTCGGCCGCGCGCGCCTGACCATGGAGCTGGTGCGCCGCGCGCTCAAACTGCCGGTGGATGATTATGCGATCGACCCGCGCCTGCGCGAGATCGGCTACGGGCAGTGGGAAGGCTCGACGCTGCCGGAGGCGCGGGCCGCGGATCCGGAGTTGTTCGCCCGCCGCGTGGCCGCGAAATGGACGGTCGCAGCCCCCGGCGGCGAACGCTATCTCGATGTCGAGACGCGGATGGGCGCCTGGTACGCCGAACTCGTCACCGATACCGTCGCCGTTGCCCATGGCGGGACCGCGCGGGCGCTGATGGTTTTGCTCGGCATCGAGACACCGGAAAGCGCCGCCGACCTCTATATCGAGCAGGGCACGGTCTATGTGTTCAAGGGCGCCGAGCTCGCAAAATACTCCTGAGTCATTCCGGGGCATCGCGCAGCGATGAACCCGGAATCTCGAGGTTCCCCGGTGCGCAATTGCGCACCTGAGGTTCGATGCTTCGCATCGCCCCCGGAACGACGGGGACAAACCGGTGACGATCGATTTGCCCCGTTCCCACGGCGCTTTACCACGTTGGCATTCAGCATTAAGACGAACTCTCAACATTAAGACGAGCAACCAGCAGCACGATGTCCTTCAACACCTTTGGCCACATGTTCCGCGTCACGACCTTTGGCGAAAGCCACGGGGTCGCGATCGGCTGCGTGGTCGACGGCTGCCCGCCGCTGATTCCGCTCACCGAGGCGGACATCCAGGGCGATCTCGACCGCCGCCGCCCCGGACAGTCGCGCTTCACCACCCAGCGCCAGGAGCCGGATCTGGTGAAGATCCTGTCGGGCGTGATGGCGCATCCGGAAGGCGGCGTGCAGGTGACGACGGGCACGCCGATCGCGCTGTTGATCGAGAATACCGACCAGCGCTCGAAGGACTATTCCGAGATCAAGGACACGTTTCGCCCGGGACATGCCGACTTCACCTACGAGGCCAAATACGGCCTGCGCGACTATCGCGGCGGCGGCCGGTCCTCGGCACGCGAGACCGCGACCCGGGTCGCGGCCGGCGCGATCGCGCGCAAGATTCTTCCCGATGTCACGGTGCGCGGTGCGCTGGTGCAGATGGGGCCGCACAAGATCGATCGCGACAAATGGGACTGGGACGAGGTTGCGAAGAATCCGTTCTTCTGTCCGGACAGGGACAAGGCGGCGTTCTTCGAGAGCTATCTCGACGGCATCCGCAAGAACGGCTCGTCGATCGGCGCCGTGCTCGAGATCGTCGCGGAGGGCGTGCCGGTGGGGCTCGGCGCGCCGATCTATGCCAAGCTCGACGCCGAGCTTGCGGCTGCGATGATGAGCATCAACGCAGTCAAGGGCGTCGAGATCGGCGCGGGTTTTGGCGCCGCGGAACTCTCCGGCGAAGAGAATGCCGACGAGATGCGGACCGGCAATGAAGGGCCGCGCTTTCTCTCCAATCATGCCGGAGGCATTTTGGGCGGCATCTCCACCGGGCAGCCGGTCGTGGTGCGCTTTGCGGTGAAGCCGACCTCATCGATCCTGTCGCCGCGCCAGACCGTCGACCGCACGGGCAACGAGACCGACATCATGACCAAGGGCCGCCACGACCCCTGCGTCGGCATCCGTGCTGTGCCCGTCGGCGAAGCCATGATGGCCTGCGTGCTGGCCGATCACCTTTTGCGCCATCGCGGCCAGGTCGGGCGATAGCTCTCCTCTGTCATGCCCCGCTTTAAAGCGGGGCATGACAGTATTCCAGAGACGGCAGTGCTTGAGCCGATAAGCCGCGGCGTACTGGATCGCCCGGTCAAGCCGGGCGATGACGAGTATGAGACGGAAGATAGAGCTCGTCATCTCAGCTCGTAGTCTTCCGCATCAAACCGTGACGTCATCTTCCAATACTCGACCAACCGCCACGGCGAGATCGCGAACACACGGCCGTGGCGGTTGCGATACCAGTTGGTCATGCCCTTGTGCGTCCACACCATGCGCCCATGCCGCTCGTCCACCACGCGGTTGTAGCGCTCATAGACCTCTGCCCTGCACTCGAGCGTGCGGTATCTGCCCTCGTAGAGCTCGCGCAGGGCCGGCATCATTTGCCGCACACCGCATTCGGTCATGAAAATCTGGTTGCCGCCATGGGCCAGGCCCGTGTTCGGTCCGGTCAGGATGAAGAAGTTGGGAAAGGCAGGCACGGTGAGGCCGAGATAGGCTCTTGCGTCATCGTCGCCCCAGACCTCGTGCAGCTCCCGGCCGTGGCGGCCGAAGATTTTCATCGGGCCGAGCATCTGGCTGGCCTTGAAGCCGGTGGCGAGCACCAGCGCATCGGTCTCCCAAAGCTTTCCATCGCCTGTCCGCACACCACGCGGCTCGATTGCCTCGATCTGATCCGTGACCAGGTCGACATTGTCGCGCTTCAGCATCCTGAACCAGTGATTGTCGATCAGGATGCGCTTGCCATAGGCCGGGTAGTCCGGAACGACCTTTTCGAGCAGGTCGGGACGGTCGGCGAGTTCTTCGCGCATGTGCCGCACCATGAAGCGGCGATGTTTTTCGTTGAGCGCGTTCAGCGCGCGCTCCGGCTGCGGCCAATCCGGGTCGACGGTGAGCGCCGCATGCAGCCCGTCGGCAAAGCCCCAGAATAACTGGAAGCGATACCAGCGCAGGTAAAAGGGAATGTGGGCCAGCGCCCATTTCTTTCCCGGGCTGACGCCCTCATGATAGTTCGGGTTCGGCACCACCCAGTGCGGCGAGCGCTGAAAAATCATCAGCCGCGCCACATCGGGCGCGATGGTGGGTCCGACCTGGTGACCGGAGGCGCCGGTGCCGATCATGGCGACGCGCTTGCCGCGCCAGTCGAACGACCGCTCCCATTGTGCGGTGTGGAAGGCCGGCCCGGAGAACGACGCAAGGCCGGCGATATCAGGCAGTTTTGGCCGGTTCAGCACGCCGACCGCCGAGATCAGCACGCGCGCCGAAAGCGCAACAGTTTCGCCGCCGGCGCGGCGCGCGGTAATGCGCCAGAGCGCGCGTTCCTCGTCGAAGCGGGCCTCGCTCACCTCCGTGCCGAACCGGATGTGCGCGCGCAGATCGAACTTTTCAGCGATGCGCTCAAAGTAGCGCCAGAGTTCGTCGCGCTTGGCGAAATAGTGCGACCAGTCGTGGTTGGGCGCAAACGCGTAGGAATAGAAATGGTTCGGTGTGTCGACGCCGCAGCCGGGATAGACGTTCTCGTACCAGGTGCCGCCGACCGCGTCGTTCTTTTCGAGGATGACGAAGGGCAGACCGGCCTCGCGAAGCTGGATCGCCGCATAGAGCCCCGACATGCCGGCGCCGATGATGACGATCTCGCTGTCGCGCAGGGTTGACCGGTCCGGCGGCTTGCGCCAGCTCAAGATGCGCGAGGCGAGACTGTCGCTGGTCAGATCCTCGCGCATCATGGCTATGTAATCGTCCGCCACCGTTTCGCCGGCCGCCAACGACATCATCTCGGAAAGCAGCGCGTCATCCGGCGGCGCGAGCACGGTTCGTTTGCTTGTCCCGAGATCGGCCAGCACCTCGGCCATGCGTGCACACACCGCAGCGCGCAGGTCCTCCGGCATGAACGTCTGATAATTCATCGGGCCGCGCACGAAGGGGCGTGCTTCGTCCAGCCAGTGCCGCTCGCCGGTCAATTGCACCAGCGACAGCAGCAATGTCGCGGGGTCGGCGGCCTCCAGTCCTTCGCGCAGCGCGGCCTCGTCGCCCAAAGCTTCCTGTCCGTGAATCAGCATCTTCAATGCCCGATTGTTTTCTCCAATTTGCCCCCTAGCTTGTACGAAGGTAAAGCGCTTATGCTTGTCCGGTGGTCCAAAATCCCGCTCCGCAAATGCCGATAGACGCCACCAGGATTGAACAGCTGATCGACTGGCTGATCGATGGCGCGCGACCGGCGACGGGACCGAACGGGCCGTTCCAGGAGACCTGCGAGCGGCTGCTTGCCGCAGGCCTGCCGCTCGCGCGGGTGGCGCTGTTCATCAAAACCCTGCATCCCGACGTTTATGGCCGCGCCTTCTTCTGGCATCCCGGCGAAGATGTCGTCACCAGCACGGCGGACATCGATATCGAGCAGACGCCGGCGTTCGCGACCAGCCCGATCGCCGCCGTCCATCGGAGCCGCCGCGAACTGCGATGCCGGCTGGACGACCCCGCGAGCCGGCGCTTTCCGTATCTCGATGAGCTGCGGGGCGAGGGCGTCACCGACTACATCGCGCTGCCGCTGCACTTCACCGACGGCTCCGTGCACGTCGTGACCTGCACCACCAAACGCCAATGCGGGTTCGCCGACGAGCATCTCGATGTGCTGAGGCGCATTGCCGCGCCGATGGCGCGGGTTGCCGAGATCATCCAGCTCCGCCGCACCGCTGCCATCCTGCTCGACACCTATGTCGGCAACAGCGCCGGCGAGCGCATCCTGGGCGGACAGATTCGGCGTGGCCACGCCGAGACCATGCAGGCGGCGATCTGGCTGTCGGATTTACGCGGCTACACTGCGCTGTCGGACCGGCTCGCGCCCGAGATCGTCGTCGAGATCCTCAACGACTATTTCGATTGTCAGGTGCCGGCGATCCGCAAGCACGGCGGCGAGATCCTGAAATTCATGGGCGATGGGCTGCTCGCGGTGTTTCCGATCGCGAGCGCCGACCCGGACGTCGGCGCGGTTTGCGCGCAGGTGCTGAACGCTGCGCGCGAGGCCCGCACCAACGTGGTCGCCATGCGCCATGGCAGCGACGAGGCCGCCGAGGGTTTTCGCTTCGGTGTCGCCCTGCATGTCGGCGACATCCTGTTCGGCAATATCGGCGGCAGCGGCCGGCTCGATTTCACCTGCATCGGTCCTGCGGTCAATCTTGCCGCGCGGCTCGAGAAGATCGCGGGGCGCCTCGGTCGCACCGTCGTCGCCTCCTCGAGCTTTGCCGGCCTGTGCGCCCGCGAATGGGCCGATCTCGGCGAGTTCGCGATCGAGGGTCTGTCGTCCGCGCAGCGCGTCTACGGCCTGCACGACGAGATGGCTGCGGAGGTACCGCGGTGACGACACCGTTCGGCGCCATCGCGCGCTAGCGTCAGGATGACTGTCGTTTCGATCCCGACGAAGGTCTAGCGAGCCACGGCGTTTGGTATAGTATTCTGTAACCTGGTTTATTTTCACACGTGGATATCAGCGCGTTCAATGCATTTTTTCTGCTCGGTGTGATCTGAGCCACTGTGATCCCATTGGGCTTGGGCGAAACTGGTCCAGGCTGCGCATGTGGAGCAACGCCATGCGCGAGAAGGTTCGCGACATCAATTCTGGCAGGACCGGCAACGCGCCGCCGCGTGGGCAGTCGCCGCGGCGGCTCGCCGCCATCGTCGCCGGCGACATCGCCGGCTACAGCCGCCTCATGGAGGTCGATGAAGAAGGCACGCATGAGCGCGTGAAGCGAATCCAGCGCGACCTCATCGACCCCAGCATCGCAGAGCACCAGGGACGGCTGGTCAAAACCACCGGCGACGGGTTTTTCGCGATTTTCGACAGCCCGGTCGAGGCCGTGCGCTGCGGCATCGTCATCCAGCAGAACATGTTCGCACGCAACGCCTTGCTGGAGAAGGAGCAGCGGATCGAATTTCGCATCGGCGTCAACCTTGGAGACGTGATCATCGAGGCCGATGATATTTACGGCGACGGCGTCAACGTTGCCTCGCGCCTCGAAAGCATCGCCGAACCCGGCGAGGTTTATATCTCCGGTGGTATCTACGAGCAGATCAAGCACAAGCTGGTCTGCGGCTACGAGTCGCTCGGTGACCGCAAGGTCAAGAACATCACCGACCCGGTCCGCGTCTACCGGGTGCTTCCGGACCCGGCGGCGCTGAACAAGACCCGGCGGCGCGAGACCATCTTGATCTTCTCGCTGAGTGCCATCCTGCTGCTGATCGCGGGCGCTGCGCTCTGGAGTTTGCTGCTGCAGCCGTATGAAAAGGCCCGGGAGCGGGCGTTGGTGCCGCCTGCGCAGCAGGTCCCGGCGACGTCACCGCAGTATCCGGTGGAGAAGCAGGCGGCGCAGCCCTCCCAGCCGGCGACAACGGTCGGTCAATCGGCCGGGACGGCGGCAACTCACCCGGCGACCCCGAGGGCTGCTCCGCAGGATCAAGGCGCTCCAGCGGCCGCTCCGGCGACGAAACAGGCGGCCTTGCAAGGCGCGCCATCGGCGCAGCCGACCCCGGCGGTCCGCGAACCCGACATGAACCTGCTGCGTGGCGGCACCTTCACGATGGGCAGCAATGAGGACATTACGGAGAAGCCGGTCCACCAGGTGACGGTGAAACCCTTTGCGCTCAGCCGCTATCCTGTTTCCGTTCGTGAATGGAACGAATGTGCGGCGGCGAAAGCTTGCGCCTTCGCGGCCACTGGCAAGGATGATGCGCCGGTCACCAACGTCAGTTGGACCGACGCCAAGCAGTACGTCGCCTGGCTTTCCACCGCCACGCACAAAACCTATCGGCTGCCGAGCGAAGCCGAGTGGGAATATGCCGCTCGTGCCGGAACACAATCGCGGTTCTGGTGGGGCGACGAGTTCCAGCCCGGCATGGCCAATTGCAGGAACTGCACTGACATCGCGGCTGCAGAGCAGCCGGTGAAGGCCGGCAGTTTCAAGCCGAATCCGTTCGGGTTGTACGACATGGGCGGCGGCGTCGACCAGTGGGTCGAGGATTGCTGGCACAAGAGCTATCACGGCGCCCCAGTGGACGGATCGGCCTGGGCCGAGGGCGACTGCGCGTCGCACGTCATCCGTTCCGGCTCCTGGAAGAACGACCAGCGCTATGTGCGGCCGGCGAACCGCGACAGCTACGACATCAACGTGCGCTATCCAACGCACGGATTCCGGGTCGCTTTCTCTCCTTGAACGCTTCACGGGAGGACACGACATGAGGATCGTCCGCCTCATTCTGCTGGCCGCGACGCTGGCATCGTTGTCCTCTGCCGCTCATGCTCAGGGACGGCCTGCACCAAAGGACGCGCTGCTGTATTTCATCTGGCCGCAGAACGGGGCGACCATCAAGGGCGGGTTCTGGTGCCGTTTCGGCCTGCGCAACATGGGCGTCACCCATGCGGGCGATGATTTTCAGAACAGCGGTCATCATCATTTGCTGCTTGATGTGACCGAGCCGCTTGATCCCAAGGAGCCGATCCCGCAGGACAAGAACCATCTCCATTTCGGTGCGGGTCAAACCGAGACCCGTCTCGAACTGCCGCCCGGCAAGCATACGCTCCAACTGGTGCTGGGCGATGCCAAGCACTATCTGTTCGATCCGCCGATCATGTCGGAGAAAATCACCGTCAACATCAGATAGAAGGGCGGTGAGCGCGAACCTCTCTCGTCATGCCCCGCGAAAAGCGGGGCATCCAGTATTCCAGAGAACTCGATATCGTCTCAACGCCGCGGCGTACTGGATCGCCCGGTCGAGCCGGGCGATGACCACCAAAGTGCCGGCCTATTCTTCGGGCTCGGTCGTGAACAGCAGCGGATAGCCCTTGGCGCGGCCGGCGTCGGTGGCGCGCGTTGCCTTGGTCTCGGCCACGTCCTTGGTGAACACGGCGACGACACAGACCCCGCGCCGGTGCGCGGTGATCATCACCTTGTAGGCTTCGTCTTCAGTCATGCGGAATTCGCCCTTCAGCACCATGACCACGAACTCGCGGGGCGTGTAGTCGTCGTTGACCAGGATCACCTTGTGCAGACGCGGCCGCTCGGTCTTGGTCCTGGTCTTCGTCCTGGGTTTGGTGACCGCGTCGATCATGTGGCAACGGCTCCTGATCGTGCTCCTGATCGGTCCGGATGCGGTTACCTTACAATGTCCGGACCGGCGTGAAAACCTGTGCGCTCACGATGCCTTCCATGCAGCAGCGCGATCTTGCCGGGTGTCTCGATCGCGGCAGAAATCGGTCACGGCATTGGCCCGGAGACTAACGCGGATGTCAGGAGCCTAACTCGAATGTGAACGCAGTTTGACGATCCCACTTTGCGCACAGCGAATTGCGTGTCACCATCCGTTCTGACCCACGGGAGGACCACGATGCGCTGGTGTGTCTCGATCGGAGCAGTGCTTGTCGCAGGCTTGTTGGCGGGAGCAGGGGGCGCCACCGGCGCTGCGCCGGGCCCGAGGGATGAGGCGGGTCACCTCATGGCCGACAAGGGCGGTGAGATCCAGGTCGATGTCGAACTGATCCTGGCCACCGACATCTCGTATTCGATGGACATGGACGAACTCGCAGTCCAGCGCGAGGGCTATGCGGATGCGATCGTCTCGAAGGAGTTCCTCCAGGCGCTGAAGGCCGGCCCGACCGGCAAGATCGCCATCACCTATTTCGAGTGGGCGGCCTCCAGCGACCAGAAGATCATCATCCCCTGGCGCGTGATCGACGGGCCGGAGAGCGCGGGCGCCGTCGCCGATGAGATCCGGAAGACGCCGATCCGCCGCGCCTCGCGCACCTCGATCTCGGGCGCGATCTATTTCGCGATGCCGCTATTCGAGGAGAACCAGTACAAGGGCCTGCGCCGCGTGATCGACGTTTCCGGCGACGGTCCGAACAACAACGGCGCGCCGGTCGTTCCCGCGCGCGACGAGGCGCTGTCGAAGGGCATCGTGATCAACGGCCTGCCGATCATGGTGAAGGAGCCGTCCTACTCGACCATGGATATCGACAACCTCGATTGGTACTACGAGGACTGCGTGATCGGTGGTCCCGGCTCGTTCGTGGTGCCGATCAAGGATCGCGAGAAGTTTAAGGAGGCGATCCGCACCAAACTCCTGCAGGAAGTCGCGGACAAGACGCCGGCACCGCGCGTCGTGCCGGTCGCGGAAAAGGAGCCGCGCGTCTCCTGTCTGATCGGCGAGAAGATTTGGCAGGACCGCTGGGGACGGTGAGCCCGATGCAAGTCCTCCTTCCGTTGTCGGACGAGAGGTAAACTGCTTCAACAAGGCCGGTCGGACTCCCCTCCCCCTTGCGGACCCGCAAGGGGGAGGGGAGTCCAGCGTCAACCTTGGCCGGCTGAGGTGATCAGCACCTGCAGCTCCCGCTCCATCGTCCGCAGCATCGCGAAGGCGCGCCGGAAATCGCCTGCGCCGATGAACCGCCAGATCTGCGTGGTCCGTCCCATCAGGTTTGGGATCGTCCGTGGAAACGTTGCCGCTTCCGCAAGCGCGCCCTTTTCGTTGACCAGATAGCGGCCGTTGAGCGCGAACAGCACCTGCGCGAGGCAGGCGAGCGCGCGATAGACGGAGCCCGCCACATGGGTCTGTTCGTCGCGCGGGATCGCGAGCTCGCCGTTCTCGATGGCAAACAGGATCTCCCATTCAAAGCGGCGGATCAGCGCATCGCCGAGCTGCGCAGGATAGGGCACGGTCTTGGCCTTCAGCGCCGCGATGATCCCGCAGGGGTCATGCAGCACCTTGCAGAGCGCGATCTCGCCCATCCAGCTCGCCGAGCAGAAGCCGTGCGGATGTCCCGGTTGGTAGTGCATGCTGATCTCGCCCGCGCGGCACGCTTCGATGACGTCGCCGACCGCCTCGACGTTGCGATAGAGCAGGTCGACCTTGCATCCCCAAACCGACAGCCATGCGCCGCCCACGATCCACGGCCCCCATGCGCCGACCGCCGTCACGCTCGCCGCATCGGGATCATCGACGAACGTCTTCACCGCCAAAAGCAGCCGATCGGTGTCGAGCGGCCGCGCCGACGAGAAATGCAGGCCGATGTCGTAGTCGGATGTCGCATGGGCCATGCCTCGCGCGCGCGATCCGCCCAGCACGATCGCCGCGATGCTCTCGACGTCGCCAAGAGCGGTCACCACACGCTGCAGAAGATCATCCCCTTGCATGACAACTCTCGTGTGTCTGAGCGTTTTCGAGCGAAAGCCTGTCCCGGACTTGAGCCGGGATGGGCACCCGTTCGCGTGAAGAAGACGCGTCGAAAAACAAGTGCGTGCGTCGGGCGCCACATCTTGGGCGCGAACGCAGGAGGTCTGAATACCGGGAACGGGCGCGAAAATGATCTGGCCACCGTTCCGTCGCCATAACGCCGGTTTTGCCCTGTCGAATTTTTCCCGGCTGGGACGGAGGAAACATAACACATGCCGCCCATCAGCCGCGGAACTACCTTACGTTTCGATGTCGGAGCCGGCACCGTCGGGTTAAATGCGCTTTGCGATCGACCGGCGGCAGGGCGCCTCGTTCGCTGGCTTACGGTCGCGCTGTCGGCCGCTTCGCTCGCAGCCTGCGCGCAAGCTCCGATCGGCGCCAAGCGCGCGGGCATTTTTTCACCGAGCCGGCAGGCGGCGCTGGAAAACAGCCGCCCGGTCTGGTTCGCACCGGACAGCCGCCTGGTGGCCGCGCCGCGATCTGGTCCGCCCGGTGCCGGCGATGCGGCGGCCGGCGCGCACTCGTTTTCGCAGGGCATCGCCAGCTTCTATACCGAGGGAACGCAGACCGCGAACGGCGAAAGGTTCAATACCAACGCCATGACTGCGGCCCACCGGACGCTGCCGTTCGGCACGAAGCTGCGCGTGACCAGCCTGGCCTCCGGGCGCTCGGTCACGGTTCGCATCAACGACCGCGGTCCGTTCGTCAAAGGGCGCGTGGTCGACCTCTCGCTCTCGGCGGCCCAGGCGCTGGGTATGGTGGATGCCGGCGTCGCAAAGGTCAGGCTCGATGTCGTGTCGAAGCCGAAACGTCAGGCCAAGCGGGTCTGCTTCAGCACGCGCGGCACCCCGCAGGCGCCCCATGGTTGTGAGAGGCCCGATCGACAGGCGTGATCTATCAAATCGGCTGTCGGGCCTTCAAGGCTCGCGGCCAGGTTGTGGCAATGTGGCAACACATGGAGGCAATTCACACGATCATGGCGGACACTGCCTGATTTTGCCACCGTTTCGCCCTGATTGGCTGCGGCTCTTGCCGCGGCGGGGGACGGAGGGCGATTTCATGTTGGCCATCGACCGTACCAGTGCAGCGTCTCGTGGACTTGGTCCTGGATTTGGGGTCAGCGTCATGGCTTTGGGCGTCGCGGCCGCGTGCGCCGATCTGCCTCGCCATATCGTCCGATGCCTCACCATGATCCTTGCGGCCGCTTCGCTTGCGGCCTGTGCGCAATCGTCCGTCGTCGGCAGGAGAGCGGCGCTATCTGCACCGGTAAGGCAGGCTGCGCTCGAGCCGCACCGTTCGGTCCTGTACGCGCCGCGCGAACATGCCGCGATCGCGCGGCGAGCGCCTTTCGCAGGCGAACACAAGGAGGCGCATCCCGCCGCGAACGGCGTCGCCAGCTTCTACAGCGAAAGCCAGGAGACTGCGAATGGCGAACAGTTCAACCCGAATGAACTCACCGCCGCGCATCCGAGCCTGCCGTTCGGCACCCGCCTGCGCGTGACCAACGTCTCCACCGGGCGCTCCGTGACGGTACGGGTCAACGACCGCGGCCCCTTCGTGCGGGGACGCGTGGTCGATGTGTCCTACTCGGCGGCGAGAGCGCTTGGAATGGTGAACTCGGGCGTCGCCAACGTCAAACTCGACGTGGTGCGGTAACCCGGAGTGGGGCGCGACGGTTCGGATGGGGTATCCGGACGCGGCCATGCTTGCAGTCAGGGCTCCTTGTGACCCATCTCGAATCCAGAGTCGACGATGGCGGAATGTCTCCCGTTAGGGCTAAAATCATGACGCCCGCAAGTGTCGCTTTGGAGCCGGTCGGAGGGGGAAGCAGCATGGCAGCGCACAGATCAGGCGGGCTGCTCCTTGGCGTGGGCCTCCTGCTTGCTGTACCCGCGCTGGCCGCTGCGCCGGCCGACCGGGCCGAGTGTGTCGCCAGCGCCGACAAGCCCGCCGTGGAGGCCGCGGCATGCAGCCGCATTATCGACGATGCCAGTGAGCAGGTGGCAGAACGCGTCGAAGCCTTCAAGAACCGCGCCCGCGGCTCCTTCAACAGGAAGAATTACGACCGCGCGATTGCCGACTACGGCGAGGCCGTCAAGCTCAGCCCGAAGGACGCCTTCGCCTTTGCGCACCGGTGTGAGGCATACGAGAGCAAAGACGACCACGACGCGGCCATTGCGGATTGCACGGAGGCGATCAAGATCGATCCCAGATATGGCTGGGCCTACAACAACCGCGGCGTCGCCTATTACGGACTGCACGACTACGACGCTGCGCTGGCCGACCATGCCGAGGCGATCAAGATCGATTCCAGGGACGCATGGGCCCATGCCCGCCGCGGCATGGCATGGATGGAGAAGGGTGAATTCGACCAGGCGATCGCCGATCTCACCGAGGCCGTCACGATCGATCCGGACTACGCCTTTGGTTTCGGCCAAAGGGGTCAGGCGCTCTTCAGGAAGAGGTTGATCACGAAAAAAGGCGGATGGGAGCCCGCGATCGCCGACTACGGCGAGGCGATCAAGCTCGATCCAAATCTGGTCTGGCTGTACAGCGCGCGTGGCGTCGCCTACGGCAACAATGGCCAATACGACCTCGCCGTTCCCGATTGCAGCGAGGTCATCAGGCGCGAACCCAAGAATTCCGGCGGGTACAATTGCCTGGGCGTCGCTTACGAAGGCTTGAAGAACTATGGCCGTGCGATCGCGGCCTATGATCAGTCGATCAGCATCAATCCAAGGAACGGCGTAGCGTATTGGAATCGCGGCAATGCCCATAAGAACCAGCGCAAGATCGATGACGCGATCGCCGACTATGACAAGGCAATTGCGATAAACCCCAAGGACTTCAACGCCTTCAACTCCCGCGGCAAAGCCTACGTCGCCAAGGGCGACCGCGAGCACGCGATTGCAGATTTCACGCAAGCGATCGAGTTCGATCCGTCCTATGTCGAGGCCTACAACAACCGCGGCCTCACCTATGACGAGCTGCACCGCAGCGCCGAGGCGATCGCCGATTTCCGCAAGGCGCAATCGATCGACTCGACCGATCAGGTCAGCAAGAAAATGCTCCACCTACTCGGTTCCTGACCGCGTGCCGCTCAAATTCGGTTGGCCTGTGAGGCTTCCGCTCAAGAAGCCGGCTAATTAGCAATCCGACCCGACCGGAGCGGAATTTGGATCTCAACACTTGAGCGTCAAGCTACGATCTCTTGCGGTCCCACGAAGGGTCGGATAGTCTTCTGCACACGATGAGCATCCAAGCTCATTCGTTCCGTCGCGCGACTGGCGAGCTTGCGTGGAATTGACCACGGTGAAGCGCGAAGGTTTTAGAGCCGATCGCCTGGGCACCTTTCAGCTGAATATCCAGCGTCTCAGGGAGCCCAGACATGCCGTCATTTCGGAATGAACTCCACCTCCATGATCCGGAGATTGCGCTAGCTCTTGGGCGCGAGGAGCGGCGCCAGCAAGACGGCGTTGAGCTGATTCCTTCGGAGAACTACACTTATCCGGAGGTTCTCGAACTGCTCGGGTCAGTCTTCACAAACAAGTATTCCGAGGGATATCCGGGGCGCCGGTACTACGGCGGCCAAGAATTTACTGACCAAATAGAGAATCTAGCCCGCCAGCGAGCCTGCGCGCTGTTCCGCGCCGACCACGCCAACGTTCAGCCTCTGTCCGGATCGCCGATGAACCAGGCCGTGTATCTGGGCCTGTTGAAGCCCGGGGATACGATATTGGCGATGGACCTGTCGCACGGCGGCCATCTCACGCATGGCGCGCCGGTGTCGCACATGGGGCGGCTGTTCAACTTCGCTCGTTACAAGACGCACCCTTCAAGGGGCGGGGCCATCGATTTCGATGAGCTCCGCGCAACGGCGCGGCATGTCCGCCCGAAATTGGTACTATGCGGCTACAGCTCCTATCCGCGCGATCTGGATTACGCGGCCTTCAAGAGCATCGCCGATGAAGTCGGCGCACTGACCATGGCCGACGTGAGTCACTATGGTGGATTGATCGCTGCCAACGCTCTCGGCAATCCGCTCGATGCGGGTTTCGACATCATGACAACCACATCACACAAGACACTCCGTGGGCCGCGCGGGGGGATCATCCTTTGCCGTCGGGACTTTGCGGGAAAAATCGATGCGTCCGTGTTCCCTGGACTGCAAGGAGGGCCGCATATGAACGTTGTGGCTGCGACCGCCGTCACGCTGAAAAAGGCAGCAACATCCGATTTTCAGGCCTACGCGCGGCTTGTCATGCGCAACGCGAAGATTCTTGCCGAAGCGCTGATCGAACGCGGAATGAAGTTGATCACCGACGGAACCGATAATCACATGATGGTTGTGGATACGGTCACAAGCGTTGGACTGGACGGCCGCGCGGCCGAGGCTATTCTCGACGCCGTTGGCATAACCGCGAACAAGCAGATCATTCCAGATGATCCGCGTCCTCCGCTCAAACCAAGCGGCATTCGCCTTGGTACACCGGCAGCGACCACGCGGGGCATGGGGGAAGCCGAAATGCGTGTCATTGCCGAGCTTATTGTTGAATCTCTCCGGTCGAAGGGAGATGCAGCAGTCGTCGCACGACTTGGAGCGAAGAGCGTTGAGATGTGCCGTGCTTTCCCTGTGCCGGGAATAGCGCTCCCGTCCAAGGTCGCTGAGCCGATGAACTAGCTGGACACCGTCATCCTGCACTAATGTAGTCATGTCGAGAGGATAGGAGCGCGCTGGAGACGGAGCGCTTTTCACCTCACCGCGAAAAGCGCGCCACGAGCTCGACATGCGGCGTGTGGCGGAACTGGTCGACCGGCGTGACGCCCTCGCATTTGTAGCCGCCATCGATCAGCAGGCGTGCGTCGCGGGCGAAGGTGGCGGCATTGCAGGACACCGCGATGACGATCGGCACGGCGCTGGCGGCAAGCTGC
>NZ_JAFATE010000342.1 GCF_019244115.1 Bradyrhizobium sp.
CGAGCGTGCATCGAGCGGCGGCAGGTTCAACGATGGATTGGTCCGATCGACCTCGCGCTTGAGCTTCTGGTTCAGACATCCGAACGACCTCTCACCGCCGACCTCCACCTCGACGCAACGCTCGAACGTCGCCGGCGGCGGCGACTGGCCGCCGATCAGGGTGCCCTGATGCGTGATGTCCGATGAGCCCTTGCCCTTGCCCCCGTCCTGGGCCAGGGCGGCGCGCGGCGCCGCCCCGGCCAGGACCGTGCAGAGAGTCAGCGCCCCGGCTGCCGCGCAACTCGTCCAAATTCCGCCCTTCACGATCCATCCCCCATTGCTGGTCGTGGCGCGTTTGTCGAGCCACAGCAAAGGCTTCCTGAGACGTTTCGATATATCATGTTAGTTCAAGACCTGAACTTATCATAACTCGACGGCACTAGCTTCATATTTGTGTCCAGAAAATTGGCGCGTTCGCGTTAATCGGTTGGCAAGTGTTGCCGTGATCTAGATAGCGCGGGAGTTTGCGTGTCATGACGACGATTTTCAGCCTTCTTATCGGGGCGGTGCTCGGCACCCGCTACAAGGTGTTTTGCCTGCCTCCCGTCATCCTGGCCGCCGCGCTTTTCATCGCAGCTCTCGACCACCTCCATGAGGTCCCGCCCGGTTCGACCGCGCTGACCGCGCTCGCGGCCGGCGTCGGACTCCAGATCGGATATCTTGCCGGCGCCATGATCCACGCGCTCCTGTTCGCCTCGCCTGCCGACGCCGTCAGCGCCGCCGCTGGTGCGCGCGATCGCTCGGCCAGCATGTCCTGACATCTTCAAGCGCCGCGTTGATCGCCTCAGCCGCGATGCTGACTTCGAACCGCCCGAGAAAGCACGCACGGGCCGCCCCTCCCATTCGTTCGATGGCCGGCGCCGGAAGCGCGAGGAAATCGCCGAGCATGCGGCTGGTCCCTTCGACGTCGTCCGTGGCAACCATTCCGGCGCCTGCCGCCTTGACGTCCCGCCAGATGTTGACCTGGTCGCTGATCAGCACCGGACGCCCCGCCGCCAATGCTTCCGCCACGACGACGCCGAAATTCTCCTGATGGGACGGCAGCACGAGTGCCTTGCAATCGCGAAGCGCGCCCCACTTGACATCGCCGGACAACATGCCGGGCCAATGAATCCTTTCGGCGACGCCCGTCGCCCGGGCGGTCGCCTGGATCACGGCGCGCAATCCATCAGGATCGGGGCCCGCGATCACGAGGTTCATCTCCGGATGCGCCGAAGCCGCGCGCGCGAACGCCTCGACCAGGATGTCGCAACCCTTCTTGCGATGGATGCGGCCGAGGAACAGCAGGAATGGCCTGCTTGCCAGCGCCGGCACCGCGCGCCGAAATGCGGCTCTCTGGCTCGCGGGGTCACCTTCGAGATCAGCCGTTCCGTATCCCACCACGCGCCCGCGCACGTCATAAGGCCGAAACGCGTCCATGGCGCGCATCATCTCGTCCTCCGTCGTAAACAGGACGGCTCCCGCATCCGCGAGCAACGGGCCTTCCGAAATCAGCCAAAGCATCTGCTTTGCGAGGTGGTTCAAGCGGCGGCCGACGCGAAACCAGGGATCCAGCATTCCATGCGGAAAAACGACGTAAGGCACGGTCGATCGCGGCAGGACGCATCGCGCGGCAAGGCTCGTATAGTTCCACAGGCCGTTGACGATGACGATGTCGTAGTCGGTCACGTGCTCACGAAGCCATGGAATGAGCTGCGGGGCATAACCATAGCGCTGCCAGGGCCAGCGGCGAACATCCGGCTTGCTCGGCCCGAAGCCGAAAGTCTTCACCGGACAAGCGCGCACCCAGGGCGCATCCGGCCAGTCGAGCGAAGCAATGTGGGTTTGCTGGCCGCGGCGGGCGCGCACGGCGGATTGACGCAGCACGCCCTCGATGGCGCCGCCGTCCTGCGGATTGACCGAACCGATGATCTCGAGAACGCGCATCAAAGACCCACGGCGAGGTTCACCCAGAGCCTTTTCCGTCCCGATTGAATCGGAACCGAGGCTCTGGATTCTCGATTTGACGCGTTTTCTTCACGCGAACCTGTGCCACTTCACTCGAAAACGCTCTCGTTCAGTGCAGCCTGCTGTTGGCCCGTGCCACGTAGAAGTCGTTCACCAGGTTCACTCCGTTATCGGCGGTCACGACCGAGTTATTGATGAAGGCAAGGACCTTGGTGATGTCGACCTGCGGTGCGTTTGCGACATAGAGCACGTCGAACGGCCGCACGTCGACCTTGGTGCCGAGAAAGTATCCGGCCGGATCCTGAAAGTTCGCGCTGAACACGATCGGGACGAAATCGCCGGCGAAGCGTGAACAGTCGACGCCGAGCTGCTCCGCCACACGTCGAGGCTCGCGGCGATAGAGAAAGATCGAGCCCGGGTCGGCCTGGACATCGAGCAGACCACCGGCCTTGGCGACGGCCTGGGCCAGGTTGATCCTCCACGCATCGAAATTGAATTCGCCCTGCGTTCCCGTCGCACCGAAAGCCAGAAACTTCATCGGCTCGCGGTAGAGATAGATCCGATCGCCCGGCTGCACATAGATGTTGGTGGCCGGCCAATAGACCAGATTGGCAAAGGGCACGGTGACCCGCTTCCCGTTCCGCTCCATGACCACCCAGGTTTCCCAGCCCGCAGCGCTGATGCCGCCGGCGCGCGTGATGGCGTCGGTGATGCGGTCCTGGGCGCCGGAGGCAGGCATCGGAAACCGAACCGGGGTCCTGACCTCGCCGAAGACGCTGACCAGCGACGAGCGCTGCTGGCTTGCGGTCACCACGACTTGCGGATCGATCGCGCGGTTCTTGATGCGCTCCAGGATGTCCTGCTGGATCTGCACATTGGTGCGGCCGGCGGCCCTGATCGTTCCGGCATAGGGCACGCTGATGTTGCCGTCATTGTCGACAGACTGATCCGGCAGATTGACGAAGTTTCCGGGACGGACGCCGGCTTCCGGCGGGATGTAGAGTCCGCCCGACGACGCTTCGAAAATGGTCACGCTGATGATGTCGCCGATACCGAACTTGATCTGGGCCGGCGGTCGCGCATCGGTGAACACACCCGGCAGTCCCGTTGGTTCATACTCGGCGAGCGCCTGCACGACATTGCTGTCCAGCTTCACCACCGCAAACGGCAAAGTGGCCGTGTTCTGGGCGTGGACATCGATGCTCGCCGGTCCCGCCATCGGGATGAAGCCGCACCCGCCCAGGACCGCGGGCGCCATCACGCAGGACGCGAGCACGACGAAGACTTTAAGCCTTCCCCCAACGCGCTCGTTCCGAATCAGGATTTCGGTCCGGCGCAGCCAGTCGACGCAAAATCTCGAGCCGTTTCCAATTCGCTCTCTGAACATCTCACCATGACCGGACGCGCGCCGCGCGAGTCGAATTTACTGATCCCTGTTGAATAGACGTCGCGTGCGTGCCTGCTGCGAAATCAGACGCGCCGAATTTTGCGATGGGACAGGATCAGGGCAGTCGAAAGACTGGAATAGCCGCCATCGGCAGCGCCAGGCGAAACCGGCGCCCTGTGATTGGCGCACGGCCATGAGGAACGGGCGTGGGATCGTCTCACAGATCAGGCGACCGCGGTCGCTTCGGGATGCAAAGCCCCAACAAGCTTCGGTGAATCGGATTTCGACGGCTCGCGTCCGCCCTATCGAGCGCAGGGACGCCGCCTATGGCGCCGCCAGCAACTCGCGCAGCCGTGCGATCTCGGTTGGAATTTCCGACGCGACCCGCAACAACAAGGCGTTCTCGCGCTCGAGTGCCGCGATCCGGCGGCCTCGGCTGTTTTCAATGTGTATCAGCGCAAGGTCATAGAGCCCGACGCCGACGCGCGCCGGCTTCGGCTTGAAAGCCGCCAGTCTGATGCGCTTGTTAGGACGCATGTTATACCCCCAGCCGACATCACGCGCCGACGATTTCTTGTTTTTAGTGATCCTTCAGCACCCGGCTACCAATTTAGAAAAGTTTCTTATCGTTGCTGTGACCAATGTTAAGCAAAAAATCAGAAATACCCGCAAACAATCGCGCGGGAACCGTGGAGGCTTTAAGGCGTGCCGCAGATCTGGCTCACCTACGACGAACTCGCCGCGCTGATGAACTGCGATTCCGCCGGCGCACGCAGGGCGGCCGTGGCGATCGGGCTCGATCGCCGTCGAAGTCGCGACGGCCAAACGCGCGCCAAGCTAACGCCACCGCTGATGGACGCATTCCTGGAGAGAATCCTGCGCGAACACATCGAGCGGGATCTTGCGGTGTGCGCCGGCGCCTTGCGCGCCAAGCACGAACAGATGGCAACGCAACCCGCCGTCATGGCGCCGCGCGCATCAGCAGCCGCCGGTTGAAGTTCCGCATGCTCCAGCAATCCGACGCGGACGTCTGCAGCGATTCCTGGCGGCAACCGGCCTTGGTGCGAGCGCAGCGACCATCATCATCCTGCTTGATCACCTCTTCTTCTTTTTGTCGTCCGTCGCTTGCGTATCGAGCCCCTGATCACCGCTACTCGAAGGTTGGTTCTGGCTGTCACCGCCGCTCGAAGGCTGGTTCTGGCCGTCGCCGCCACCAAAGCTCACCACTTCCACGATGAAGACGGATGCCTGGTCCCGGTTGCTGCCTGACCCGGTCGGCGTTTCGGCCGGCCTGGCGGCGGCGCCGGCCGTGTTCGAGGCCGACGTTAACGCTCCCAGATTTGGCACTGCGATCACCGGAAGCCCGGTCGTCGTGCCCTGCACCTGATAGTTGCTGGAATTCAAGATCACCGGTGCGGCGAAAACGGCGTTGCCCGAGGCGCGCACACCGGCAGTGCCGAAGTCGATCACACCGCGCGGCGTGAGCAGATAAAGCTGTCCGACTGGCACTGAGCTCGATGCCTGCACGGTTCCGATGCCCGAGCCGGTGACGTAGCCGCCGGGATCGACCGATTCATAATCGTTCTGATCGAACACCGTCTGCAGCGCCGGCGCAGACACAATGGTCTTGGAGCCACGGCCGGCATCGAGATCGCCATTGGAACTCCACATTAGCACGTCGCCACCAAAAGTCGTCAACACGCGGCTGGAATTCACTGACACGTTCTCGTCGGTGAAGGTGTTGATGTTGCCGCCGCCAAGCGTGAGAATTCCAAGGTCGCGCAACTTCAGCTTGGAATTCGGTTCCGTCGACAGGGGACCGACGATCAGGCTTCCGCCCGGGCCGAGAATCGAGACGTCGCCACCGAACTGAGTCTGGATCGTGGCATGCAACATGTTGAGATCGCCGGTCTTGACCAGCGTGTTGACGCTTTCTGTTCCGCTGCCAAGCGCGTTCGAGGTGTAGCCGAAGCTTGCCGGGAACATCGTGTTCGCAGCTATTTCGCCGCGCGGATAATCGGCGGTCCCGGTCTGCTGCTTGCTGATGGCAACGGCTTTCAACTCGGCGAAGAAGACCTGATCGACGAACACCTGCTGCAGAGCTTTCGGCAGCGCCTTGAACGTACTGAACACGGTCGCAGGGTCCGTGCTGCTTGCCGGCTTGCCGATCTGTTGCAGGAAGGCCTGCAGCTCGGGGATATAGTTGTGGTCGACCTTGGCCGCGTTGGCCGGATCGATATAGGCGTTGACCATCGCCTGGTAGTCGACGCCGAACTTGGTGCCGAAGAGCACCTCGAGCGAGGCACCCTGGCGCGTGCCGGCGGCATCGGTGAGCTGGGTGTTGCGCCTCGGGCGGCTGAACGGGCCGAACAACGCCTGGTCGTAGATGCCGACCGAGCCGCCACCTCTCGCCTGTGGCCGCGAGACGTAGACGTCGCCGACCGGCCGCGTGCTGGCGATTCCGACCGAGACGATGCCTTCCTGGACAGGCGCGAACTGGGCGCTGTCGTCGGCCAGCGGCAGGAACGGTCCGATGTTGCGGCCCGCCTGCACCACGAGAAAGCCCGGTCCCGCTACCTGCAGACCGCCCGCGTTGTTGTTGCCCGTATAGGTGATGTCGCGGCCGGCCTCGATCGTGCTCACGTCATCAGGGTGAATGTTCTGCACGATGATGTTGAGATCGATGATGTCGCGCTCGGCGAAGACCCTGATCGGACGGTTGATTTCGACACGCTGATAATCGTTGTTCGTACTATTGCCCGCAACGCCCAAGCCGTAGCCGCCGACAGCCCTGATGTCGCCGCTGGCGGCGTAGATGCGCGCGGTGACGTCGATGCCTGCCTCGGCGTCATCAGCGTGCGCAAGCAGCGCCTTGCTGGAGGGACCGTTGTAGCCGCTATTGGGCTGGAACGGATCGAAGGCCATGTCAATCAGCGATGAGCCGGCGGATATCACCGGGATCAATGGGAGACTGAATGGTTTGCTGCCAACCGGAAACTTCGACCAGTCGTCAAGCACCTTTCCATAGTTGAAGGTGAGGTCGACGCTTCCCTGCGCCGCGAGCTCGAATGTGCCGTGGTCCGACGGGCTCAACACGATGCCGGGAGTTGGCGCAGAGACGCCGGCCAATTCCCCCAGCTGGAGACCCGTCGTGACCAGATTGCCATTCAGGGCCAGTGCCTCGAAGCTGGCTGGATACATCGAAGCGGCCGGAAGGAAACTGGCGGTCGATATGGCTCCGTTTCCCGATGCCCATGCCGTCGGCGCGATGCTGATGGTCAGGTCACCGGTCTGCGCCACCAGCCGCACCTTGCTGTCCGGACCATAGGTGTCCATATAAAGCCCGTTTGAAGCAGTAGTCGTCGTTTCCAGCGGGTTCGCCAGACTTGGAGCTTGGCGCTGCAGCTCGGCCGGGTTGACGACGCCGGCCACCGTGATGGCGCCACCAGCCACCATTTCGATCTGTCCGGTGTCGACCGCGAGCAAGGGATAATCGGGCAGCTTCAGCGTGCTCGTCGCAAAGGTGGACACAGTTCCATTCTGCCCGACGGCATTGCCTGCGACGATTCTGGCATGGCCGGATCCCTCGTAGAACGATCCGCCGAGAATGTTGCGGCCGGCGCGCACGTTCATGTTGCCGCTGCCATAGAGATGCGTCACCGGCGTGCTGGTCGCCGACAATCCACCGCTGACCCGTCCGGTCGTGGGCAGCGATACCGAGACGTCGATCAGATCATTGCCCGCGGCGACGTTCACATTGCCGCCGGCGCTGAGAATGCCCTGCTGGAAGCTGCCGTACTGAATCCACCAGGCGGTCTGCGAGGCGATGCTCGTGCCGGACGGAGCGAAGACGCCGGCGCCAAACGTCGCCGACGGATTTGTCGCGAAACCGGCATCGGCCATCAGCCAGGGCTGATAGTATTGCACCACCTTGTTGCCGCTGGCGCTGTAGCCTTTGATGTCGTGCTGTGCATCGATGGTGACGTCGCCGCCCATCTCGGGGAACGCCGCCGCGGTGGGGGGGCCATAGTAAGGCAGCAATCCGGCCTGGATCGCCGCCGTGCTCGAAGCTGCGCCGAGGTTGCCATAGGCGAGAAGCTGGGGCTCGAGGAAGCCATTCGCATTGAACCCGGTCGTGCCCAAACCTGCATAGTTGGGATCAGCCAGCTTTGCCGTGTTGACGCCGGCCGCATAGATCACCCCGGGCGCAGTGGTATCCTTCAGGATCACGTCCTGCGCGGCCGCGATGGCGATGTTGCCGGTCCCAGTGCGCAACATCGTCGGCAGATTTACTGTTACGTAGGTCGCGTGACTCGTGCTTGTGCTGTCGTTTTTCAACGGCTGGCTGTAGCTGGCGTGTTTGTCGACGATGACGTTGCCATTACTGCCGACATTCGCCAGCGGCATCCGCGCGGTGGGATTTGCACTTCCGAGTTCAGCGCCAGCGGTCAAGGTGTAGGACCAGGACGAAGGCGCGGTCGCGATGAGTTGCGGATTTGATCCCGAGCTGCAGCAAACGTTCAACTGGTGGGGGAACAGATCCGATGCCGCGAGATCCTGGGTTCTCGGACTAATGCTGTTGTTCGCGTCCTTGTCCCGGTACGGCGCGATCGGGAAAGCGGCGCTCCCATCGAGATAATAGTTATAGTTGTTGGCAAACGTCCGATTGCTGTTCGTGCTCGCGAGGGCCGCGGCGACGTAGGCCGGGTCGAGATAATTGCCGAACTGGAAGAAGCCGTCGGAGATCGACGCGTTGACATTGATATTGCCGGCGGTGCGCAAAGTCAGGTCGCCAGCCTCGACCGTATTCCACGGTGTCACGAGCCGATAGTTGAAGGTGATATAGCTCGACGTGGGATCGAAGTACTGGAAGGTCGTTTTGGTCGTCGCATTGGTGGCGGGCAGCAGGCCACCGGCCGTTCCCGACGCCAGGTTCCAATTGCTGACGACCGTGATGTCGCCTTGGGAGTTGACGAGCTGCACGCCAGGCGTGACGTGCACGACGCTGGTGCCAAGCTCGTTGGCAAGCGGCTGCAGCCGGTTGAAGAGATTCTTGAAGCCGTAGTTTTGGCCGTTGTTGCTCCATTTGCCCTGGGTGACCTGCATGAGGACAGTGTCGAAGAAGTACTGGCTGGTGCCTGCCGTGTTGGCGTTGGGACCGGTAAAATTCGCGACGCTCGTTGCGCTCAGGCTACCCGATGGGTTGTTGATCGTCGTGTTTTGAGCGCTAGGATCGAATATGTTGAAAACGCCGCTCGACTGGAACGGAATGAAGTTGTTCTGGTCCGGCGTGAACACCGCCTTCCCGTTCTGGACCGAATAGCCCCCCGAGCCGAATGCTTGGGTAAAGGTGATGGGGACCAGGGTTCCAGCAAGAGGGGTGCCGACATTGACCGAAAAGCCTGCGGTTGGCTGCGTTGTGTCCGACGTAGGAGCGGCATATCCGCTGCCCATGCTGCCGATCCGCGCCGAAACGACCTGCAGCGAGGACTGACCGGACCCGGCCAGACCAACAGTTTGCGAAGAAGTAGTCTTGCCAGAGCTATCGGTGCCCGTGATCACAGTCATGCTTGTAGGCGCTTTGCCATAGCCGCTGCCGGGGTTGCTGATAACGAGCGTTGAGGGATCGATCACTCCGTTTGCCCCCACCTTGACCGTGCCGGTGGCCGGTTTCGCAACTGTGGCGCCATTGCCATCTGTTAGAAAAGTCACACTGAGCGTTTGACCCGCATTGCCGGTAAATCCGGTGGCCGCCGCGGCGTTGAATGTCTTGATCCCAAATGCCAGGATGACGGTCGCACCGGTTCCACCCGCGCTATTTGGAGTTGTGAAAGTGCAGCCCGCTGTACACTGTGCAGTTTGATAAGTACCGTTGCCGGACGAGGTAATCTGCCATCCGGCGACGTCGCTCCACGTTCCGCTCGTCACCGGGTGTATGCCGTCCTGAAGGAACCAGCCCGCCGGATCGATGTTTCCATTCCAGCCGAGGACGGACCCGTTGAGGCCGCGCTGGCTGCTGACTGTGTCGAAGGATACGAAGTCGTCGAAGCTGACGGAACGTGCACCGGCGATGTGGATCCCATCGATCGCAGCGAGTTCGTCGAAGGCTCCGGTCTTGCCGTTGCGGACGGCACTGATGACTGCGAGCTTCATGTCGTTGTTGCCGTCGGTCGGCGCCTTGAAGGTCACCGTTCCGCTGCCGTCCTTGGTCCCGTTGGACACATCGATCTTCATGCCCTGTTGCAGGAAGATCTTTCCGTTGGCGCCCCAGCCGATTGCGACCGTGACATCGCCGCCGCGTTCGTCGGCATGGGTGGTCGACGCATTGATCACACTGGCGCTGCCCAGCGTGACGGAATTGGCCGCGTAGATCCCGACCCGTCCGCCGGCCTGGCCGACACCGTCGCCGGTCCAGCCGCCGTACCCGCTCGCATCGATCACGCCGCCGATAATGATCTGGCCGAACTGCTGATTGGCGTCGTTGGCAACCCAGGTCGCATCATCGGCCGTCAAGGTGATGGCGTTGGCCTTGAGCGTGTGGTTCTCCGCCAGCACGAGGTTGCCGGTCCGGGTATGAATATCGATGGCGCCGGTTACGCCGCCCGCGAGCAGCCTGTCCGCGAGTGCGGTCAGGTCGGTCGCCCCCTTGATGTTGAGCTTGAACGTGCCGCCATGACCGAGCCCGCCGCTGCCGCGCAGGGAGCCCTGGAGCGTCGCGTTGCCATTGAGCGCGGTGACGTCGATCTCGCCGCCATAGCCGATGCCGCCGGCTGGCTGCGCCACATCGATCACGCTGAGCGCATCCGTCGCGACGCTGCCCTGATCGGCCTGCAGCACGATTTTTCCGCCCGACAGATAGGTGTCGACGTCGACCAGCGGCTTCATGAAGCCGCCGGCATCGAGATAGGCGCGCTGGTCGAGCGTCACATTGCCGGTGGTCGCCTGCAGCGTAATCGTGCCGGACTGGGCCTGGATGGTGCTGCCCACCGTGACGTTTGCGGCCTTGAGCAGTAGATTGCCGCCGGTCTCCGTGCTGTCGGCGGGCCGGTTCTGGTTGAAGCTGCTGGTGACGGTGATGTTGCCTTGGGTCGTCGCGGCGAACGAAGCGCCGTTGGCACCGCTCGCGCCCGCAACCAGGATCAGCGGCGTCGCGACATTGAGGTCGACGCTATCGGTGCTGGCGCCAAGCGTCAGTCCGCCGGGCCCGGCGACGAGCAGGCGGTCGCTCGCGTTCAGATTGAGCTGCGAATAGCCGAGGATGGTCTGGGTGCTCGTCAGCCCGCCGCTGCCAAGCACGATGTCCTGCGCATTGAAACTCAGGGAACCGCTGGCCGATGGCGAAGTGGGCGACGCGGCTGCGCCGCTATTGACTAGCGTGATTGTGCCCGCATCGGAGATCTGCGCGTTCCCCGTGCCGTCTGCCCGGACCACGGCGCCGGCATCCAGCGTCAAACCGGCAACGCGCTGGCCGGGATCGAAATCGCCATAGACCGTAATGGTGCCGGACAGCGCCTTGAGCGACAGCGCGCCGACATCGGCGAACTGCTGGCTATGCAGCACGACGCTCTTGTCGGTGACCGAGGATGAGCCAAGGCCGATGGTCTGCGCCGCGATGTTGAGCTGACCGACATGGAGGTCGTTGCTGTTCACGACGATGGCCTGCTTCGACGCGGTCGCCTGCAGGGTCAGCGTCTTGGTGGTGATGTGCGCGCCAGTTGCGATCGCGACGCGGCCGGCATCCGCCGGCAACACCATCGAGCCGCCGACCGCCCCGCTCACTTTCGGATCCGTGCTCGCCGCGAACTGGATCGTCAGCGACGGCGCTGCGACTGCGGTCGGTCCTGACACTTTCAGGCTGCTGTCGTTCGAGGCGACGAACAGCGCGCCGAGGCCGGGATTGGCGACCTGGGAGGCGTAGTTCTGCAGCAGCGCGAGTGCGCTCGAAGACAGCGTGCTGACGTGATGGTAGATCGAGCCGTCGGGATTGGTGACGAAGCTGCCGTCCGCGTTCTTGGCAAAGTAGCTGAACTTCGAGATATCCACGCCAGTGATGACGGTGCCGCTGGCGTCCAGCGTGCCTCCGAGTGCAGCGGCCAAGGCCTGCGCCGTCGTCGCCCCGGGTGCGGGTGGATTGGCGAAGAAATAGCTGCGGCCGGCGCCGGCATGCACGACACCGGTGGTGGTGATGACGCTGCCGGAGGCGATCGTCACGGTGCCGCTGCCCGGCGCCGGCGCGACGATCGTCTGGTCGATATCGACGGTTTGCGTCGAAACCGTCAGGTCCTGCGGAACAGTCTGCGATGCGCTCGTCGTCGTGGCAACCAGCAGGATTTCCGGAGCGGTGAATGCCTCGCCCCGGGTGTCGACCAGAACGCTCGGCGCAGTCGGCGTGATGAGCGTGCTGCTCGCGGTGGGGTCGCTGCGCTTGCCACCGATCAGAATGCTTTCGAAACCGGAACCGGTGAGCTGGCTGACGTCGATGCCGAGAGAGCCGGTCGGAATGTCGTTGTTGACGTACTGCGTATGCCCGACGATATCGATCGCCTGGCTCGAGGTGATGTCGAGCTCGCTGCCACGGCCGGTGTTGCCGCTCTTGTCCTGCCCCGGCTGGGTGAGCGCGACGCCGTTCAAGAGAATGGACTGCTGGGCGATGACCGAGAGCCGCCCGGCGTCCATCGGCAGCTTCGGCACGACCACGCTGTTCTTCGCTGCCTGCTGCGTGAAAAAGTCGTTGGCGCCGCTCAACTTGTATTCGCTGTATTGCTGCCACACCGCATTGCTCTGCACGGCGAACAGGCTCTGGCCGGAGGACTGCTTGCCGGGCACGGTCGATTGGGTGGTATTGCCGGTCACGAGCACCGTGCCGTCCGGCAGCGTCGTTCCGCTGGCGAGGTTGCGGCCGACATTGCTGCCGTAATAGGTCACGCGATAGGCACCAGGAAGGGTCGCATAATGCGCCGGATAGAGCGTATAGGTGCCGGCCGGAACGCCATTGCCGCCCGCGATGGTGATCTGGGTGCCGACCAGCGGATTGGTGTCCCCGGCAACGACGGTCTTGCCGTTGTCGAGACTGTGCGCGGTCGCGAACTGGATGTCATACGCGGCGACCGCCGTGTTGGCCGACGGCACCAGCGCATAGACGGTCTGTCCCGAGGGCGTCGTGGTCAAGGTGTCGCGCGATCCGCCCTTGCCCTGGATCCACTCCATCGCCTGCAGGTCGCCGCCGCCGCGCAGGTCGATGGTCGAGCCGCCCATCTTCTTGACGTTGCCCCCGGCCAGAATGAGTCCCTTCGACGGCGGTTGCGACAGCGGATTGAGGCTGGCGTTGTAGTACCAGTTGGCGCCGTCGAGCGTCGCGCCATAGGGAACGGTGGTGTTGGCGAGGCTCACGGAGGTCAGGCTGCCGGCCTCGAGAACGACCGACTGCGTGATGGTCGACGAGACCGTGGTGTCGGTGTTGCCGAGCGTGACGGTGCCGAGCGGCGCAAACAGGTTGCCGCCCTGGTCGATGGTACTGGCGATCACGGTGAGGCTGCCGCCGGCAGACAGCGGAATACCGGTATTGCTGCCGGCCGGA
This sequence comes from Bradyrhizobium sp., assembly GCF_019244115.1. Lineage (GTDB taxonomy): Bacteria > Pseudomonadota > Alphaproteobacteria > Rhizobiales > Xanthobacteraceae > Bradyrhizobium. The sequence goes on from NZ_JAFATE010000342.1 coordinate 12,951, forward strand.
GCGGCGAACTTCACACTGCCCGGCGTGTTGATCGTGAAATCGACGGATGACACCGGATAGATCCGCTGTGCCGACAGCAGGAGATCGCCGGCCGACGTCAGACTGCCGCTGAACCTCAAGGTATCGCTGGGCACGGTATTGGTGCCCGAAAAAACGCCGTCCACGACCTTCGGCGTGCTCAGGCGCAGATCGCCGCTGCTGAGCAGGTTGACCTGCTTGAATCCCGAGAAGGCGGCGCCTTCGAGATCGATGGCCTGCCCGTTGATCGCGAGCGTGCTGCTGCCCGAGGCGGTTGTCGTCTGCGTACCGCCCGTGAGTTCCACATACGACGCCGACAGCTGCGCATTGACGGATGATCCGGCGCTGATCGCGCCAGCCGCGATATGCAGCCGGTTGGCGACGGTCCAGTTGAGCGGGCCGGAGATCGTCAGCGAAGCATATGTGGGGGCGCCGTAACTGTAGAAATTGCCGGGCAGGTCGGTGAAGATGCGCGCCGCGCCGCCCGGCCCGGCGGCCGCATACAGATAGACGTTGTCGAATGGCCCCAGTTGATTGGCGGCCACAAGGAGCGTCTGCGGTGCCTGTCCCAGCCCCTGCTTGAACGCGGCAACGGCGGCGTTCACGTCGGTCGTGTCTTGCCTCAGCTGCATCGCCCGGCCGCCGAGAATGAAGGTGCCATTGTTGGCGCGGGAATTGGCGTGGGTCTGGCCGTCCGCTCCGATAGAACGGCCGCCCGTCGCGGCAAAGCTGCCGCCCCAGGCGAAGCCGATCGCATCGATACTCACCGTTCCGGCGTCGCTCCACGACTGCACCAACGATGTGGC
>NZ_JAFATE010000343.1 GCF_019244115.1 Bradyrhizobium sp.
CACCTCGATGGAAGCAGGTCCCATGATCCGCAAGAACGAGATGAAGGCGCAGGCCTGGATCAAGGCCTACGAGGACTGGAACGTCGACATCGGTCTGACCTGTGGCCTGCCCGGCCATGCCCAGATCGGCAAGGGCATGTGGGCCGCGCCCGACAAGATGGCCGACATGCTGGCGCAGAAGATTTCCCATCCGCAGGCCGGCGCCACCACGGCCTGGGTGCCGTCGCCGACCGCGGCGACGCTGCATGCCCTGCACTATCACCAGGTCAATGTGCTGGCGCGGCAGGACGAGCTCGCCAAGGGCGGGCCGCGCGCAAAGCTGTCGGACATTTTGACCATTCCGGTGTCGCAGTCGAACTGGGCGCCGGACGATGTCAGGCAGGAGATCGACAACAACTGCCAGGGGATTTTGGGCTACGTCGTGCGCTGGATCGACCAGGGCGTCGGCTGCTCGAAGGTGCCCGACATCCACGATGTCGGACTGATGGAAGACCGCGCCACCTTGCGCATCTCGAGCCAGCATCTCGCCAACTGGCTGCATCACGGCGTCGTCAGCCAAGCTCAGGTGATGGAATCCTTGAAGCGCATGGCCGTCGTCGTGGACAAGCAGAATGCGACCGACCCGCTCTACCGGCCGATGGCGCCTTCATTCGACGGCTTCGCCTTCGAGGCGGCCTGCGACCTCGTCTTCAAGGGCCGCGCGCAGCCGAACGGCTACACCGAATACATCCTCACCGCGCGCCGCCGCGAAGCCAAGGCTTTGGGATGATGTTCAGCCCGCGCCGAACTGCTTGCGCGCAGGATGTGATGGTGCGGGGCGGTTCCCCGCGGAACGATGCGGCTTCAACTAGGTTAATCCGTCTTCCTCAATTCGAATGGGAGATCGGCCATGGATTGGAACCGCGTGGAAGGCAACTGGAAGCAGTTCAAGGGCTCCGCCAAGGAGAAGTGGGGCAAGCTCACCGACGACGATCTCAACGTCGTCGAGGGCCGCCGCGAACAGCTCGAAGGCAAGCTGCAGCAGCGCTATGGCTATGCCAAGGACCAGGCCCGCAAGGACGTCGACGACTGGTTCAAGACACTGAGGTGACCAGACGTTACACGCAAAAACCCCCGGCCTCGCGCCGGGGCTTTTTTTCGCCGCTCTTCTTTTGCGAGCGCAGGCGAAAAGATTTCTTCTCGTCATTCCGGGGCGGTGCGAAGCACCGAACCCGGAATCTCGAGATTCCGGGTCTGGTCCTTCGGACCATCCCGGAATGACCGCTCAGCTAGAACACCGCGATATATTTGAGCAGCGAGATCACGCCGAGGATAATCACCACGACGCGGCAGATCTGCTTGGCGCGGCCGTCGATCGGCAGCATGTTGATGAGATAGAGAACCAGGATGATGACAAGGAAAGTAATCAGTACTCCGACGATCATGCACACCCCCCATTTGGACGCCGATAAGACCTTGTAACGATTTCCTCAACCCGTCGCCCCTCGAACCCGTTCCCGGCCAGGTAGTATCGGCGCATTTGCGCGGCGAGACCAGAATATTTTACCAGTGAGTTGCAGCCGAAATATTTACCCTTTTTCTGCCAAATAGATGAAATTATTCGAGGATTAGGATGTTGAATCGCCTCTCGGCTGCGACCCTGCTCAAGTCGGTCATCCTCATCACAGCGCTTTTCGTCATCATCGGCTTCTCGCGGAGCGCCTGGGATTCCTGGGCGCGACGGACCGTGACGAGCCGGATCGCGACCATCGTCGACGCATCGGCAAGCCTATTCAAGGCGATGGATCGCATGCGTGCCGACCGCACCACGACCAAACGGGTGCTTGCCTATGACGACAAGCTCGAAGGCGACATGGAGCGCTATGTCCGGGGCCTCCGCGATTCGGAAATGCCCGCCATGAGCCGGGCGCTCGAAATCCTGCCGACCATTGAGTTCGAGCAGAAGCAGACGCTGCTTGCCGAGTTCGACCGCCTGCACAAGAGGCTTGTCGCCGCGCAGAAGGAATTCTGGGAGGAGATGAGCAAGCCGAAAGGCTCGCGCCGCGCGGCCCTCGGCCAGGAGTATATGGACACCGAAACCGCGCTCTTGGAAACGCTCGACCGGATCTCCGGGATTCTGGCCGCCGAAGTCAATCACCAGGACGCCGTCATCGACCAGCTGTTGATGGTCAAGCAGATCGCTTGGCTGCTGCGCAACACCGCGGGCGAAGCCTCGCTGATCGTCTCGACCGGACTGGCCGCCGGCAAGGTGTCGCCGGAGAGCCGCCTCGCTTATATCAGGCT
>NZ_JAFATE010000320.1 GCF_019244115.1 Bradyrhizobium sp.
CCGAGATTGACCAGGGCCGAGATCGCATCTGTGACCGGGCGTGGCGCGCGCGCCTCGTCGATCGCGCCGGTCAGGCTTACCACGGCCGGATCGACATTGGCGAAGGCCGGCGCCTTGTCCTTCAGTTCGGTGACGATGCGCTCGGCAACCTTCGGGCCAACGCCGGGCGTCCGCGCGACGGCAGCCTTGTCGCGCAGCGCGATGGCATTGGCAAGTTCGGCCGGCGGCAGCGTGCCGAGCACGGCCAGCGCCACCTTGGCGCCGACGCCTTGCACGGTCTGCAACAGCCGAAACCACTCGCGCTCGACGTCGCTCTTGAAGCCGAACAGTTTTATTTGATCCTCACGAACATAGGTCTCGATCGACAGCACGGCCGCCTCGCCGGGCGACGGCAAGGTCTGCAGCGTGCGCGCGGAGCAATGCACCTGATAGCCGACGCCACCGATGTCGAGGATCACAAAATCCTCGCCGTATGAATCGATCAGCCCCTTCAGCTTGCCGATCATGTCGGCTTGTCCAGGATAACGCTGGATAAGCTCCCCTCCCCCTTGCGGGGTGGGGGTACCCGGAAGCACGGTGCGCGTTGTTGGCACCTCTTCTCCCGCAAGGAGGGAGGGAGCGGATAGAGCTTGCCCTTCATATTCCGGCCACCCGCATCCGCAGCGCGGCGCCCTGGCGGTGATGCGCATGCGTGATGGCAATCGCGAGCGCGTCGGCCGCGTCGGCGGATTTCGGCTCGGCCTTCGGCAGGAGGATTCTTAGCATCATCAGCACCTGGTTCTTGTCGGCATGGCCGGCGCCGACCACCGTCTTCTTGACCTGGTTCGGTGCATATTCGGCAACCGAGATGCCGAACCTCGCTGGCGCCAGCATGGCAACGCCGCGCGCCTGGCCGAGCTTCAAGGTGGCGACGCCGTCCTTGTTGACGAAGGTCTGTTCGACTGCGGCCTCCGCGGGCCTGAAATCGCCGAGCACGGCTGCGAGCCCCTCATGAATGGCGAGCAGCCGGCGCGACAGCGGCAGATCGTCGCCGGGTTCCACCGAGCCGCAGCCGACAAAACTCAACCGGTTGCCATCGGCTTCGACCACGCCCCAGCCGGTGCGACGGAGACCCGGGTCGATGCCGAGGATGCGGACGGGGTTACGAATCGGCTGCGCAGACATGGGCTAGTGATAGCGCCTGCCAATCCGCAACGAAACAGGAACGACCCGACATAGACGGGGAAAGAATCAGCCCGCCATCTTCGCCACCAGCGCGTCGGACACCTCGAAATTGGCATAGACGTTCTGGACGTCGTCGTGCTCGTTCAAGAGGTCCATCAGCTTCAAGAGCTTCTCGCCGGTCTCGTCGTCGACGGAGACGGTGTTCTGCGGCTTCCAGATCAGCGCCGCCTTGCGCGGCTCGCCGAATTTCGCCTCTAGCGCCTTGGCGACCTCGCGAAAATTCTCCTGCGCGGCATAGACTTCGTGGCCGCTCTCGCCGGAGATCACGTCGTCGGCGCCGGCCTCGATCGCAGCGTCGAGCATCGCATCGTCGGAGCCGGCGCTCCTGTCATATTCAATGATGCCGGTGCGGTCGAACATGAAGGCGACCGAGCCGGTCTCGCCGAGATTGCCGCCCGATTTGGTGAAATAGGAGCGGATGTCGGAGGCGGCGCGATTGCGATTGTCGGTGAGCGCCTCGACGATGACGGCGACGCCGCCAGGGCCATAGCCCTCGTAGCGGATTTCATCGTAGTTCTCGCCCTCGCCGCCGATCGCCTTCTTGATGGCGCGTTCGATGTTGTCCTTCGGCATGTTTTCCTGGCGCGCCGCGATCACGGCTGCCCGCAGGCGCGGATTCATCGCCGGATCCGGGGTTCCGAGCTTGGCCGCCACCGTGATTTCGCGGGCCAGCTTGCCGAACAGTTTCGACTTCTGTGCATCCTGCCGGCCCTTGCGGTGCATGATGTTCTTGAACTGCGAATGGCCGGCCATGCGAACGTCTCTTGAATTCGGGGTGGGCGGGAAAGCGCGGCGTTATAGGCGCAGCGGTCGCCAAAATCAAAGATTTGGGTCTTTTTCGGTAACGCGGTAGTGCCACCGGACACACGATGAGGCAATCGTTAACTATGGTTTCATGCGTGGGTGCAAGGATCGGGCCCTTCAATCGAGGGGTGCCGAGAAGGGCCATGGCGTTCGGATTATTCAGGAGGCGCGAGCCGGAGCGGCGTTCGCCCGTGCCAGTCTCCGTGCCAAAACCTCAGGAGCGCGCCGCCATGACCGAGCCCTCCGGGGCGGAGCATGATGCGGCCCGCGACATCCTGGAGCTCGTGGAACTCGAGCTCGGCGGCATGATCAGGCAGCTCGAGCGGGCCGCCGCGTCGGTTGCCAGCGGCGCCGAGGCGACCGCCGCGACCTTGACCTCCATCCGCATGCGGACTGACGCACTCACGGCGCGCACCAGCTCCGCCCAGGATACGGCGACCAGCTTTGGTCAGGCTGCCGAGAAGTTCACCCATTCGGCGCGAGGCATCGCACAGCAGGTCGGCGATGCCGGCAGGCTTGCGGACGAAGCCGGCGCGGCGGCCCGCGAGGCGATCCAGACCGTGGACCGCTTGCGCGAATCTTCCGCCGCGATCGGCCAGGTCGTGAGCCTGATCGCGCAGATTGCGCGGCAGACCACGCTGCTCGCGCTCAATTCCACGATCGAGGCGGCGCGCGCCGGCGAAGCCGGCCGCGGTTTCGCGGTGGTCGCCACCGAGGTCAAGGCGCTGGCCGTGCAGACCCAGAAGGCGACCGAGGAGATCAGCAGGAAGATCGAAGCGTTGCAGCACGACGCGACCGGTTCGGCGGACGCGGTGCACCGCATCTCGGATGCGATCGATGCGATCCGGCCGGTCTTCGCCAATGTCGACGGCGCCGTCGCCGAGCAGACCCGGACCACAGGAGAGATGAGCGGCAATGCCGCCTCCGCTTCGCAGTTCATCATCTCGGTCGGCGACAGCGCTGCCGAGATCGACAGCGCTACCGGAGAAGCGGCGGCGCACGGCGAGGCCGTCGCGGCCGCCGGCCAGGCCGTGACGCAGTTCGCGCAAAAACTCAAGTCGCGCTGCGCGGTGCTGCTGCGGCGCGACGATAGCGCGGCAGAACGCAAGAACGCGCCACTTCCCTGCCATCTCAGGATCGACATCGAGGTGTCGGGCCTGAAGCTGAGCGCACCGGTCTATGAGATCTCCGAGCATGGTGTCCTGATCACGGGAGCCGTTGCGGCGCGCCTCCGGCCGCACGATGTCGTCAATGCGAGCCTGCAGGACATCGGGGAATGCCGCCTGCGGATCGGGGCGACGACGAAGTCCGGCGTACCGGCGCGGTTCGAGGCTGCAGGCCGCGAGCTGCGCGAAAAGATCGACGACAAATTGTGGGCGCTGCGTGAGGAGAACACCGAGTTCGTCACACGGGCGATGGAGGCCGGCGTCGCGCTGACCAGGATCTTCGAAGATGCCGTCGCCTCGGGCGCGATCTCGATCGACGACATGTTCGACAGCGATTATGTCGAGATTCCCGGCACCAATCCGCTGCAGCACCGCACCAGGATTCTCGATTGGGCGGAGCGCGCGTTGCCGCCGTTCCAAGAAGCCTTTCTGGCGAAGGATCCCCGGATGGCGTTCTGCGTCATGATCGACCGCAACGGCTACCTGCCGGTGCACAACAAGATCTATTCGCATCCGCAGCGTCCCGGTGACACGGCCTTCAACACCGCCAATAGCCGCAACCGCCGCATCTTCAACGATGCCGCGGGGCTGGCAGCGGGCCGCAACCAGCGCCCCTATCTGATCCAGAGCTATGCCCGCGACATGGGCGGCGGCCGAACCGTGATGATGCGCGAGATCGACGTCCCGATCCGCGTCCGCGGCCGGCACTGGGGCGGCTTTCGCACCGCTTACAAGCTTTGAACCGTACACGTGGAATTACCGAGACTGAACGTAACGAAACAGTCATCGAGTTCACCGATCCAAGAAAGATGCAAGCGATGTTGGCCGCTAAGCCCGCAGCAATGGAACAAGCCGTCGGCCGCTCCGAGAGCGAGCGGCTGGTTGATCAGCTTGCCAATCGAATTGGCGGCCTCGGCGTCGAACTCGCCGACGTCGCCGGCAATGTGCAGGAGGTCACGAGCCGCTTTGCCGACCAGTCGGAGCGTTTCGGACATCTGCAGAAGACTGCCGAGACCATGGTCTCGGCCAACCACGACATCGCCAATGCTTCGCAGGCCGTGCAGTCGGCGACCTCGGCTGCGGTCAGCGACATCACGCAGTCGCGCGCCGTGGTCGAGAACGCCGTCAAACACATCGCCGAGCTGATCGAGGCGGTCGGCCGCATCGAGGCGCGGCTGTCCGCGGTCGGCGGCGCGTTGGCGGACGTTGCCAAGGTCTCGGGGACCATCGAGGCGATCGCCAAGCAGACCAACCTGCTCGCCCTCAACGCCACGATCGAGGCGGCGCGCGCGGGCGCGATGGGACGCGGTTTCGCGGTGGTTGCGAGCGAGGTGAAGAGCCTTGCGGAAGCGACCCGCCAGGCCACGCATCAGATCGGCGATACCGTGCGCGGCCTCGACGGCCAGGTCGGCAACCTGATCGGCGAGAGCAGCGAGGCCTCGCTGCGCGCCAAGAATGCCGGTGAAGGCGCCTCGCAGATCCAGAACATCATCGTCCGCGTGCAGGAAGGGGTGACCCGCGTCGGCCGGGAAATCGACGGCGTCGCACGCGCGGCAACCTCCAACCTCGCCCATTGCGACAGCGTGATCGGCGAACTGCATACGCTCGCCAAGGGCGTCGACCTGTCGTCGACCGACCTCAAGCAGGCCGACGGCCGCGTCGCAAAACTGCTCGACGTCTCCGAGGGACTGATCGCGCTGATCGCCGATTCCGGGGTCGAGACCTCCGATGCGCCGCTGATCCGCGTCGTGGTCGAGACCGCAAAGCGGATCTCGGCGCGCTTCGAGGACGCGGTCAGCCGCAGCGAGATCCGGCTCGAGCAGCTGTTCGACGAGAACTATCGCGAGATCCGCGGCACCGATCCGAAGCAGTACATGACCGACTATGTGGAGTTCACCGATCGCGTGCTGCCCGAGATCCAGGACCCGTTGCAGAAAGCCGATCCGCGCATCGTGTTCTGCGTCGCCTGGGCCAAAGGCGGCTATCTGCCGACCCACAATCCGAACTACCGACTACCGCAGGGCAAGGACCCCGTCTGGAACAATGCCAATTGCCGCAACCGGCGGCTGTTCAACGACCGCGCGGTGAAGAAGGTCGCGGCCAACACAAAGCCGTTCCTGGTGCAGACCTATCGGCGCGACATGGGCGGCGGCAACTTCGTGCTGATGAAGGATCTCTCCTCCCCGATCGTCGTGCGCGGCCGCCATTGGGGTGCCTTCCGGATGGGTTTTCGCGAGTCCTGAGCCGCCTTTTTTCCTCGGTCATTCCGGGGCGCGCGTTAGCGCGAACCCGGAATCTCGCGCCTAACTTCTGGATTCCGGGTTCGCTCGTTTCACTCGCGCCCCGGAACGACGGTGCATGGGTCAGCCCCAAAACTCCGGCAGCGCCGGCGCAAGGCGGCCACCGATCCGCACCGGCGCGATCTTCACGGCGAGTCCGGTTGCGTCATTGGTCTCGACCGCAACGCCCGAAAGCGTCGCCGTCCCAACCGCCGGCTCGAAGCGGCCCGACGGGATGCCCGAGGTAAAGCGCCGCATCGGCTCCTCCTTCTGCATGCCGATGATCGAATCGTAGTCGCCGGTCATGCCGGCGTCGGTCATGTAGGCGGTGCCACCGGAGAGGATCTGGTGATCGGCGGTCGGCACATGGGTATGGGTGCCGACCACCAGCGAAGCGCGGCCGTCGCAGAAATAACCGATCGCCTGCTTCTCGCTGGTCGCCTCGCAATGGAAATCGACAACGATGGCGTCGGCCGCCTCGCGCAGCGGACAGGCCTCGAGCTCGCCATTGAGCGCCGCGAACGGATCGTCGAACGGCGTCATGAAGACGCGACCCATGGCGTTCAGCACCAGCGCCCGCTTGCCGGTCTTGGTCTCGACCAGCGCCGCGCCCCGGCCGGGCGTGCCCTTCGGAAAGTTCGCCGGGCGCACCAGGCGTGGCGCGCGCTCGATGAACACCAGCGCCTCGCGCTGGTCCCAGGCGTGGTTGCCGAGCGTGATCGCGTCGGCGCCGGCGTCGATCAGCTCCTGATAGATCGCTTCGGTGATGCCGAAGCCGCCAGCCGAATTCTCGCCATTGACGACGACGAGATCGAGCGACCAATCGCGAACCATGCGAGGGAGATGCTCTGCCACGATGCTGCGCCCCGCCCTGCCCACCACGTCCCCGACGAAAAGAATTCGCAACTCACCTGCTCCGGAAATCGAACACCTTCTTTTCCGTTAGCACATAATCGAGCGCTACGTCGTGCGGCAGCGCGGGCACGCTGCGGATTTCCTGCACCGCAAAACCGAGCCCGACGCCGATCACGGCTTTGATCTTGTGCAGGTGCGCGAAGGTGTGATCGTAATAGCCCCCGCCATAGCCGATGCGGTGACCGGTCCGGTCGAACGCCGCAAGCGGCACCAGCATGATGTCGGGCACGACCTCGGCCGCGGCTGGCGATGGTTCGAGAATACCCAGTGGGCCGAGCATCAAGCGCTCGCCCGGTGTCCAGGCGCGGAAGATCAGCGACTGGCCTCGCGCGGTGACCGTCGGCAATGCCAGCCGTGCGCCCTCGCTTGCCAACCTCTTCATCAGCGGCGCCGGGTCGATTTCGTTGCGCACGGGTGCATAGCCCGAGACGACGGTGCCGGGCCCGACCTCGAACGGCAGCCCATGCGCGGCGATCGCCGCGGCCGCGGCCACGCGCGCCGCATCGCTCAGCGCGTCACGCTTGGCGAGCGCCGCGCTGCGGAGATTGGCCTTGAGATGCGCTGCAGGCATGCGACGTCGCTTGCTTTCAACCCCCGCGAGGGCTCATGAGCAACCGGACGGGCCGGCGGAGTGGACCCTGCGCCAGCCATCGGACGCGCCGACGCCCAGCTGATGGGGATGGCAATGCACAGCAACAAAAAGCAAAGGACAGCAACAAAGCAACCAAAACGAAACAGTGCGAAGCCGCAGTCGCCGTTGAAGACTGCGATCCCGGAGTTCCCTACGAAAGTAGGTGGGCACCATATGTCCGGATCCACGGACCCGGCCAGGGACAGTTCCCTAAAGGATCGATAAGGCCCCGGGGATATATTAGCTTCTGACGCGCGACGCAGCCTCGCTGTGCCAATGTAGCAAGGATGCGGGCCATTCGCTAGCCGCCTTCCCGTCCATCCACCGAACTGCGCGCCGGCGCGCCATGGCGGCGGTGGTAGGCGCTTGGCGACGGCCAGCGCCAGCTCGCAAGGGTGGCGCGATCTGGCTCAAAAATCTCGATTCGGAGCGGGTAGCAGGCCGCGGCATCGCTCGAATGGCTCGCACTGCAGTCGCCGCCGGGACAGGCTGACAGGGCGCCGAGCAGATCGATCTCGGCGAAAAACTCGATGAAGTCACCGGGGCGGACCGGGCTGGCCTTCATGAAATACTGGTGCGTATTCCCAGTGAAGCCGGTGCACATGAAGACATTGAGCACGTCGTGAACGTGATGCTCGGCCGCGCGCGGTTCGATCTTCAATTCGCCGGCCAGCGCGCGGGACAGGTTGGAATGGCAGCAGAAATCGTAGGCTTCGCCGTTCAACAGGAGATTGGTGTAGGGATCGCAGCGCGTGCCGACGACGTCGTGGATGCCGGCACCGTCAGCATCAAAGCCGTACCAGCCGAGCGTGTCATGGCTGATGGTAGCCATGGGCCTGAGATGCGGCATGGTGCTCCAGAGCCGGTCCCCTGTACTGACATGGGTCCCGTGCAGCGCGCGCGTCTTGCCCGAGAAAAAGCGCTCGGAGAGATCGTCCGCGTTCCAGAGATTGAGATCGCCGACCTGGGGACCCTCGATGCTGACGATCCGGAAAAACTGTCCGCGCGACACACGAAACGTGCAGGCGTCGCGCGGGGGCACCACGATTTCGTGGGCCTTGGCCATGGTCTGCCGCGCCGCTTGCAGCACGGCCATGTCGGGCCGCTCCATCGCGCCGGCTGGATAGACAACCGTCGGCTTGGCCGCTCGGCGGAGGGCTGCGTCAGCGGGTTCGGGCGGAAGCTTTGACGACATGTTTCGACCTGCGGTCACCGCTGCGACCACTTGCATGTCGAGGACGGAACACAGACATGGGACCAGCCGTTGCAAAGCAGCACGATCGCACCGGTGTAGCGGCTCGACCGGTTTTCCGGCAAGATGCCGCTTGATAGGCCAGCGGGAGGAGCATCGTTTGACTTTGTCCGCGCGATTGCATCCGTTGATCGTTGCGACATTGGCCTTTGCCTGTTGCAGTCAGCTTCATGCGCAGTCGCAAGGCCGCGACGGCAGCGGGAATCTGTCCGGGCGCGGATCAGCACCGCGGGATGGGGCCGCCAACCTGATGGCTCAAGGCCGTGCCCCGCGCGACGGCAGCGGCAACCTGGCGAGCCGCGGCTCGTCGCCGCGCGATGGTGCGGCCAACCTGATCGATCGGGCGCAAGGCCCCGCGCCACGCGGCCGCTGACGGGCGTCATACGTCCACCCGGACCTCGACGGCGCCGACCCCTTCGAGCTCGAAGCGATAGGACGCCGCTTCCGACGGAAAGATCGTCTTCATGACGCTTCCCGTCATCACGACCTGGCCGGCCTTCAGCCGTTCGCCGCGCGAGCCGAGCTGGTGCGCGAGCCATGCGACCGAGTTGAAGGGATGGCCGAGAATGTCCCGCCCAAAACCTTCGCCAACCGGCGCGCCGTCCCGGCTCGCCCTGCCGCGCGCGACTGCGAGGTCGGGCCACACGGTCGCAAAATCCGAAACGACGATGCCGGCGTTCCAGGAGTTGTCGGCCACCAGCGCGCGCACGTCGAGGTTCGAGTAGTCGGCGCTCCGATCATCGACCAGTTCGATGGCCGCACAAACAGCTTCGATATGGCGCGCGATGGTCTGCGCGCTATGCGGCGTCCCGTTCGCGGCGACGTCCGATTTGATGCGGACCGCGATCTCGAATTCGAGCCCCAGCCGGCCGAATTCCGCAAGACGCACCGTGGCGCCGGAGCGATGGATGCGCCGCGCCAGAACGACGCCCGCGATCGGATGGCTGATCCCGCAAAAGGCCTGCATCGCCTGGGACGTCAGCCCGACCTTATAGCCGGCCGCCTCGCCGTGCTCGGGGCGGAGCAGCGCCACGAACCTGTCCTGGATGTCGTAGGCGTCGGGAATCGCGGCCGGGCCATCCTGCGGACCGAATGCTTCGAACCGCACGTTCGTCGTGTGCGCTGCGAACAGTTTTTCGGCGGCACGCCGCGCTGCGGTCTCCTCCATCATGTCCCTCCCCCTTTGCGTGCCGCGGCACTTGTCAATTTTCCGAAAGGCGGGCAGCGGACCGCAGGGTCCGCTGCCGATGCTCATCGATCAGCGCAGGCTCTCAGACTCAGGTGCCCTCGAACTTGAATGAGATGTTGACCTTGGCACGATAGGCTTCGACCTTTCCCTTGGCATCGAGCTGCATGTCGAGCTGGACGATCTCCGCGACGCGCAGATCCCGCAGCGTTTTCGAGGCCTGCTCGACCGCGTTGGCGGCCGCCCTTTCCCAGGATTCGCTGCTGGTCCCGACCAGTTCGATGATCTTGTAGACGCTGTCAGCCATGTCGTCCTCCTGTCTGAAGCAGGAAGCAGGTGCGCTCCTGCCGCGAGCGAGCCTAGCATCATGCTACCAGCGCCGAAAGGACATGGGATCGTCCCGAAAAGTAGCCCGCATGAGCGAAAGCGACATGCGGGGCCTCGTCACCATGCGATTTCCCGGATGTCGCTTCGCTCATCCGGGCTACGGATCTTTGGCGCTTTGCCGCACGCCAGTCACGCGCAGCGCTTGCTCATCCAGAGTTTGACGTTCGGCAGGTGCGACCAGCCGAAAGCAAGATCGCTGTCGCCGTTTGCGGTGAGATGGGCCAGCCTGTCCATGGCCTCGTCGACACTGGGATGATGGCCGGCCGGCACCCACCACATGACCAGATGCGGCGTCTGCATCGCCTCGAACCATTTCGACTTCTTGTCGTAGACGCGCTTGTGGATGGTGGTCCACACGAACTGCTCCAGATGAGCCGGGCTCTCCCACACGCTCATATTGACGATGAAGCGCGCATCGTCACTGGCCCTGATGCCCGTGGCATTTCCGACGGGGTCCTGGAGATGCCAGACGAAGCCGGGCGACCGCTCTGCCAGCGCATTCACGCTGTCCAGCGCCGCCATGAAGTCCGCCAGTCTTGGACTATCGAGGTCGTCTTGCGCGCGGGCGACGTTGAGCTGGGCGAGATGGTGTTTTGGAGGTTGGGTCATGGAAATTCCAAAATGGCAGATCGGAAGCCTCGATTTGTCGTGGTTAGCGTACCGCCTGCCGCGGTTCAACCGCAGAGCGTCCGGCTCTGCGCGGCTGCCGACGCCAGCCGGCGGCCTTCAGCGCATGCCGGCGCGAGACGTCGAGAAAGTCGTTGCTCAGCTCATCGTCATCAAGGGCGCGCGCCAGCACCATGCCTCCAACGCAGAGCGCGACCAGAACCATCGCATGGTCGCGCGCCGCGCGCCCTTTTAGTTCCGTCTCGAAGACGTCGATCATGGCCTCAGCGACCTCGCGATAGGCCGCCTTGACCGCGCGGCTCGCCCGGGCAGCATCGGACGACAACGCGATCAGCGGACACGAGCCGGCGACGTCCGCGAGGTGACCGCGCGAGAGATAGGCGTCCAGCACCAGCCTTGCGAGCGGCGAGCCGGCTCCGCCTCCGCGGCGCCTTTTCTGCCAGCGCGGATACGCCTCCTGACGCAGGAAGTGCCGCACCGCCTCCGCGTAGAGTTCGTCCTTGCTGGCAAAGTGCCGATAGAAGCCGCCATGCGTGAGGCCGGCCTGTACCATGACCTCGCCGATGGTGACGGCGTCAAAACCCCTGCGGTTGAACAGTTTTGCGGCAGCGGCGACAATTTGCGTTCGGGTCCGCGCCTTGTGCTCTTTCGCGTATGGCATGTCTCCTTCCTCACCTCGTCGCACAAGATGATCTTGAACATCTTTTATCGTCTGCGAAGGTTGAGTGCATCAAGCGCCGCAACCGCCATCGAAGGAGGCCACTCGGGTGAACATCCTGACCGTCAATCTGCTGTTCAGCACGCTCGTGTTCTACATCGCAGTCCGGCTCTATCTGCTGCCCCGGCTCGATGACTGCGAGCCGCGGACCATTCTGCTGCCGATCCTGCTGCTGCATGCCTTGCGACATCTCGGGTTGATGTTTCTGGCGCCCGGCGCGGTCTATGCGGGCCTCCCGCGCGAGTTCACCGCGCCCGCCGCGTTCGGCGATCTCCTCGCCGCCGTCCTGGCGCTGATTGCCATCCCGGCGGTGGCGAGCCGGGCGAAAAGCGCAAAACCGCTGGTCTGGCTGTTCAACATCGTGGGCTCGCTCGACCTGATCAATGCCATCGCGCTCGCCACGATCTATGACGCGGCACCGCTGATGGGACCGGCCTACTGGATCCCGGCGTTCTGGGTGCCGGCGCTGCTGGTGACGCATTACGTCACTTTCCTGCTGCTGCTCAGGCCATGGCCGCGAACAGCAAGCACATGAAAAACTACTCATAGGCTCCATTCGAATGTCAAACAGCGGAAAGGTATGCGGCCGCATTCCCGCGGCGCGAATCGCGCCCGGGTGATGCAGCGGACCGCCCTCGAAAGAAGGAGGGCGCAGGGAAGGCCGGGCGCTGGCCGCGCCCGTGGCCCGCCAGCAAACAAAAAAGCTGGCGGCAGACACCACAGGTTTGGCCGAAGCATCCCGGCCTTCCCTGCGCGATGGTTTTAACGCTTATAGCGCGCTCTCCCCGGGAACCGGGCTTTCTTGCTCCCGTCGCCCTGCGGCTCGTCACCGCACGACTTGGCCTCAGCGTCGGGAGGCCAGGACCACACGCCTTCACGTCCGTGCCGGGATCGTTCGTCGGCGCGGAAACCGCGCTGCGACCCGACACGTCCATCGCATCCCGCGCTCAACGTCCGTGACGATCGCGATCCGCCCCTCCAGCGAGTGCGGGACGGCGGGACATAAGCATAGATTCTGATTTTCGTAAAGCGAAATTTTGCGGGAGAGGTCGAGCAGCGCTGCGGCCATTGAATCAGTTCACGAATTTCTGCTCTTCGGGAATGCAACTTTACGCTGCGAAAGCCCATCCGGGCGAGCGAGTCGGCGGAAACCGATCAACTGATTCGCCCGTCGGGCTGGAAGCAGACTTCGGATTTGTCATTCCCCGCACACAGCATTCTCTCAGCAACTCCCCGACACGCCGCTTGCGCCGGCCATGACCGGCTCGATGTGGCCGGAAGCCGCACTGCCAGGGCAGACTTGCAGATCTCTTCTGGACCAGATTTGGTCTCGTGGGGCTGCGCTCCATGTCGGCTGGTCTTCATTCATAAGCCGACGCTCGGTCCGAACAGGCCGAACGACTGCACCGGGCCAAGCGCAGACAGCGGTGCAAGGCCAGCAAGCCTCTGCGCGATGTCACTCGGAGCCCAGGCGCGGTGCTTTGGTCTAACTAGTCACGGCCATTTCGCCCGGGCGGCAATTCCCCAATCCTCGGCGATTCGATCTCCTTCGAAGCGGTAGATCGCTACAATCGACAAGTTCACGGACTCGCTGTCCTTCATTCCAGCGAACAGCCACCGCACCGCGACTTTGTCATCTTGCTCCACCATATCGAGCAGCTCAATTCGCGCGTTCGGCACCTGTTCAGCCAGTGCCCGCAACATATCTTGCGCGCCCTGATGACCGAAGCGAAAGCCACCAATTGAAGGATCGTGTAGTTTGAAGTCTTCTGTGAACCAATCGGCGACGTGGTCAATGTCTCCGGCGGACATCGAACGCGCGATGCGTTGGAAAAAATCC
>NZ_JAFATE010000328.1 GCF_019244115.1 Bradyrhizobium sp.
GCATTGTCGGCCAGTGCTACCGCTCCGGCCCACGAGCCCCGCGGCAACATCCTGTCGCGGGTGGTCGAGGGACTTCTTGATCTGCCTAATCTTCCGGGACTGAGGCAAAACCACGAGGCCTTGCAGACCGAGAACAGCGCCTTGAAGGCACAGCTGGCCGCCGTTGGCGCTGAACTGAAAGCCGCGCGTGACCAGATCGCGGCCTTCCAACGGCGCGGGCGATAAGCGATGGCTTTCGTCAGACGGCCGCCACTCGGCTTGGGAGGCACGTGAATCGTGGGCGCGCTTCGCTTCCTCCTGGCCATGTCGGTGCTTACCGCCCATCTGGCCTTCTATCCTTCAGGGCTCCCTCACCCGCTCAATCCTGACGTCGCGGTTCAGGGCTTCTATATCGTCTCGGGCTTCCTGATCACGCTGGTCCTTCACGAGAAATACAGCGGCTCGCTGTGGCTGTTCTACTCCAATCGGGCGCTGCGGATCTTTCCGATCTACTGGGCGACGATGATCCTATATCTGGTCGTCGACGTCTCGGTCGACAGCGGAGCCTTCTCCGCCGCACCGGCGGGGCTCGAAGCCTACCGCCTGCCCACCGTCACGTCGTGGATTGCGCAGAGTGGCTCCGCGCTGGGACCCCGCTCCATCCTATTGCTCGTCCTGACCAACACCTTCATTTTCGGCCAGGACTTTTTGGCCTTGATCCGGAAGGACGGCACGTTCTCGGCCACACCCGACCTGTTCTACCACCTCTTCATCGTCATCCGTGTGGCCTGGACGCTGGCCATCGAGCTCGGCTTCTATCTCATCGCGCCATTCGTCGTCAGGCGCGTCCGCTTCATCCTCTGGCTGATGGCGGCGTCGCTGCTGGCCCAGTTGCTATGCTACAAGACTTCGGCGCTCGACCCCGGTTGGTATTCGCGCATCTTCCCGTTCGCGCTCGCCTGGTTCATGGCCGGCGCGCTTGCCTACCACGGCTATGTTTGGTTGCGCCTACGGAGCAAAGAGCGTGCCGTCAAGCGGTACGCAATCGCGGCCACGCTCGCTGTCGCGCTGCTGACCATCGCCTATCCATGGCTGCCCGTGGCCCGGCCGCTCTATCTGTTCGGCGAGGCGCTCTGCCTGCCCGGCGTGGTCCTGCTCGGCCGCTCGAACCCGCTGGACAAGGTTTTGGGCGACCTGTCCTACCCGGTCTACCTGATCCACCCGCTATTCATGATCGTCATCCTGCCGACGCCGCAGGTCGTTCCTGTCGTGCTCAGCCTCGGCCTCGCCTACCTGCTCACCGTCCTCTTGGAAAAGCCGCTGGACCTCTATCGCCAGTCGCGGGTGTCGCCGCATCCAGCGGAATAGAATGGAGAGGCGAGACCCGGCCCGCGCACTATTGGTAACGAACCTGAGCAATCTCGGCTGGCGTCTTCCCGGCCAAGAGACCGCCATAGAGCGCCTCGTAGGCCGCCACGCAGGTCTCGAGGCTGAAATGCGCCGCGACGCGGCGGCGTCCTGCCGCTCCGTAGCGCCGCCGCAGCTCGGCGTCCGATGCGAGGCGCAGAATGGCCGCCGCCAGCGCTTCCGGATCATGCGGCGCGACCACAAGCCCGGTCTCGCCGTCGACCACGGCTTCGGCGTTGCCGCCGACGTTGGTCACGATCATCGGAAGTCCGGCCTGCATGCCCTCGATGACCGCGTTGGAAAACCCTTCCTGGTGCGAGGCCAGGATCGCGATGTCGCTGGCAGTGAGCAGGTCCGGGATGTCGGAGCGGACCCCGAGCAGCGATATCTGTGCGTCCAGTCCGACCGCCTCCGCCCGCGACCGGATGTCAGCGCCAAGGCCGTCGTCCCGCCCCACGGCCAGAAGCCGCCAGCTGGCCGGCATTTGGTTCTTGATGCGGCCCAGCGCCTCGATCAGATCGAGATGCCCCTTGTAGGCGATCAGGTTGGCAATGACGACCAGGACGAGCGCGTCTTCATCAATCCCGAGGCTGCTGCGCGCTTGTGCGCGGTCGGTCACGACAGGGCCCGTGTCGGCGACCCCGTTGTAGATCAGGCCGATCCGGCTGGCATCCACGCCCTCGCCCTCGAGCTGCTTCGCCACGCTGCGGGAATTGGCCAGGACGGCGCTCATCAGCGGGTGAAGGCGCCGCTCGGCACCACCTCCGAGAGGATGGTTCCGCTGATAATCGTTCAGACTGCGGCGGCTCATCACGAGCAGCCTGGTCCGCACCAGAAACGCAAGCGGGGCGCCGATCAGATAGGCTCCGGGCAGAAAGCAATGAACGATCGCAAATCGCCCCTTCACAAGCACGCCAAACAGATGAAGCGCGGCAAGCGGCAGGCGAAGGGCTCCGAGCACGCCACCTGCCCGGTATCTCGCCGCCCCCGGGGGCACCATGACCTTCACGCCGTCGCGGCGCAAAACCTCGGCGAAAGGGCCTTCTCCGCCGGTGCAATAGACCTCGAGATCCCAGCCGCGCGCCCGCAAAATCCCGCAGATCGAGGCCAGATGCCGCTCGGTCCCGCCGACGTCAAGCGAGCTCGTGACGAACAGAATGCCGGCCTTGCCGCGTTTCAGGTCGCGTTGATCCTGTTTCTGCAATTGACGACGTTCCGCGCGCGCCGCAGCAAGGAGCGCCGGGCTGGTCAATGCAGCGGCGGTCGCGCCAGAGTTTTGGGACTTGCGTGCTTAGCAGGGTGGCAAAACCGGGACAACAGCCGGTTCGAAACGAAAAGGCAGCCGATGGCTGCCTTATGGTTACCGTTCCGCGGCTTTTGGGGCCACGGGGGGCGCGTCCTGCACGAAGCCAAGCTCGCGCTCGCGCCGCTCCAGCCATTCGCGTGTCGCGCGTTGGCGCTCGGCCGCTTCGCGATGTTCGGCATAGTCCGCATCCAGCGGGCTGATGAGTTTCAAACCTTGCGTCATGTTGGCCTCCTCCCAACGGCCTCCCTACCAACCGAGATATGGTCGCACTGGCTGGTTTCTACGGGATACGGTTAAATTCTTCGTGTTGAGAGACGACCTCAATTTCCGGATATGATTTAGGCATGACAAAGGGATTAGACGAATTCCAGCTGGTCAGCGCCAGAGCGCTCGACGACATGGCGCGTGATGCAGCGCGAAGCGAACGCAAGCGGGTTCACTTGCTGCTGCACGATGGTCATGAAGATCAGGTCCAGCGCCTGATCATCGTGACGCAGCCTGGGACCTATGTCCGCCCGCATCGCCACCCCGAGCAATGGGAGCTGCTGGCTTTGCTGCGGGGCAGCGGAGACTTCCTGAGGTTCGACGTCGATGGCGGGATTGCGGGCCGCGCCGGCATGGGCGCAGAAGCGCCGGCCGTGCAAATCCCGGCGGGCGTCTGGCACGGCTTCTGGGTGAGAGAGCCCGGCACCGCCGTTTTGGAGGTGAAGCCGGGCCCCTACCGGCCATCGGAATTCGCCGAATGGGCGCCCGCGGAAGGCGATGCGCGGGTCGCCGACTATCTGCGCCAATTGGCGCAGCCGTGACGCGACGAGCGCCTGAACGCCTCAGGCGGTCCAGCAAAGGTCTGCTGCGTGCTGAGCTCCGGGCGCCCTCAGCGCCATTTCGCGCCGGGCACCGGATGTTCCTGGCCGCCGCCCTTGACCTGCTCGGCCATCGCCATGGCCTGCTCGATGCAGTCGTCGATATCGATCGCGTATTGGTAGCTGCCGTGGCGTCCGAGCGAGAACACGCCGGGCGGCATCTCCTGGTGATACTGGTGCGCGCGGGCGATCGCCCACTTCATCGGCAGCGGATAATATTTTCCGTTCATGGACGGGATTTCCATCCCGATCAGCGTCGTCGGCGACTTGTGCAGCGTGAACTTCTTGTACTCGACCAGCCGGGTGTGACGTTCATCGTTGGCGTAATAAAGAAAATACACATGATCCGGGAAAACGTGCTCGGTCGGAAAGACGATCTTGTGAAAGTCCCGTCCAATATAGGGCAGCTCCTCGTAACAATTGTCGAACAGCTGGTCCGGTGAGATCGTGCTCACGATCAGGTCGAAGGTGAGCCTCTCGCCCTTGATCCACACCGTCCGGTTCGGAATGTCGTAGCGCTCGATCCTGGTGCCCAGGAGGACCTTTGCGCCTGCAGTGGCAATGTCGAAATACTGATTGTAGCCATCCGGCGCGTGCGGATAGGCCGACAGCGCCGTATCCCAGGCCGCCCGCGTTCCTTGCTTGATTGCAACACCCTTAGGCGACCAGGTGAACGTGTCGATCTTCTTGTTGTCATCGAGCAACCACATCTTCTTGCTGTATTTCTCGATGAACTTTCCATACAGGATCGGCCCCACCGAACCGATCCAGTAGTCTTCCAGGTTCTTGGCGTTCTCGACGCCCGCAACCTGCTTCAGCTCCTGCTCGATGGCGTCGCGGTCCGGCATCTTCGCGATGTCGTCGCGATGGATCGGAAATCCGTAGAACGCATTGTCCGGCTCGATATAGGTCCAGAACTCATGGTCGAGACAGCGGCGCAGCGGACAATGCTCGTCGAGGTAGTTGTACACGGCCTCGTTCTGCGTGAGGAAATGCCGCGGACCGAACGTATAGGGGTGCCCGCCGTACCAGTTCGTGCGCACGCCTGCGCCGAGATAGGGCAACGCCTCCACGAGCGTGACATCCCAGCCGCCCATCAAGAGCAGCTGGTGGACCGACGCGCAGCCGGCAAAACCTCCACCGATGACCAGGGCCGTTTTCATGTGTCGCCTTATCCTTGCAAGAATACCGATTGACCGTTGATGGGTTCGTTCAAGCGTCCGACGATGCCGCCATCCGCCGCCTCGCTTGCGAAGGCCGCAAGCCGACCGGGACAGGCCTTACCGCACGAGCTATGGCTTCTGCATGACCATCAGGCCGTTGCAGATCGGCAGCGCCAGCCGGAAATAGTTGCTGCGGCTCGCCGCGAGATCCATGAAGGCTTTCACGCCCTCGCCCTTCTCGGTTTTCGGCCGTGAATTCACCGCGTCGCCGTGAAACAGCACGTCGTCGACCAGAATGAGACCGCCGGAGCGGACGCGCGGCTCCAGCACCTCGAAATAATGCGCGTAACGTTCCTTGTTGCCGTCGATGAAGGCGAGATCGAATGGCTGGTCCTGCGGCAACCGGTCGATGATCTCGAAGGCATCGCCCTCGACCACCTCGATGCGGTCCGACAGTCCGTTGGCCGCAAAATTCTTCCGGCAGATGTCGGCGAAATGATCGAACTTCTCGATCGTGATCAGCTTGCCGCCGGGCGGCATGGCGCGCGCCATCGACATCGCCGACAAGCCGATGAACGCGCCGATCTCGATCACGCGCCTGGCCCCGGTCAGCCGGACGATCAGCTCCAGCAGCCGCAGCTGCACCGGGTTGGAGGCCATCTCCTCGACGGTGACCTTGTCCGACAGCACGAGCTTGAAGGTCTCGGTGGCGGGCTTCAATCCGCTGGTGCGGGCAATCAGATCATACAGATCACGATAGTAGTCGGAGCCGGCAAAATACTCGTTGTTGAGCGGCTGGTCGGGAAGGAGCTTGTCCCACAGGGTCAAGGCTTTGCTCATCATCATCAGATCCCTTTGTTGCATCACTTGCGCGGCTTGCCCGAACGCTCTTGTCCCGGCGAAAGATCAGAACGCCCCGATTTGGGCGGATATTGCTGTAGCAGAACGCACCGGTACATCAACTAAGAGCTGCATGCCAAATCTGTCTCCAGGG
>NZ_JAFATE010000740.1 GCF_019244115.1 Bradyrhizobium sp.
GAGGGCGCGGAGATCCTGCAGATTATCGGCCGCTGCCGCTGCAACGTGCTGATCTCGGGCGGCACCGGCTCGGGCAAGACCACGCTTCTGAACTGCCTGACCAACTATATCGAGCACGACGAGCGGGTCATCACCTGCGAGGACGCCGCCGAGCTGCAGCTGCAGCAGCCGCATGTGGTGCGGCTGGAAACCCGTCCGCCCAACATCGAAGGCGAAGGCCAGGTCACCATGCGCGAGCTGGTGCGAAACTGCCTGCGTATGCGTCCCGAACGCATCATCGTCGGCGAGGTCCGCGGCCCGGAAGCCTTCGACCTGTTGCAGGCGATGAACACCGGCCATGACGGCTCGATGGGAACGCTGCACGCCAACAATCCGCGCGAGGCGCTGTCGCGCTGCGAATCCATGATCACGATGGGCGGCTTTTCCCTGCCCTCGCGCACTATCCGCGAAATGATCTGCGCCTCGATCGACGTCATCATCCAGGCCGCCCGCCTGCGCGACGGTTCGCGTCGCATCACGCACGTCACCGAGGTGATGGGCATGGAAGGCGACACCATCATCACCCAGGACATCTTCCTCTACGACATGATCGGCGAGGACGCCAACGGCAAGATCATCGGAAAGCATCGCTCGACCGGGATCGGCCGGCCACGCTTCTGGGAGCGGGCGCGCTATTACGGCGAAGAGAAGCGGCTCGCGGCGGCACTCGACGCCGCCGATGCCGCCGCGCCCAAGACGTGATCGGAGACCCCTCATGAAAACGCAGGCGCTCGCCCTCGGCTTTCTCGCGGCTGCCGCCATCGGCGGCGTGGCATGGGTCTTCATCTATCCGCTGCTGTCGGGCGAGCGGAAGGCCGAGTCGCGCCGGGCCAACTTCGCCAAGTCGGAGCCGGCCGCCCGCCAGGTCGACCGCAACCAGCGCTCGCGACGCGAGCAGGTCGAGAGTTCGCTGAAGGATCTCGAGGCGCGGGCGCAGCAGGAGAGCAAGGTCCCACTCAGCGTGCGCATCAGCCAGGCCGGGCTGGACTGGTCGACGCAGAAGTTCTGGACCATTTCGGGCGTTCTGGCCGCGGCGTGCTTCTTCGCTGCGATGTTCGCCGGCGGCGGATTTCTGGGCGCGACCGGGCTTGCCTTCGCGGCCGGCTTCGGCCTGCCGCGCTGGATCCTGAAATTCCTCAAGAAGCGTCGCGAAAAGGCCTTTCTCAGGGCGCTGCCGGATGCCGTCGACGTCATCGTGCGCGGCATCAAGGCGGGGCTGCCGCTGTTCGAATCCATCAAGGTCGTCGCCGCCGACTCGCCGGAGCCGCTGCGCAGCGAATTTCTGACCATCATCGAGACCCAGGCGATCGGCATGCCGCTCGGCGAAGCCTGCGCGCGGCTTTACGAGCGGATGCCGCTGCCGGAAGCCAACTTCTTCGGCATCGTGGTCTCGATCCAGCAGAAGTCGGGCGGCAACCTGTCGGAAGCGCTCGGCAACCTCTCGAAGGTGCTGCGCGACCGCAAGAAGATGGCCGAGAAGATCCAGGCCATGTCGATGGAAGCCAAGGCCTCCGCCGCCATCATCGGCTCGCTGCCGCCCTGCGTGATGTTCTTCGTCTATCTCACCACGCCCGACTACATCTCGCTGTTGTGGACGCATCCCACCGGCCAGCTGATGCTGGTCGGCTGCGTGATCTGGATGACGATCGGCATCCTGGTGATGAAGAAGATGATCAATTTCGATTTCTGACGGTGTCACATGATCGATTTCCTCGTCACAAAGCTTCACGATCCGCATTTCATGACCATGCTGCTCGCCGCCATCGCGGTGAGTGCGACCGCCTATACGCTGATCATGCCGCTGCTCGCCGGCGACAATCTCGGCAAGCGCATGAAGGCGGTGGCGAGCGAACGCGAGCGGATCCGCCAGCGCGAACGCGAGCGTCTCTCCAAGCAGGAGAAGGTGTCACTGCGGCAGACGCCGAAGCAGCTGGTGTCGAAAGTGGTGGAGGATTTCAACCTCACCAAATGGCTGGCGCAGGAGGCCGCGCGCGACAAGCTGATCATGGCCGGCTATCGCGGCCAGGCGCCCTACGTCACTTTCCTGTTCGCCCGCATGGTGGCGCCGATCGTGCTGTTCATCGCCACCGTGCTCTACATGTTCCTGATCTCGCATTGGCAGGCCTCGGCCATGCTCAAGATCGGGATCTGCATCGGGGGTGCCTATGCCGGCTTGCAGGCGCCGATGCTGTTCCTGAAGAACAACATCGCCAAGCGCCAGCTTTCGATCCGCCGCGCCTTTCCCGACGCGCTCGACCTGCTGCTGATCTGCATCGAGTCCGGCATGTCGATCGAGGCGGCGTTCCGCAAGGTCGCAAGCGAAATCGTGACCCAGTCGATCGCGCTGTCGGAGGAATTCACGCTGACCACCGCCGAGCTTTCTTATCTGCAGGACCGCAAGGTCGCCTATGAAAATCTCGCCAGGCGCACGGGCCTCGAAGGTGTCAAGTCGGTCTGCCTCGCGCTGCAGCAGTCGGAGCGCTACGGTACGCCGCTCGGCCAGAGCCTGCGCGTGATGGCGCAGGAAAACCGCGACATGCGCATGAACGAGGCCGAGAAGAAGGCCGCGGCGCTGCCGCCGAAATTGACGGTGCCGATGATCCTGTTCTTCCTGCCGGTGCTGTTCGTCGTCATTCTCGGCCCCACCGGCATCAAGATCGCCGCGATGCAGTGATGGCGCGCGCGATGAGCGCGACCGCTCATCGCGCTTGACGGTTTGAGCAAGCCTTAGGGCCCTCCTACGACCACTCTCAATGCGTGCATCCGAGCGCTAGTTCGCGTGTCCGGACAACACAAAATTCGACACGAAGCGCACCTTCGCCATCATGTCGACTCCTTCGCGACCTACTTGGCTACCGTCTTGGGATCATCGCGATTTTTGGGGGGACGTGATGCGCAGAGCCGCCGCCTTTTGTTCTGCTTTGGTCCTCGGCGCTTTGCTAGCCGCCGTGTCCATCTTCCCCGCGCAAGCCGTCGATTTCGGCACCCGGGACGAGGCGGTCGCGATGGTCAAGCGCGTCCAGGAGAAATTCAAGAAGGAAGGACCGGACGCGACGTTCCGCGCCATCAACGCCGGCGCGTTCAACGATCGCGACCTCTATCCCTGGGTTCACACGATTGACGGGACCCTGCATGTCGCCAACGGCGCCTTTCCAGGCATCCGCGGCAAGAACCTGCACGACATGAGGGATCAGGACGGTAAGTTCACGACCCAGGACTTCATGAGGATCGCGACCACGCCGCCCTATCATGGCTGGAGCGATTTCCGCTGGAAAAATCCGCAAACCGGCTCGATTGACGACAAATCGGCCTGGGTCGAGCGCATGGGCGATTATTTGGTCGGCGTCGGCATCTACAAGGGCGAGCAGCCCAACAAGAACACCATCGGCCTGATCTCCGGCAGTCCCAACTCGGACGACACCTATCTGCAGAT
>NZ_JAFATE010000752.1 GCF_019244115.1 Bradyrhizobium sp.
GAGCCTTATCTCGATACGACCGCCGCGAGTTTTCGCGAGGATCTCGACCTGCATGTCGCGATCTCCAGGCTGAAGCTGAAATTCATGAGCTCCCCGGAGGCGTTGATCCATGGCGATCTCCATACCGGTTCGATCATGGTGACCGAGAGCGACACCAGGGTGATCGATCCCGAATTCGCCTTTTACGGGCCGATGGGATTCGATGTCGGTGCTGTCATCGCCAACCTGCTGATGGCCTATTTTGCCTCCGACGGCCATGAGCGGGTCACAGGCGAACGTCGCGCCTTCGAAGCCTGGGTGCTGAAGACGGTCGAAAACGTCTGGGCCGAGTTCGCGCGAAAATTCCTCGATCTGTGGCGGCGCGAAGCCAAGGGTGATGCCTACCCGCGACGCTGTTCGAGGGTGCGGCCGGCGCCGCGCGGCTCGAGAGCGAGCGCCAGTCCTATATGGACCGGCTGTTTCAGGACGTGGTCGGATTTGCCGCGGCCAAGACGATCCGCCGCATTCTGGGCCTCGCTCACAACATCGATTTCGAACTGATCGAGGATTTGAAGCGCCGCGCGATTTGCGAGGCGCGCAGTCTGCATCTCGCCCGCACCATGATGCTGGATACGCCGTCCTTTACGAGCATCAGCGCGGTGACCCGCGCCGCGCAGGCGCTGCGCGACTGGCAACCGGATTTTGGCCGGTAAGAGAAGGTGAACTTGGGCTACTCGTCATGCCGGGCCTTGTGCCGGCCATCCACGTCTTTCTTTCTTATTGCACCAAAGACGTGGATGACCGGAACATCGGCGCGAACGCGCGTAAGACGCGCTTCGCGCTTTTGCCCGGCCATGATGGCGGCGGGATCGCGCGTATCAATCCACCGCCTTCGCGCGCAGCCGCTGCGCATAGACGTTGATGACCAGCGCGGCGAGCAGGATCAGTCCGCGGATCAGGATTTTCAAAAAGCTGTCGATGTTGACGTGGTCGAGCCCGTTGTTGAGCACGCCGAGCACGAACAGGCCGACGATGGTGTTGCCGATGCCGCCGCGTCCGCCGAACAGGCTGGTGCCGCCGACCACGACGGCGGCGATTGAATCGAGCAGATAGGTGTCGAACTCGTTCTGCTGCGCGCTGCCGAAATGCGCCACGCCCAGCATGCCGCCAATGCCGGCGCAGACTGCGGAGATGACCATCACGCTGCCGAGGATGAGATTGACGTTCAGCCCGGAATATTCCGCCGCCTCGCGGTTGCCGCCGACCATGTAGACGTAGCGGCCGAAGCGCGTGTAGGTCAGCGCCAGATGGCCGGCGAGCAGCATGATGGCCGCGACGATCACGATCCAGGGGATGCCACCGATCGACCCCGAGCCGAGCGTGGCGATCAGGTCGGGCACCTTGTAGGCGATCTGCCCGCGTACCAAGAGCGCCGAGATGCCGGCCGCGATCTGCATCATGGCAAGCGTCATGATGAAGGACGGGATCCCGATCACGGTCAGCCCGAACGCGTTGACGAAGCCGAGCAGGCCGCACAGCACGAGTGACAGCAAAATCGCCGCCCATCCGGGGAGCGGCACGTTGGCGATGTTCACATAGGCTTCCTGCACCGTGAAATAGGCCACGGCGATGCCGGTGACATTGGCGATGCTTGCAATCGAAAGATCGATCTCGGCGCACAGGATCACGAAGGTGAGGCCGACGGCGATGATGCCGGTGACCGACACCTGGGTCAGGATATTGCCGACATTGTCGATCGTCGCGAAGGAGGGACTTGCGACCGCAAAGAAGGCGGAAAGGAAGATCAAGGTCAGGAACGGTGCGATGTTGCGCATCTGCGAGCGCAGGATGACGCTAAGCCTGTGCGATCGCTGCCGGCTCGCCTCCGGAACTGTCACGCCTTCGCCGCTCGCCATGTCCTTAAGTCTCCGTTACGCCGCTTCCAGGAGGCGATCCTTGCTGATCGCCTCGCCCGCGAACTCGCGCACCACCACACCGCGCTTCAGCACGATGATGCGGTCGGCCAGCGACAGCACCGTTTCGGGTTCGGTCGACAGCACGATGATCGCAAGCCCTTTCGCCCTGAGATCACGGATGATCTGGATCACGTCACTCTTGGCGCCGACGTCCATGCCGCGGGTCGGCTCGCACAGCACCAGTACGCGCGGCGGATGGGTCAGCCATTTTGCCAGCGCCACCTTCTGCTGATTGCCGCCGGAAAGCATGCCGAGGTCGAGGTCGACGGCCGCCGGCCTGATCTGCAGCTGCTCGACCTGGCGCCTGGCAATGGCGCGCTCCTGCGCCGGCTTGAGGAACAGGGATGAAATGCGGTCGAGGATCGCAATCGAGACGTTCTTGTAGACCGGCTCCTGGTGAAACAGCATGGCGCGGCGGCTTTCGGGAACGTAGGCGATGCCGGCCCGCCGCGCGTCGGCAGTGTTGCCAAACGCCTTGCCGCCGCCGGCCACGACGAGTTCGCCATGGTCGGGCGCGAGTTTGCCGAACAGGATGCGCGCAAGCTCGAGCTGCCCGCAGCCCATAAAACCGTAGACGCCCAAAACCTCGCCGGCGTGCACCTGAAAGGTGACGTCGCGCAGGCTGCGGGCGAGCGAGATGCCGCTTGCTTCCAGCACCATCGGGCCGCCGGCCTTTGGCGGCAGCGCGATATCGTGGGTGTAGGTCTCTTCCAGCGCCTCGCCGCCGCGGCCGGTCATGGCCTCGATCAGGGCGCCCTTGCTGGTCGCGGTGGCGGCGGTCTCAGCGACTTTCCGGCCGTTGCGGAACACGGTCACCGTGTCGGAGACGCGCAAAATGTCCTCGATGAAATGCGAGATGAAGACGATGGCGGTGCCTTGATCGCGCAGCCGGCGCAGAGTGGAGAACAGCCGTTCCACCTCCGGCGGCGACAGCGCCGAGGTCGGCTCGTCCAGAATGATGATGCGCGCGCCGGAGAACAGCACGCGGGCAATCTCGATCAGCTGTTGCAGGCCAATCGGCAGGTCGCCGAGCCTTGTATTCGGGTCGACATCGATGCCTAGCCGGGAGAGTTGCTGGCGGGCTTCGCGGGCCATTTTTCGCCACTGCACGATGCCGAAGCGGTTGGTCGGCTGGGTGCCGAGAAACACGTTCTCGGCAACCGACAGGTCGGGCGCGACGCTCAGCTCCTGATGCACCATGGCGATGCCGGCCGCGAGCGCGTCGCGCGCGGAGCGAAAATGCACGTCCCGCCCATCCAGGACGAAACGGCCCAAGAAGCCCGTGTGCACGCCGGCGATGATCTTCATCAGCGTGCTCTTGCCTGCGCCGTTCTCCCCGACGAGACCATGGATCTCGCCGGGGAAAAGCGCGAAGTCGACCCCACGGAGCGCCTCGACGCCGCCGAAGGCTTTTGTGATGCCCTTGAGCTCGAGGATGGGCGGGCGGCCGTCAGACATCGCGACTTCAGATCAGGAAGTGATCCTCCATCCACTGCATGCCCGGTGCGTTGGCCTTGGTCACGACCGGACCGTCCGTCACGACGTTCTTCGGGATGCCCTTGTCGGTCTTTTCGCCCGAGACGACGGCGGCAACGCCGGCCACGATCGCACCGCCATGGATGCGGCAGGAAGGGTTGCGTACGGTCGCAAACATCCGGCCTTCGCTGACCGCCTGGATCGCCGGCGGCATGGCGTCGACGCCGCCGATCAGGATGTTGGTGCGATTGTGCGCCTTCATGATGTTGTAGGCGGCGAGCGCCATGTCGTCATTGTGGAAGAAGGCCGCGTCGATCTGCGGATATTTCGTGAGATAGGTCTCCCACAGCCGTGCCGTCTTCGAGACGTCCCAGTCGGCCGGCTGGGTGTCGAGCACCTCGATGCCCGGGAATTGCTTGACCACCGCGTTGAAGCCCTTTGCGCGGCCCTGGGCGCCGGTGTGGCCGAGAGCGCCCTGGGTCATGATCACCTTGCCTTTGCCGTTGATGGCATTGCAGAGCGCCTGCGTCACCGAAGCGCCCATGAACTCGTTGTCGGGCGCGAGGAAGGAGTGGACGTTGATCTGATCGAGC
>NZ_JAFATE010000759.1 GCF_019244115.1 Bradyrhizobium sp.
CAGCGTTTGCTTGAACCGCCTTCGCCTCTTTTTGCTGACTACTGTTTCCATGAGACCCGCATCGCTATTTGCAAGTACACAAATCATACACGTTGCGAGCGAAGCGCGCATAAACGCAAGTAAATGGACGTGGCTGTCGGCGTGATAACTCCGTCCCGGTTAACCTAGGTTAGAATGCCCTGTACTCGGGCTCAATTGCGGCCGAGCCGGCCAGTTCGCGCAGCGGCGCCGTACACCAGGCTAGTCCGATTGACGCGCTTTCGTGTCGGCCGTTCGTCCGCGATCTCGTCATCGCTCGGCTTCGGCGCCGCGCCCTCGTCACCAAGGAATGCATGACCGATCGGTATCGCGCTTGCGATTCTTGCAGCGATACGTGAAGTAGGAACAGATCCCGTTCGGCAGCTTTGAGTTGGACCAACACTCCCTGGGTACGCACGTGGATAAGCCAACGGATTCGGACTCCTTCAATCCGGCATCGGAGCTGGACGGCATGTCGGCCCGCCAGACGAAGGAGATCGAGTCCCAGAGCCGGCCGAGCGCAGCGCTCATCCATGAAACGATTCGCGCCGAAGGGGAGCAGGAACTCCGGCGGCACTGGTGGGCCATTTTGATGTCCGGTCTTGCTGCCGGCCTGTCGATCGGGCTGTCACTCATCGTCCAGGGAGAATTTCACGCCGCGATAGTCGACGAAGCGACCCGGCGGCTGGTCGCGCCGCTCGGCTATACGGTGGGCTTTCTCGTCGTGGTACTGGGGCGACAGCAGCTTTTCACCGAGAACACGCTGACACCGATCCTGCCCCTGCTCCACCACCGCGACCTCGGCATCTTGGCGAAGGTGCTTAAGCTGTGGGCGCTCGTGCTCGCATCCAACATCGTCGGTACGTGGGCCTTTGGATCGGCGCTCGCGCATACCGGTATTTTCGATGCTCGGACGATGGCTGCGTTTCTCGACCTCAGCCGGCACACCATCGAGGGCAGCTTTTCGTCGACCTTTGTCCGCGCGGTATTTGCCGGCTGGCTGATCGCCCTGATGATGTGGCTGCTGCCCGCCACCAAGGGATCACGGGTGCATATCATCGTCATCATGACCTATGTGATCGCTCTCGGCGAATTCTCCCACATCATCGCCGGCTCAACCGAGTGCGCCTTCCTGGTGCAAAGTGGGAATGCATCGCTTCATCAGTATGCCTCGAGCTTCTTCCTTCCCACCCTGCTTGGCAACATCGCAGGCGGAACGACCCTCGTCGCGCTGCTGAACTACGGCCAAGTCGCAGCCGAACTCGACAAGCCCGAAGAGTAAGGGGCGATGGACAGGCTCCCGGGAGCCGGCGCGGGAACATCTGCATGAGCAGCACATTGCCGGAATGGACCAGCGGCCAATCGGGATCCAGAACATGCCTGAAGACCTGCGCGTGCTTGCCCAGCCCGGAGCGATGATCGCCGTGATCGCCGTCTTGCTGCTGATGGCCATCGGCGATGCGGCGATCGTGATGGCCACCAAAGGCTGGCCGTTCTAGTTCGGTCGTCAGAGGGAAGGAATGCCGAGACAATCGCTCCGTCACCGAATAGGAACCTTTGTAGGATTGGCCTGTTCCGCTCCCAAAGGGGAGCATACGAACATTGATGCCTGTCCGGGTTCGAACGGCTCTGGTCTTTCTTGCGACCTGGCTACTGGCAGCTTGCAGCGGCCGGCAATCGGCGCTTGATCCGCAAGGGCTCCAGTCTGACCAGATCCGTCACACGCTGTTCATCTTCCTGATCATCGCCGCGATCGTCTGGATCGCTGTCATGGTCGTTCTCGGCATCGGAATGTTGCGCCGGAAGCGCGCAAGCAATCAGCCGCTCGACCTTGATCGGCGCTTTGAAGAAGGCAGCGGCCGCCTCATCCTCGGGCTTGGAATCGCCACGGTCATCATTGTGCTCGGGCTCTCCTTCGTCAGCTACGCCGGACAGCGCACGGTCTTCGCCAAGGACGAGAACGCGCTCACGCTCAAGATCATCGGCCATCAGTGGTGGTGGGAGGTCCATTATGAGGCGGACAGTCCTCACCAGAGCTTTGTGACCGCCAACGAGATCCGCATCCCGACCGGCCAGCCGGTGAAGGTGGAGCTCGAATCCGCCGACGTGATCCATAGTTTCTGGGTGCCGAGCTTGACGGGAAAGATGGACCTCATTACGGGGCAGAAAAACGAGCTGCAATTCACCGCCAAGAACGCCGGCATCTATCGCGGGCAATGCGCCGAGTTCTGTGGGCTTCAGCACGCTCATATGGCTTTCGCCGTCATCGCCCTGCCGCCTGACGAGTTCGGCCGCTGGCGCGATCACGAGAACCAGAGCGCGAACAGTCCCGCGGATCCGCTCGGCAAGCAAGGCGAAGATCTGTTTCGCGGGCGCGGCTGCGCGCTCTGCCACAACATCCGCGGGACGCTGGCCGGCGGGCAATTGGGCCCGGATCTCACGCATGTCGGCAATCGCACGACAGTGGCAGCCGGAACGCTGCCACTGAGCCCGGCGACGCTCGGCGCCTGGATCGCCGATCCCCAGCACATCAAACCCGGCAATCTGATGCCGCGGATGCCGCTGCAATCGGACGAGCTCATCGCAATCATCCACTATCTGGAGCAGCTCAAGTGAGTATGGCGGCCGATGATCGGGAGTTGCGGGACGAGAGCCTGGATGGGTTGCAGCTGTCCGCCCAGCTCGAGCGGATCTGGCGCACGCCTTCGGGGCTGCTCGGAGCGCTCATGTCGGTCGACCACAAGGTCGTCGGTCGCCGCTATATCGTTACCGCGTTCGCCTTCCTGCTTCTCGGCGGCATTCTTGCAATGCTGATGCGCGTGCAGCTTGCGGGTCCGGAAAAGACGTTTCTGTCACCGGACAAGTACAACCAGATCTTCACGATGCACGGCTCGACCATGATGTTCCTGTTCGCCGTGCCCGTCATGGAGGCCTTCGCAGTCTATCTCGTGCCGCTGATGGTTGGCACCAGGAACATCGCCTTTCCCCGCCTGAATGCCTTCAGCTTTTGGATGTTTCTGTTCGGCGGCTGCTTTCTCTGGATTTCCTTCCTGCTCAACGTCGGTCCCGATGTCGGCTGGTTTGCCTACGTTCCGCTCTCCAGCCTCCAGTTCACGCCGACCAAACGCGCGGACGTCTGGGCTCAGATGATCACTTTCACCGAGGTTGCCGCACTGGCGGTCGCCGTGGAGATCGTCGTGACCGTGTTCAAGCTGCGCGCGCCCGGCATGACGCTCGACCGCATTCCCCTGTTCGTGTGGGCAATGCTGGTCACCGCCTTCCTGGTGATGTTCGCCATGCCCTCGATCATGGTCGCATCGACGTCGCTGATCCTGGACCGCCTGGTGAACACCCGCTTCTACGATTCCTCGTCGGGCGGCCACCCGCTGCTCTGGCAGCATCTGTTCTGGTTCTTCGGTCATCCCGAGGTCTACATCATCTTCATCCCGGGGACGGGGATGGTATCGATGATATTGGCCACTTTCGCGCGCCGGCCGGTGATCGGTTATCCCGTCATCATCCTCTCGCTGATAGCGATCGGCTTCCTGTCGTTTGGCCTCTGGGTGCACCACATGTTCGTGACTGGCCTGCCCCAGCTTGGCGCGGGACTTTTCACGGCTTCCAGCATGCTGATCGCGGTGCCGAGCGGGCTCCAGATCTTCTGCTGGCTGGCGACGCTTTGGGATGGCCGTCCGGTCTATCGGACGCCGCTGTTGTTCGTGCTCGGCTTCATTGCGATCTTCGTGATCGGCGGCCTCTCCGGCGTGATGGTCGCATCGGTCCCCATCGACACCCAGGTGCATGATACCTATTTCGTCGTCGCGCACTTCCATTACGTGCTGATCGGCGGTGCGGTGTTTCCGCTTCTCGGCGCTGTCTACTACTGGTTTCCCAAGATCACTGGCCGGATGCTGAGCGAAAGCGTCGGTCGATGGAATTTCTGGCTCGCCTTCATCGGCTTCAACGTCGCGTTCTTCCCGATGCATATCCTCGGGCTGATCGGGATGCCGCGCCGGGTCTATACTTACACGGCCGAGATGGGCTGGGAGCGCCTCAATCTGTTGTCCAGCGTCGGCGCCTTCATTTTCGCACTCAGCTTTGCGCTGCTGCTCGCCAACGTGATCTATAGCCTCCGCAAAGGTGCGCGGGCGGGCGACAATCCCTGGAACGCGTCCACGCTCGAATGGGCAACCTCGTCACCTCCTCCGCCCCACAATTTCGATCGCATCCCCGTCGTCAAGCATCGCGATCCGCTGTGGGCCGACAGCGAGAGCCTCCCCGTCGTCGCCGGCCTGAGTGCGGAGCGCCGCGAAGTCCTGCTCACCTCGCTTGCAGAGGCCGAACCGCAGGTCCGCGAGGCTTCTCCCGAGCCGAGCATCTGGCCGTTGCTCACCGCGATCGCCACGACCGTGTTCTTCATCGGCTCGATCTTCACGCCCTGGGCGGTCCTGTGGGGTACGCCGCCAATGGCCATCACGCTGATCGGCTGGTTCTGGCCGACCGGCAGCAGGGAGGATGAGGCGTGAAGCAGACCATCGTCCGCAACGTCGCCGAGCTGCCGACGTTCGGCTTCGGGCCGCGCAGTGGCCCCTGGTGGGGCGCCATGGGCTTCATGGCCCTGGAAGGCATGGGCTTTGCCATCGCAATCGGCACCTACCTCTATCTCTATGCCGTCAATCCGACCTGGCCGATCGGAGCTTCGCCGCCCGATCTGTGGCCTGGTACAGTCGAAGCAGCGCTCTATCTGCTGAGCATCATCCCCAATGAATATACCAACCGCGTGGCGCAGCGGCAGGATCTGCCGAGAGTCCGCATTTGCCTCATCGTGATGTCTCTGATCGGCATAGTGCTGCTTGTGCTGCGCGGCTTCGAATTCGCGCATCTCAATACCCGCTGGGACAATTCCGCCTACGGCTCCGTAGTCTGGCTCATTCTGGGACTGCACACGACCCATCTGGCCACGGATGTGGGCGACACCGTCGTACTGGCGGTGCTGATGTTCACGCACCACGCGAAGCCTCGGCGGTTCAGCGACGTGACCGACAACGTGTTCTACTGGAACTTTGTCGTGCTCGCCTGGCTGCCGCTCTATTTCCTGCTCGACTGGGTGCCGCGCCTATGACCACCGGTGATGGACATACCCGACTGCTTTATTGGGCCGGCGTCGCGCTCGGGCCGCTGGCGTGGGGCATCAACCTGCAAGGCGTCTACACGTTTGCGCACTTCTCGTGCGAGAAGACGAGGCTGAGCGGCGCGATCTTGAGCATCGTGCTGGCCATCGTGGCCCTTGCCGGCACGACCGTGTCGGCCCGCGCCGTGCGTCGCAGCGCAGGCGCCGAATGGGCCGATGCGCAAGGCGGTGGTCCCCGAACATTCATGGCATGGCTCGGCGTCGGGACCGGCGTTCTGTTTGCGCTGGTGATCGCAAATCAGCTTGCTGCCTCCCTCATCATCAGCCCATGCCTGCGCTGAGCTTGCTCCCACTGTTGCTGGCGCTGCTCGCGCAACCGGCTTGGGGCCACGGCATTTCCGACGTCGATCCCGGATCGCTCTGGAGCTATGATCCGTGGCTGCTGACCCCGCTTTATCTGGTGGGCATCGGCTTTTATGCCGGAACGCAGCGGCTCTGGCAAAACGCCGGCGCCGGGCGTGGCGTCAGCTTCCGCCAGGTCGCGGCGTTCTGGACCGGCTGGCTGATCGTCGCCCTTGCCGTGACCTCGCCGCTTCACTGGCTTGGCGAGCGCCTGTTCACCGCACATATGATCGAGCACGAACTGCTCATGCTGGTCGCCGCGCCGCTGATGGCCTTCGCGCGGATCAATGGTCCGCTGTTGTGGAGCCTGCCGCCGTCATTTCGTCCCGCAACAGGCCGCATTTTCAATTTCACGCCGCTCGCCGGAGCATGGGCCTTGGCGAGCCATCCCGTGAGCGCGACCATCGTGCATGGCGCAGCGCTTTGGGTTTGGCATGCACCGCCGCTCTATGCCTGGGCGCTGGCGAGCCCCGTGGTGCATCGTCTTCAGCACGTCAGCTTTTTTGCGACCGCGCTTTTGTTCTGGTGGGTGCTGCTGCATGGTCGCGGCCGCGGCCGCAGCATGCGTGTTCGTGATGGCATCGCCATCGCCTGCCTGTTCGTAACGGTCCTGCATTCCGGCGTGCTCGGGGCGCTATTGACGCTGTCGACAAGGATCTGGATCCCCGGCCAGGGCGCGCTTGCCGGCGCGTTCGGCCTGTCGCCGCTCGAGGACCAGCAGCTTGCCGGCATCCTGATGTGGGTGCCCATGGGCACGCTCTATACGGCCGCGGCGCTGTTCTTTGCCTATCGCTGGCTGACGAGGATGGACGCACGCGTCAG
>NZ_JAFATE010000799.1 GCF_019244115.1 Bradyrhizobium sp.
CCGTAGTAAAGGTGGTACGTGCCGGGATCGTCGAAATTGACGGTCTTTTTGACGAGCCGGAGCCCCAGCGTGCGGGTGTAGAACGCGACGTTTCGGTGCGCCGAGCCTGAGATCGCTGTGACGTGGTGAATGCCGTGAGTCATGGTGGTGTTTTCCAATGCGTATGTCGCCTCAAGCCGCGATCTTGGCGGCGATGGCGGCGTCGAGTTCGTTAGCAACTCGGTTGCCGCGAGCCGTCACCGCCCGCGATCGTCTTCGCTCCGTAGGGCGCGCCGCCCGTCACCTCGTCGAGACGCGACTGCCCCTGGAACGAATTAGGCAGGACGACCACCACCATGCCGAAGTGGAGCAGGTTGGTGATGAGCGAGAACATGGTCGTTTCCTGGCCGCCGTGCTCGGCCATGGCGTTGTAGTTCGGCAGGTCCTCGACGGTCGCGATCGGCGCGGTCTGATCGAGTTTGTAGCCGCTCTTGCGGGCTACATCCTCAGGCACGGTTTGGGGAACGCGCTTCACATCTACCTCGGCCCCGGCGGAGCGGGCGCCCTCGGCGACGGCTCGGCCATCATCTCGATATGGCCGTAGCTGGAGTAATAAAGGACGAGCACTTTGGACATTTTGCGCAATCCTGGGAAGCTTGTTGACCGATGGTCTGAATATTGCGCGTGCTGTTTTAGCCATAAAGGCAAACAATCGAAACTCATCGTTTCGGAGTATGCATGTC
The DNA here is from genome assembly GCF_019244115.1 of Bradyrhizobium sp. GTDB lineage: Bacteria > Pseudomonadota > Alphaproteobacteria > Rhizobiales > Xanthobacteraceae > Bradyrhizobium. The sequence goes on from NZ_JAFATE010000799.1 coordinate 723, forward strand.
GCGCTTACCCGACCTCGAGGCCTGGGCCGTATTCGCCAAGGTGGCGGAGACAGGTTCATTCGCCCGCGCCGCTTCCGACCTTGATCTCTCAAAGGCGACCGTCTCCAAAGCTGTGAGCCGGTTGGAAGCCCGGCTCGGGACAAGTCTTCTCCACCGCACGTCGCGGCGGCTGGCTCTTAGCGAAACAGGCCGCGCCGTTGCAGAGAACGCCGCCCGCGTCCTGGCGGAAGCGGAGGCGGCCGAAGCGCAGGCCATGGCGCAATCCGCCGCCCCGCGCGGCCTGGTCCGGCTGGCGGCGCCAATGTCATTCGGGGTGGATCGTGTCGCTCCAATCCTGCCGGCGTTCCTGGAAAGCTATCCGGAGGTCTCAATCGACCTGCATCTGAGCGACCAGCAGGTCGACCTGGTGGGCGGCGGCTTCGACCTCGCGCTCAGAATCGCCGCGCTGGCGGACTCCAGCCTGAGAGCCCGGCGCTTGTGCCAGGTCCGGCGTCTGCTCGTCGGAGCGCCGAACTATCTCGATCGGGTCGGAAGGCCGCAGCATCCACGGGACCTGACGAGCCATGCATGCCTCGGGTACGCCTACCTGCCGAGGCCCGACCGGTGGACCTTCTCTCTTGCGTCCGGCGAAGAGGCCGTCGTGATCCCGGTCGGCCCGTTACGCGCCAACAACGGCGATGCGCTCATGCCGGCGCTGCGAGCTGGGCTGGGGCTGGCGATCCAACCCGAGTTCATGGTGTGGGGCGATCTCGCCTCGCGCCGCCTTGAGGCGGTGTTGCAGGATTGGTCGCTGCCCGAAATCGCCCTCAATCTCGTGACGCCCCCGAGCGGATTGCGGCCACTTCGGGTGTCGGTTCTGATCGAGCATCTCACGAAAACGTTGTCCGCAGCGCCATGGGCGGTTGCGGTCGAAAAAGCGAGATCCGCCTAGCGCTAACCTGACCTTTGTCAGTTCTCCGTAAAACAATGGGAAGGATCGGAGCAGTAGGACGTTGAATTTTACGTTCTCGCCGCAATTGCCGGATTTGTCTTCGGCACCGAGTCAGCAAGGGCGGCCGACGGTGTTCGTTTCACCGCAACTAGCGTGGCACGAAACTGGCGACAAAGCGCTCAAGCACGGCGCTATGTCCGTACCGGAGGGTCGCCCGTCAGTGAGTTGGACGGCGCGCGAGAAGAAATATTATCGCATCGCGATGGGCCTCCCCTGACACGCTGATCTCGAGAAGCGAACTCACCGCGGCGATCGCTTCCGCCGCGGCGGCCTTGCGGACCGAACGACGATTTGCCGCGCTGGCGAAAGGAAGGGGTAGGACTTTTTGTGAACGGCGGCAGGCTTGAAGTGCTGCAGACACATCGTTCGGACGCGAGCGCCGAGTTGGGGCGCTGGGTGTTCCGCCTTGTTTCCGCGGTGCTGGTCTTCGTCGGAGGGCTGCAGATTCTCAATGCGGCCGGCATGGCCGATTTCGGCCTGACCGATTGGCGTCCGTTTTGCGCTTCCTCTTATGGAGCGTCGCGCTTGGCGCCAACCAGGCGCTGACCCGTGGCGTGGCTGGGCAGCAGGCCGTTTTTGTCTTGCCGGCCCTGCTCTTCACGCTCGCCATGGTGATTTTTCCGACCCTGTTTGGACACTACTTTGCCTTCACCGATTGGAACCTCAACGGGGCGTCCCGTCACCACTTCAATGGCCTCGACAACCTCATCACGCTTTGGAACGACGCCTATTTCTGGAACGCGCTCGGCGACATGATCTTCTACGTGTCGAGCGTGCTCGCCCAATATGCCATCGCCTTCGGGCTCGCCTTGCTCCTCAACGCCGATATCCGCGGTCGGAAATTCTTTCGCGTGGCGTTTCTGCTCCCCTTCATGTTGAGCCCCGTCGCGGTGAGCTGGATGATCGGCAAGTCGATCATGGAGAACCGCTTCGGTCCG
>NZ_JAFATE010000874.1 GCF_019244115.1 Bradyrhizobium sp.
CGCCGCCTGGCAAGGCTGGAGCGAGATCTTCGGTTTGCCGCAACTTCAGGATGGCGAAAGCTTCGAACCTGCGCCGCGCCGTCGCAGGCGTAACGCGATCCGCTGGCGCCGCCCCCGCTTTCTGATCCGCCGCCGCGTCGGCGATGCTTTGAGCGAGCCGAACGTCCATCGTGACGAGCGCGAGATCATCGCGCGGGATTGAACAGCATTTGTTGAACGGCGTTTTTGGTAGGGATGAGCAAAGACGCCCTTGCGCCGTGCCCACCATCCTTCCACGCACGCCATCCGCGATGGTGGGCACGCTTCGCTTTGCCTACCCTACAGATTACCGATAACCGCTAGCACCGCATCCGCGACGAGGCCCGCGAACAGCAGCAGCCCGGCATCGCGGTTGGACAGGAACAGCCGCCAGCACAGCACGCCATCGCTGGTTCGAAGCGTGCGGATCTGCCAGGTCAGGTGCACGGCAAAGCCGGCGAGCCCGATCCAGGCCGGAACGCCCGCGGCCGCCGATACCAGCGCGCCGCCAATCAGGACGACAGCGAGCCCGTAAAACACCACCAGCGCCCGATGCGTCCGCGCGCCAAATAGCCGCGCAGTCGACTTGATGCCGATCAGCGCATCGTCCTCGGCATCCTGATGCGCGTAGATCGTGTCGTAGCCGATCACCCAGGCAATCGACCCGGCATAGAGAAGAAACGCCGTCGCATCGAGCCGCGCAAACGTCACGGCAAACCCCATCAGCGCGCCCCATGAAAACGCGAGCCCGAGCACGACCTGCGGCCACCAGGTGATCCGCTTCATGAACGGATAGATCGCAACGATGATCAGCGATGCGATGCCGGTTGCGATCGCAAAGCGATTGAACTGCACGAGCACGGCAAGGCCGATCAGCGCCTGCAGCACGAGGAAGACGAGCGCCTGGATGACGCTGACCTGGCCGGCGGGAATCGGCCGCGCCCGCGTCCGTTCGACTTTTGCATCGAGATCGCGGTCGGTGATGTCGTTCCAGGTGCACCCTGCCCCGCGCATCGCGAAGGCGCCGATCAGGAACAGCAGAATGTCGCGCGGCATTGACCCGATCTGGTGCGCCATTCCGGCTGACAGCGCCGCCGACCACCAGCACGGCATCAAGAGCAGCCAGGATCCGATCGGCCGGTCGAGGCGGGCCAGCCGCAGATACGGACGCGCCCATTGCGGGGCGCTTCTATCGACCCAGTTGCCGGTCGAATCGGCGACGCGGTCGGCACCGATATCTTGAAGTCCGGACTCCATCACAGCGCCCTTTGTCGTCAGGCTGGAATGAGGGCACTCGCAATCGTTTTCTGAAGTGCCGCCGTCACCGCGTCAGCACGTTGCCGTTCAGCGTATCGAAGGTGCTGCCGCCCTTCTTGGCCGGCGTGGCCTCGGGCAGCGCCGCGGAGGAGCCGAGCACATCCGAGAGCGTGGGGCCGGCCGGGCCGCGCTGCTGGATCTGCTGTGCCACCGTGCACACCTTGGTCTGCACCGCCTCGGTGTTCTTGTGATTGGTCTTCAACTGGTCGCCAATTTGCGATGGAATCCCACACCTTGCCGAATTCTTCTCGATGTATGAGATCATCTTGATCTCGGCCTGGGCGAAATTCTTGAACAGCTGGCACGCCTCCGCCGGCGTCGCTTTCCGGCCGGCGGCCTGGATCAGCTTGCCGCGTCTTTCCGCCTCTTCGCGCAACGGAACGAACTGCTTCATGCAGTCCGCAGGCGGCCCGCCGCCTCCCTGGGCCGGCGGCGCCGCGCTGAACCCGCCGGTGATCGGCGCGGCCCCCCCGGACGGGAATGGGCTCACGGGAGGCGCACTGGCCGTCGCCGCGGGCGACCCGCCACCAACAGGAGGGAAGGCCGGATCGTTGGCAGTGCCGACCTGGCTCTGTCCTGGAAGCGGCGCCGGAAACGCACCTTGCGCAAGGGCCTCTCCGCCGGCAAAAGCGAGAATCACAGCCGTCAGCGGCGCAATCGGGCAGCGGAGGGTCAAGGCTTGGTCTCCGGCAGGGTTGAAGGGGTTTCCGGGACGAGCGCGATGCGCGGTGTCCGGATGACGCCTTTTACGATTCCTGCACTTGGTTAACAACCCGTCGATTTTGGCAACAGCGCGGCGCCGCGCCGCAGACACGAACGGTAACATCTGAGTCATCAGGCCGTGAGCGCGTATCAGTGGTATGGGCGAGAAATCGCCCAGCGGCGGCCGGCCGCCCCGCGAAGCGGCCAACCACATCGGAGCCCGCGGGGTCGCCCGGTCGCAATTCCGGGGGGAATTCCTGGCTCCGGGGCGCAAAAGGTGGTTGGAACATCAAATGCCCGCCCACGACTTCCGTTCGCCGCGCCTGTTCATCGACGCCTTGCTTGCCGCCGGCGCGACTGTCACGCTCGATCGTGACCAGAGCAACTATCTTGGCAACGTGCTGCGGCTTGCGGCCGGCGACACGGTCCTGGTGTTCAACGGCCGGGACGGTGAGTGGCGGGCGCAAGTGTCCGGCCGCAAACGGCTGGACAGTCTCACCGTCGAAAGCGTGACGCGACCGCAGGATCGCCTGCCCGATCTCACTTACGCCTTTGCACCGCTGAAGCACGCAAGGCTCGACTACATGGTGCAGAAGGCCGTCGAGATGGGCGCAGCCGCGCTGCAGCCGGTCATCACTCGCTTCACCCAGGTGGCGCGGGTCAATGGCGAGCGGATGCGCGCCAACGTCGTGGAGGCCGCCGAGCAGTGCGGCATCCTCAGCCTCGCCGCCGTCCATGACCCGGTTCCGCTGGACAGATTCCTGAGCGCGCGCGCGAGCGAACGCCTTCTGGTGTTCTGCGATGAGGCGGCTGGGGTCGCCGACCCGGTCCGGACCCTCGCCGGTGCCCGGGATGATTCACGGGGAGTAGACCTCCTGATCGGGCCGGAGGGTGGCTTTGCCGAGGAGGAACGCGCCGTTCTGCTGCGTCAGCCGCGAATCATGCGGCTGGCGCTCGGGCCCCGCATCCTGCGTGCCGATACCGCCGCCGTCGCGGCGCTGGCCCTGGTCCAGACCGCCCTTGGCGACTGGAGCGAACGCTGAGCTTTCTTGTTAAGCCACTTGCCAGTCACTCTCGGTCGGCGGCCAGTCTTTTGGCCAATCCTGTCGAAACCGTCATCGCCCCATGCTATGGGGCTGCGCCAACACCCGTTTTTAGGAAATCGGACCCGAAATGACCAAAGCCGCCGCCCTTCACGAGGCCGCAACCGGTTCCGCCAGCTGGGCGGACGCGCTGCTGCACTCGTTTGCACAGGCCGGCTATGTCAGATCTGAACCCGCGATCCTGCAGCCGTCCGAGCCCTTTCTGGATCTTTCCGGCGAGGATATCCGCCGCAGCCTCTATCTGACCACTGATGCCAGCGGCGAGGAGCTCTGCCTGCGGCCGGACCTCACGATTCCCGTGGCACGGGCCTATCTGGCTTCGCCCGAGGCCGGCCAGCCGGCCGGGTTCAGCTATCTCGGTCCCGTGTTTCGCTACCGCTGGGGGCGACCGAGCGAGTTTTTGCAGGCCGGTATCGAGTCCTTTGGACGGCAGGACCGCGCCGCGGCCGATGCCGAGATGCTGGCGCTGGCCCTCGAAGCGGTGGCCGCCTTCGAGGTCGCCGACGTCGAAATCCGCACCGGTGACGTCGCGCTGTTCAATGCCCTGCTCGACGCGCTCGACCTCTATCCGGTATGGCGGCGGCGGCTGATCAAGGATTTCAACCGCAAGGTCAGCCTGGAGCAGGACATCGAACGGCTGACCATCGCATCCAGCACCCCACGAAACGAATATGAGGGCGTGCTCGCCGCGCTCGCCGGCTCCGACCGCAAGGCGGCGCTGGCGCTGGTGACGGACCTGATGTCGATCGCCGGCGCCAGCAATGTCGGCGGACGCACGGTCGATGAAATCGCCGACCGCTTCCTCGAACAGTCGACGCTGAAGGGCGGCGCGTTGCCGCGCAACGCGCTCTCGGTGCTCAAACGCTTCCTGGCGATTGCGGGCGAGCCGGAGGAGGCCCTGACG
>NZ_JAFATE010000170.1 GCF_019244115.1 Bradyrhizobium sp.
CGGCCAAGCGCATAGAGCAGGCTCGCCTTGGCCTGGATGATCGAGGTGCCGCCCATCGAGCCGGAATTGTCGATCACGAAGATCACCTCGCGGGGGAGCTGCTTCTGCTGCGCTTGCTCGACCGAGGGCGGCGTGACGAACGCCAGCAGATAGTCGGAATTGCCGACATGCTCGCGGAACAGCCCGACCGACGGCGCCTTCTCGGCGGCCGGCTTCCAGGTCAATTCGAAATCGCGATCGGCGGGCACGACGCCGTTGGCGAGCGTGATTTCGCGCGATGTCGGATCCGGACTATCGATCTTCACCGGGTGAAAATGGCTCTTCACCTCGCCGAGCGGAAAACCGGATTTGAGGTGCACCGTAACCTTGGTCGGATTGACAAGCGCACTTTGCGCGGGATCGAGCACGACCGGCGAAATGCGGTCGCGGTCGGGGACCGGATCGGTCGAGCTCGTCCCCCAGCCCTGGTTGCCCGGCTTGAAATCGACGCTCTGCGCGAGCGGAAGCGGATTGTAGCGCGGGGCGACCCCCATGGGCACGCGCAGCGAGAATTCGTTGCCGCTCTGCGCGACCGGCTCCTGATATTCGATCTGCACCAGGACGATCTCGCCGGGCGCGATATTGGCGACCGAATTGGTAAAGATGTTGGGACGTTCCTGCTCGGTCAGCGCGGCCTTTTGGCCATTCGCTTTGGCCTGTTCGTAGACGGCGCGCGCCTTAAGCCGCTCCTTGATGTCGCCGATGATGACGCGCTCGCCGACCACCATCTTCAGCGTGTCGACTGCGCCGCCCGATGGCAGCGGATACACATAGGTCGCCTCCATCCAGTCCTGGGTCGGATTGCGAAAAATCTGGGTGATGCGGGCGCGCACCGTCGGGCCGGACACCGTGAGGTCGACATCGATGCCGAGCCTGACCGCGTCGACATAGCCGTCGTCCGTCTTGAACAGCAGCGATCCGGAGCGCGCCTCGCCAGGCTTGATCAGATGCGGCTGTTGAACCTCGGCTGACCACGCCGGCTCGAAGCCCAAAAACAGCGCGGTGAAGCCGACCAGCATCACGGCGACACCCTGGACCAGAAGGAACAACAGCACATTCAGAAATGTCGACAGCACCGGGTGCCGGTCGGTCTCGATCTCGTCATAGGGGCTCATTTGGCTCGCTCCCGAAGGGTTTCGCTGCATCGAGAATCGCGCAGGAGGACGGTGCGTCGCGAGCAGAATGATCGGCCATGTTCGGCCGCGGCCCGTTCAGCCTCGTTCTGGTGGATACGGGTTTGTGCGGTTTTGTGCTGAAATGTGCGTCTGCTACAATGCGCAGGATGCAGCAGGGGTTTTGATGTCAGCGCCGGACAAGCAGCTTTCCGCCGAGCAGAGCGCGGAGGTGGCGGAGACGATTCGCGAGGAGATCGCGCGCCGCCGCATCTCGCGCCAGACGCTGGCCGAGCAGGCCAGGCTCAGCCTGTCCACCTTGGAGAAGGTGCTCGGCGGCCGGCGGCCATTCACGCTCGCCACCATGGTGCGGCTGGAGCAGGCACTCGGCGTATCCCTGCGCAAGATGCAAGCCGTAGCGTCGGCGCCGGCCGTGGCGGCCAACGGCGATATCGCACCTGACAGTCTCGGCGCCTATTCGCGGCGCGCGGTGGCCTGGCTGGATGGCGGGACGTATCTGACGCTACGGCCGTCGTTCGGCGAGAAGGACGCGATCTTCGCCTACTACACCAGATTTACCTGGGATGAGGCCAGCTCGGCGCTGCAGTTTCACGAGGGCGAGCGTCTCGACGCCATCTTCAGCCAGTGGGGCGAAGTGGCGGTGCCGAACCAGTCGGGCTTCATCTATCTCGTCACCAACCGGCACGGCCAGCACCGGCTGATCACGATTTCGCGGCCGACGCGGCTTGGCGAGATGTACGGCGTTCTCGCCACCCTGCTCGCGGGGCGCGGCTCGAATCTGACGCCGATCGCCGCGCCCATTGCGCTGGTGCCGCTGGTGAATATTCCGGATGCGACGGTCGGGCGGATTTCGCCCGGCGCCGCCAACTACGCCGTCTATCGCGAGCACATGCGGCGCACGACGGAGGAGCAGTTCGCGGTATTCGTGACGGGGTAGTTCTTCTCCCTCTCCCCGCTTGCGGGGAGAGGGTCGGGGTGAGGGGGGGTCTCCAAGCACCGCGCTGGTGGAGAGCCCCCCTCACCCGCATCGCTGAAGCGATGCGACCTCTCCCCGCAAGCGGGGAGAGGTGACAGACTTCATTGGGAATGCAATTCAGCCGCCCGCCTCGGCGCTGATGATGTCGCCGAACAGCTCCCATTTGCCGCCCTTGAACTGCATCATCTTCAGCTGCTCGACCGGCGCAAAATCGGTCGGGCTGGTGTCGATCCTGACGCCGGGGATGAAAGTGTCCGGCGCAAGATTCTTCAGGCTGGCGGCCTGCTTCATGACATTGGCGCGGGTGAGATCGTCGCCGCACTGCTTCAGCACCTGCACCATGGTCTGCGCGGCGGCATAGCCGTAGGACAGGTTGAGATCTGAGATGTTGGCGCCGGGCATGTATTTGTCGATGAAGGCCATGAACTTCTTCATGCCCTCGTCATCCTTCCACTGCGGATCGGAGCCATCCTTCATGTACTGGGCCGACAGCACGCCCTCGGAGGCTTCGAGCCCGGCGGGCTTCATGACCGCGCCGATCGAGACCGACACGTCGGTCAGGATGTGCAGCGGCTTCCATTCCAGCTCGGCCGCCTTCTTGATCGCCTGCGCGGCGAATTTCGGCGTCGTGATGTCGACCAGCACGTCGGCGCCGGTGCCCTTCAGCTTCACGATGTGGGAATCGATCGAGGGCTCGGTCGTCTCATAGCTCTCCTCGGCGACGATCATGTTTTTCGCCTTGTCGCCGAACACCTCCTTCAAGCCTATCACGTAGTCCTTGCCGAAATCGTCGTTCTGGAAAAACACCGCGACTCTTGCGTTGGGCTTCTCCTTCAGAATGTATTTTGCAAAGATCCGGGCCTCGACGCGGTAGCTCGGCTGAAAGCCCATGGTCCAGGGATAATCCTTTGGGTCATTCCACTTGCTGGCGCCGGTGGCGACGAACAGCTGCGGCACCTTCTTGGTGTTCTGATATTTCTGCACGGCGGTCTGGGTCGGCGTGCCCAGCGCGTTGAACACCAACAACACCTCGTCGCTCTCGATCAGCTTGCGGACCTGCTCCACCGTCTTGGGCGGGCTGTAGCTGTCGTCATAGGAAATGAAGTTGATCTTGCGGCCGTTCACCCCGCCCTGGTCGTTGATCATCTTGAAATAGGCTTCCTCGGTCTTGCCGATGACGCCGTAGGCGGACGCCGGCCCCGAATAGGCCTCGACATTGCCGATCTTGATCTCGGTGTCGGACGCGCCGGTGTCGTAGCTCTTCTGCGCGAGCGCGCCTTGGGTCATGAGCAGCGAAAAGGCCGCTGCGGCAGCGAGCGGAGCGAGTTTCTTGTTGTTCATCGAGGACAGTCCTTGGTTTTCTTGTGGTTGGAGACAGAGTTGTAGTCGAGAGCGGCCGACAGTTCCTTCGTGCTTCGCGGATCATTACCGGCTTGGCCGTTAACGGCCTGTTGCCGTGGCGCACTGTGTCCAATTCCACGGCCTTGTGGCACCGTGACTGTTATGCGTGGGCTGCGGCGCAGGTTGGGCAGCGCGCAGAGACAGTCTTGCGTCGAGGCGCTGCAAGGCACTTAATCCGGCGCGCGGAAATTCCGCTGGAACACACCCAGCCACTGGACGCAAGTTGGGCCAGCGCGTTCCGGCCAATTTGGCTGTCAAGAGGATCAGCTTCATGGCAAGCCCGTTCTACACCGCCGAGCACGAAAGCTATCGCGAGATGGTGCGCCGCTTCGTTGCGCGCGAGATCGAGCCGTTTGCGAACGAATGGGACGAGGCCGGCGCATTTCCGCGCGAGCTCTACGCCAAGGCCGCCGGCATCGGGCTGCTTGCGCTCGGCTTTCCGGAAGACGTCGGCGGCGTCCCGGCCGACCAATTCATGAAGATCGTGGTGTCTCAGGAGTTGGCGCGCCCGGGAGCCGGAGGCATCAGCGCAAGCCTGATGAGCCACACCATCGGTGCGCCGCCGATCGCGCGTGCGGCGCGGCCCGAGGTCCGCGCGCGGGTGCTGCCAAAGGTGTTTTCGGGCGAAAAGATTTCCGCGCTCGCGATCACCGAGCCCGGCGGTGGCTCGGATGTCGCAAACCTGCGCACCCGGGCGCGCCGCGAGGGCGATCATTATGTCGTGAACGGCGAAAAAACCTTCATCACCTCGGGCATGCGCGCCGACTATCTGACGGTTGCGGTGCGCACCGGCGGCGAGGGTGCCTCCGGCGTCAGCCTGTTGCTGATTGAGGGTGATACGCCCGGCCTGGCACGCACCAAACTGAAGAAGATGGGCTGGTGGGCCTCCGATACCGCGACGTTGCATTTTGGTGATTGCCGCGTGCCGGCTGAAAATTTGATCGGCGAGGAGGGCCAGGGTTTTCGCCTGATCATGCACAATTTCAACAGCGAGCGGATGGGCATGGCGGCGAGCTGCACGGCCTATGCGCGTGTCTGCCTGGACGAAGCGATCGCCTATGCCAAAGAGCGCAAGACCTTTGGCAAGCCGCTAGCGCAACACCAGGTGATCCGGCACAAGCTCGTCGACATGGCGCAGCGCGTCGCCGCCTCGCAGGCGATGTTGGAAATGTTGGCGTGGCGGCTCGGGCAGGGCGAAAGCCCGGTCGCCGAGATCTGCATGATGAAGAACCAGGCCACGCAGACCATGGCGTTCTGCGCCTCGGAGGCGGTGCAGATCTTTGGCGGCGCCGGCTACATGCGCGGCCTCAAGGTCGAGCGCATCTATCGCGAGGTCAAGGTCAATGCGATCGGCGGCGGCACGGAGGAGATCATGAAGGACCTGGCCAGCCGGCAGATGGGCCTTTGATGGCAGTACTCGTCATGCCCGGCCTTGTGCCGGGCATCCACGTCTTCGTTTTCGTGAAGAAAGACGTGGATGGCCGGGACAAGCCCGGCCATGACGAGAGTGAAACGACAAGCTTGATGTGTACCTTGCTTCGCGCGAAAGGAAACGCTTGATGATCACACTCTATCATTGCGACGGCGCGCGCTCGTTCCGTCCGCTCTGGATGCTGGAGGAGCTGGGGCTTGCTTATGAACTCAAGATGCTGCCGTTCCCGCCGCGCGTGTTCGCCAAGGACTATCTGGCGCTCAACCCGCTCGGCACCATTCCGCTGATGATCGACGGCGACGCCAAAATGACCGAGTCCTCCGGCATCTGCCACTATCTCGGCACAAGATACGGGCCGACGCCGTTAATGGTCGGCGCTGACGAGCCCGCCTATGGCGCGTTCCTGAATTGGATGTATTTTTCCGACGCGACGCTGACCTTTCCGCAGACGCTGGTGCTGCGCTATAGCCAGCTCGAGCCGGAAGAACGGCGCAATCCGCAAGTCGCGACCGATTATGCAAAATGGTTTTTGGGCCGCCTCCGGGCGGTCGAGGCGGCGACCGCGATTGCCGAGACCCTGTGTGCCGGACGGTTCACCGCGGCGGATGTCGTGATCGGCTATGCGCTGCGGCTCGCGTCCTCGATCGGGCTGGCCAAGGATTTCGGTCCCGATGTTGCGGCCTATTGGGCGCGGCTGCAGAGGCGCGAGGGATATCAACGGGCTGTCACTGCGGAACAGAGGGCCGGTATCGAGCAGAACGTCGCGCCGCGGACCAGGGTGTGAGTTTGCCGTTTCATTCCGGGATGGTCGCATCGGGTCCGCGCGAAGCGCGGCCCGATGCGACCAGACCCGGAATCTCGAGGTTCTCAGGTGCGCAATTGCGCACCATAGTTCGATGCTTGCGCATCGCCCCGGAATGACAGCGGGTGACAGCACCTGAATTTCCGCTATCTTGCCTCCGTCGCAGTGGCCTCGCAGAAGGTCGCGCGAGGAGGTTCGACCATGGACGAGACGGCTGCGGAACGCCAATCCCGCCATTTGATGCTGATCACGCCCGAGCGGGTGTTTTATGCCGGGCTGCTCGGCCGCCCGCGGCGGCGCTGCTCAGGTGCGTTTCACGTCTATGTCGCGATCAAGGGCGGTTTGCGGCTGGCGCCCGAAGGGGAACGCGAAACTTCCGGCGAACTCGTCCTCGCGCCGCCCTGTCTCCCCCATGCCATCACCAGCGATCATCGCTCGGTCATCTGCGTGACGATGGAGCCGGAGACCGTTCGGGTCGGCGCGCTTGACGAGCTTGCCGAATACCTCACCGGCCCTGACCGCGCGTTGTCAGCCGAACGCATCCGTGCCGCCTATGGCCGGCTGCTGGAGCGCGGCTTCCAGGACCACATCACCAGCGCGGCGTTCGATCGCATGTTTCTTGGTGAGGCGCTGCCGGCCCGCGCACTCGATCAGCGCGTGAGGAAGGCGATCGCAATGCTCGTGAATTTCTCGGAGCCGGTGACCGCGGCCGGCTGCGCGGCAGCGGCGGGACTGTCGCAATCGCGCTTTTTGCATCTGTTCAAGGAGGAGACCGGCATCTCGTTCCGCTCGTTCCGGGCCTGGAAGCGCGCGCGGCACCTGCTGCATTTCGCCAATCGGGACCTCAACCTCGCGCATCTCGCGCAGGACATCGGCTATCCCGACAGCACCCATTTCAGCCATTCGATCCGCCGCTTCTACGGACTGAAGCCGCGCGCGATCTTTGCCGGCTCGCGCGATCTCGCGATCTATCGCAGCGGCGAGACGGGTCTTCTGGAGACCGCGCGATAGCGCGTGGACGCAAGAAGCGTTCTGGTCGGCTCCGCAAGATGTCTCATCGTCCGCGCCGATGGCAGGACCTTCGGGGTCATTCATGAACGACAAGGCCGTCATCACCTGCGCGCTGAATGGCGTGCTGACCGATCCGAGGCAGCATCACGTTCCGGTGACGCCGGAGGAGATGGCGCGCGAGGCGACGGCGGCCTTCGACGCCGGCGCCAGCGTCATGCACATCCATCTGCGCCAGCAGGCGCCGGGCAAGGGCCATCTGCCGTCCTGGGAGGTCGGCGTCTCGCGCGAGATCCAGCAGGCGATCCGGCAGGCCTGCCCAGGCGTCATCATCAATCACACCTCAGGTGTGTCAGGCCCCGATTACGCCGGGGCGCTCGCCTGCATCCGCGAGACGCGGCCGGAGATCGCGGCCTGCAACGCGGGCTCGCTGAACTATCTGAAGGTCAAGGCGGACAACAGCTGGGCCTGGCCGCCGATGATGTTCGACAACTCGGTCGAGAAGGTTCAAAACTATCTCGACGCGATGAAGGACGCGGGCACGATTCCGGAGTTCGAATGTTTTGACGTCGGCATCGTGCGCTGCGTCGGCATGTACGTCCAGACCGGCATGTATGCGGGGCCGCTGGAGTACAATTTCGTGATGGGCGTCGCCTCCGGCATGCCCGCCGACCCGGACCTGCTGCCGATCCTGTTGAAGCTGAAACGGCCCGAGGCGCACTGGCAGGTTACCGCGATCGGGCGCGCCGAGATCTGGCGGCTGCATCAGCGCTGCGCCGACCTCGGTGGTCACCTGCGCAGCGGGCTCGAGGACACGTTCTATCTCGGCGACGACACCAAGGTGACATCGAACGGCCAGTTGATCGAGGCGCTGGCCGCCTGCGCGTGGCGCGCCGGCCGCGAGGTCGCCTCACCCGCCGAAGCGCGGCAGATTTTCGGTGTGAAGCATTAGTATACGGGAAAACTGTAGCCGCGGCGGAGGTGCGGTCGGGGAGGGGGTAACACACGACGAGCTGTATCTGGAGACCCCACCCCCGACCCCTCCCCGCAAGGGGGAGGGGAGTCCACTGGCATCGTGCTCCAACGGAATGATGAAGAGCAGAGAGACCGCCGTACATGGCCGTCATTGAAAACACCGTCTCGCCTGCAAGCGAAGCCTTCAAGGCCAACCAGCAGGGCATGCTGGGCCTAATCGCGCGGCTGCGCGCGCTGGAGCAGCGCACGCGCGATGCGTCGGCGCTGGCAAAAGACCGCTTCCACAAGCGCAGCCAGCTCTTGCCCAGGGAGCGCGTGGCGCTGGTGCTCGATCCCGGCGCGCCGTTCCTCGAGCTGTCGACACTCGCCGGCTACATGTTCGATGTGCCCGACGTCGAGAAGAGCGTGCCCGGCGGCGGCGTGATCGCGGGCATCGGCTTTGTCTCGGGCATCCGCTGTATGGTCAGCGCCAGCGATGCCGGCATCGATGCCGGCGCGCTGCAGCCCTTCGGGCTCGACAAGACGCTGCGCGTGCAGGACCTCGCGCTGGAGAACAAGCTGCCTTACGTGCAGCTCGTCGAAAGCGCCGGCGCCAATCTGCTGCGCTATCGGGTCGAGGACTTTGTCCGCGGCGGCAACATCTTTCGCAATCTGGCGCGGCTGTCGGCGGCAGGGCTTCCCGTCGTCACGGTGACGCACGGCTCCTCCACCGCGGGCGGCGCCTATCAGACCGGGCTCTCCGATTACATTGTAATGGTGCGCGGGCGGACCCGCGCGTTTCTCGCCGGTCCGCCACTGCTGAGAGCGGCGACCGGCGAGGTCGCGACCGAGGAAGAGCTCGGCGGTGCCGAAATGCACACCTCGATATCGGGCCTTGGCGACTATCTCGCCGAGGACGACCGCGATGGCCTGCGGATCGCCCGCGAGATCATGTCGGCGCTGCCATGGGATCGGCTGCGCGGAAACGCGACGCAATACAAGCCGCCGCGCTACGATCAGGACGAGCTGCGCGGCATCATGCCGATGGATCACAAGCGTCCCGTCGACATGCGGCAGGTGATCGCGCGCATCGTGGATGATTCCGACTTCAGCGAATTCGGCACCAATTACGGCCCGGCGACCGTGTGCGGCCATGCCCGCGTCGCGGGCGAGGCGCTCGGTATCATCACCAACAACGGGCCGCTCGATGTGCCCGGCGCCAACAAGGCCACGCATTTCATCCAGGCCTGCTGCCAGAGCCGGACGCCGCTGCTCTATCTCAACAACACCACCGGCTACATGGTCGGCCGCGCCTATGAAGAGGCCGGCATGATCAAGCACGGCTCAAAAATGATCCAGGCGGTGACATCAGCCACCGTGCCGCAGATGACGATCTATTGTGGCGCCTCGTTCGGCGCCGGCAATTACGGCATGTGCGGGCGCGGCTTTCATCCGCGTTTCTGCTTCTCCTGGCCGAACGCCAAGACGGCGGTGATGGGCGGCGAGCAGGCGGCCGAGACCATGGCGATCGTCACCGAGGCCGCGGCTGCGCGGCGCGGCAAGCCGATCGACAAGGGCAGGCTCGAGGCGATGAAGGCCGAGATCATCGGCGTGTTCGAATCTCAGACGGACGTGTTTTCGACCAGCGCGCGGCTGCTCGATGATGGCGTCATCGATCCGCGCGATACTCGCGCCGTGCTTGCCGAGGTGCTCGCGATCTGCCGGGAAGGCGACGCGCGCACGCCGCAGGCGATGCAGTTCTCGGTGGCCCGGCCATGAATTCGAACAGGGGCGCGACGACGCTGCGGAGAACGCCGTTTTCAAGAATCCTGGTCGCCAATCGCGGCGAGATCGCGCTGCGGATCATGCGCACGGCGCGCCGGCTTGGTTACGGCGTGGTCGCGGTCTATTCGGATGCCGATCGCGACGCACGTCACGTCCGTGAGGCCGATCAGGCCGTGCGCATAGGCGCGTCGCAGCCATCGCAGTCGTACCTGAACATTGATGCGATCATTGCTGCGGCGAAAGCTGGCGGCGCCGATGCCGTGCATCCCGGTTACGGTTTTCTCGCCGAAAATGAGCGGTTCGCACAGGCCTGCGTGGACGCCCACCTGGTGTTCATCGGCCCGTCGGCGCAGGCGATCAAGGCGATGGGCAACAAGGCCGGCGCGAAAGCGCTGATGCAGGCCGCCGGTGTGCCCTGCGTGCCCGGCTATCAGGGCGACGACCAGAGCGACGCTGCAATGGTGAGAGAAGCCGAGACGATCGACTTTCCCGTGATGATCAAGGCGGCCGCGGGCGGCGGTGGCCGCGGCATGCGTCTGGTCGCGGACGGCTGCAGTTTTCCGGGGGCGCTCCGCAGCGCGCGCTCGGAAGCCAAGACCGCGTTCGGCGATGACACGGTCATTCTGGAGCGGGCGATCACAAATCCGCGCCATATCGAGATCCAGGTGTTCGGCGATCGCCATGGCCACGCCATTCATCTCGGCGAACGCGACTGCTCGGTGCAGCGGCGGCATCAAAAATTGATCGAGGAGGCGCCGTCGCCCGCGGTCTCGCCGCAGCTGCGTGCGCAAATGGGCGCGGTGGCGGTGGCAGCGGTGAAGTCGCTCGCTTACGAGGGCGCGGGCACGCTGGAGTTTCTGCTCGATGGCGACGAAAATTTCTATTTCATGGAAATGAACACGCGCCTGCAGGTCGAGCATCCCGTGACCGAGGCGATCACCGGGCTCGATCTCGTCGAGTTGCAACTACGGATCGCGGCCGGTGAGCCGCTGCCGCTGCGGCAGGAGGATGTCATGTTCGCGGGCCATGCCATCGAGGTGCGGCTCTGTTCGGAAGACGTGTCGCACGATTTCATGCCGCAGTCAGGCCGGATGGCACTGTGGCAGGCGCCCGAGGGCGTTCGCGTCGAGCACGCGTTGCAATCGGGCGCAGAGATTTCGCCATTCTACGACTCCATGATCGCCAAGATCGTCAGCCATGGCGCGAGCCGCGAGCAAGCGCGGGCCAGCTTGATCGTTGGGCTCGAACAAACGGTCGCGTTCGGCGTCACCACAAACCAGGGGTTCTTGATGTCGTGCCTGCGCCATCCCGTCTTCGCGCGGGGCGAGGCAACGACGGCGTTCATCGCGCGTCATCGCGACGATCTCTTCGTGCAACGCGTGCGGTCGTCCCAGGATGTGGCTCTCGCGGCGCTCCTGATCTTCGTAACCAACCCACACACGCCGGCATGGCGCAGCGGGCGGTCACTCGGCCCGAGCTTCCCCGTTCCCCTGCGTCTCGAGATCGCCGATGCGTTGCATGACGTCGAGGTGCTGCGCGAACGCGACGGTTCTTATCTGATCGAAACGACTGGCGCGTCGCATCGTCTCGAGATCGACGCCATCGATGCGAGCACGATCCGCTTTCGCGCCGGCGCGATGATGGACACCGCCCGCTTCCATCGCGATGGCAATGCGCTCCATTTCCTGCACCGGGGCGTGCCGCTGCTCGTCCACGACCTGACGCTCGCGATGCCGCAGACCGCGGCAGCCGCCGGCGGAGATGGCAAGGTGCGCGCGCAGCTCAACGGCCGGGTCGTTGCGGTGCTGGTCAAGCTTGGCGAAACCGTCGCGGCCGGCCAGGCGGTCATGACACTGGAAGCGATGAAGATGGAGCATGTGCACCGCGCTGCCATAGCCGGCACGGTCACCGCGATCGATGTCGCCGAGGGCGAACAGGTCACGACGGGGCGGGTCGTGGTCGAGATCGCGGCGGCGTGAAACTGTAGCCGCACTGGAGAGGTGCGCTCCTCCCCCGCTTGCGGGGGAGGGGCGGGGGTGGGGGACCAAACCACGAGCTGAAGCCGGGGACCCCCACCCCAACCTCTCGCCGCAGGGGAGAGCTCACCGCGCTCGCGGAGACATCGGTGCATCGAGCTGCGCTGACAGCGCGCTCACGCCTTGCGCGTATGGCCCCAGGTCTCGTCCCAGTCCTGGCCCGCGGCATCGACGACGCGGCCATCGGCTTCGAAGAATTTGTTCGGCACCTGGAATATTGCAAGGATCAGCGCGCCCTCAGGGCACCATGCGGAATGACGGCTGCCGGCCTCGCGCCAGATGTATTCGCCGGCTTTGCATTCCATGCCGGCGACCGCGCCGTCCTTGTCGACGAGGCTGCCTTCGAGCACATAGGTCTGCTCGATGTTGACGTGCTCATGATCGGGCAGCACGGCCCCCGGGGCAAAGCGCATCAAGGCGGTCATGAGCCCGCTGCTCCGATCGAACAGCAGCGTCTTGGCCTCGCAGCCGGGAAAGCGCGTCTGCTGCCAGTCCATCTCCTGCGGCCGGACGAGATGCGAATGCGCACCGGCCTCCTGCGGGCTCTTCGGTGTCACGGCGTCCATGGCAGTGCCTCCGTTGCTGTGAACCTGAACGCTATCATAGCAGACGCGTGATGTGAGCGAAGATAAACCCGATGTCATCACCCGCGTAGGCGGGTGATCCAGTATTCCAGAGACCTTCGTGTGATGCGGAAAAGCCACGGCGTACTGGATCGCCCGGTCGAGCCGGGCGATGACCGTTGTGAGTGCCGCGACATCAACCTATTCCGCCCGTCCCGTGCCGTCGCCCAGCAGACACGCCACCTGGTGCCGCGGTCCGGCCGCGAGCAGCGCCGGCCGCTCGGTCTTGCAGCGCGCCATCGCGTAGCGGCAGCGGATGTGGAAGGCGCAGCCGGGCGGCGGATTGACCGGGCTCGGCACATCGCCATCGACCAGCGGCGTCAGGCGCTTTACCCGGGGGTTGGCGACCGGCACGGAGGCGAGCAGTGCCTGCGTGTAGGGATGGCGCGGATTGTTGAACAGCTCATTCTTGTCGGCGATCTCGACGATGCGGCCGAGATACATCACTGCGACGCGGTGGCTGATATGGGCGACGACGGCAAGATCATGCGCGATGAACAGATAGGAGAAGCCGTAGGCCTGCTGCAGGTCGACCAGCAGGTTGATCACCTGGGCCTGGATCGAGACGTCGAGCGCCGAGACCGGTTCGTCGCAGACGATGAGGTCCGGCCGTAGCGCCAGCGCGCGCGCGATGCAGATGCGCTGGCGCTGACCGCCCGAAAACTGATGCGGAAAATTCCTCATCTGGTCAGGGCGCAGGCCGACCTGGGAAAACAGCTCGGCGACGCGCGCCTCCTTGTCGCGGCCCGACGCGAGGCCGTGCACGCTCAGGGGTTCGCCGACGATGTCGCCCGCGCTCATGCGCGGGTTGAGCGAGGCGAACGGGTCCTGGAACACGATCTGCATGGCGCGGCGGTGCTGCCGCAGCTCGGTCTTGCCGAGATGAGTGATGTCGTGGCCCTTGAGCTGGATGCGCCCCGACGTCGGCTCGACCAGGCGTAGCACGCTGCGGGCGACCGTCGACTTGCCGCAGCCGGACTCGCCGACCAGGCCGAGCGTTTCGCCTCGCCGAAGCGCAAAACTCACGCCATCGACGGCATGCACCGTGCCGGCGCGCCGCCTGAGCAGGCCGCGGCGGACCGGATAATGCTTGACAAGGTTCTCGACCTCCAGCAAGGCGGTCTCCGCGCTCATGATGCAGCCGCCATTTCGCCGGCGCGCCAGCAGGCGGCCGTGTGGTTGCCGCCGAACTCCGCAAGCGGCGGATACTCGTCGTGACAGCGCTTGATCGCGAGCTTGCAGCGTGGCGCAAAGGCGCACCCGTTCGGCAGTTTGGTCAAGGCCGGCACCATCCCGGGGATTTCCGCCAGCCGCGCGTCGCTCCGGCCTCGCTCCGACGGCAGCGCCGGAATCGAGGCCATCAGGCCGCGCGTATAGGGATGCAGCGGGTTCGCAAACAGGTCGTCGACATTGGCCTCTTCGACCTTGCGGCCGGCATACATGACCACCACGCGCTGTGCGGTCTGCGCGACCACGCCGAGATCGTGGGTGATCAGGATCAGGCCCGTGCCGAGCTCCTTCTGCAGCTCCAGCATCAGCGCCAGGATCTGGGCCTGGATCGTCACGTCGAGCGCGGTCGTAGGTTCGTCGGCGATCAGGAGCGCCGGCCGGCACGCCAGCGCCATCGCGATCATGGCGCGCTGGCGCATGCCGCCGGAAAGCTGGTGCGGATAGTCCTGCGCCCGGCGCGCCGGCTCCGGAATCCGCACCAGGCGCAGCATCTCGACCGCCTTGTCCCAGGCCTCTCTCTTCGTCATGGTCTGATGCAGCCGCACCGCCTCGGTGATCTGGTCGCCGATCCGCATCACCGGATTGAGCGAGGTCATCGGCTCCTGAAAGATCATCGAGATGCGGTTGCCCCTGATGTCGCGCATCCCGCTGTCATCGAGCCCGAGCAGATCCTTGCCTTCGAGCAGCACCGCGCCGCCGACGATGCGGCCGGGCGGATCGGGGACCAGGCGCATCACCGACAGCGCGCTGACGCTCTTGCCGCAGCCGGATTCGCCGACGATCGCCAGCGTCTCGCCGCGGCGGACCTGGAACGAGAGATTGTCGACTGCCTTGAACAGGCCGGAATTGGTGAAAAACACCGTCTGCAGGTTTTGGACGTCGAGAACGATGTCGTCGGACTTCGCCATGCTCATCAGCTGCGCTGCCTCGGATCGAGAATGTCGCGCAGCGCGTCGCCGAACAGGTTGGTGCCGAACACCGCGAGGCTGATCGCGATGCCGGGAAAGATCACGAGCCAAGGCGCGGTGCGGACATATTCCGCCGCCGATTCGGAGAGCATGCGGCCCCAGGACGGATAGGGCTCGGGAATGCCGAGGCCAAGGAACGACAGCGAGGCTTCGGTGAGGATGGTCGAGCCGAGCTGGGCGGTGGCGAGCACGATCAGCGGCGCCAGCGTGTTGGGCAGCACGTGGCGCAGCGCGATGCGCGTCTCGCTCATGCCGATCGATTTCGCGGCCTCCACGAACGGTAGTTCGCGCAGCGCCAGCGTGTTGGCGCGGATCACGCGCGAGACCGTCGGAATCAGCGGGATCGCGATCGCGATGATGACGTTCGGCAGCGACGGACCGAGCGCCGTCGTCATGACCAGCGCCAGCACGAGCAGCGGCAGCGCCTGCAGGATGTCGGTGCCGCGCTGGAACACCAGGTCGACCCAGCCGGAGAGATAACCTGACGTGAGGCCGACGATGACGCCGATCGAGGCGCCGAGCGCGGTCGAGCCGAGGCCGACGGCGAGCGAGATGCGGGCGCCATGGATGATCCGGCTAAAGACGTCCCGGCCGAAGGAATCGGTGCCCATCCAGTGCAGGCTCGAGGGTCGCGCCAGCGCATGCGCGGAATCGACGGTCAGCGGATCGATGCGTGCGATCACGTCGGCAAACAATGCGGTCAGCACGAACAGCGCCATGATGACGAGACCGATAGAGCCGAGCAGATGCCGCCCCGCGAGAAAAACGAGCCGCCGCCAGCCATGGGTCGCATTGGCTCCGGCGCGGCGCAGTTCGCTGTCGTAGTTGATCGCGTCCAAAAGTGCTCCTTTTAGTCCGAATAGCGGATGCGCGGATCGAACACGGCGTACAGCATGTCCACGGTAAAATTGGCGAACACCACGACCACCGCGATGAACATCACGAGATTCTGGACGATCGGGTAGTCGCGCCAGCGGATCGCCTCGACCAGGAAGCGGGCGACGCCGGGAATGTTGAACACGGTCTCGGTGACGATCAGGCCGCCGATCAAAAACGCCGCCTCGATGCCGACCACGGTGATGACTGGCAGGATGGCGTTCCGCAGCGCGTGATTGAAATTGACCGACGCATCGGAGGCGCCTTTCGCGCGCGCCGTTCGAATATAGTCTTGCCGCAACACTTCCAGCATCGAGGAGCGGGTGATGCGCATGGTCAGGGCCGAGCTGCGGAAGCCGACCGCCATCGCGGGGATGGCATAGGTGGCAAAGGCCTCCGCCCAGGTTTTCGGGTTCGGATTGAAGAGCGGAATGTCGCCGAACATCGCGACCGACGCGGTCAGGATCAAGAGCCCGAGCCAGAACGAGGGCAGCGACAGGCCGGAGAGGCTGACCACGCGCAGCGCATAGTCGAGTTTCGAGCCCTGATAGACCGCGCTGATGACGCCGAGCGGAATGCCGACCGAGGCGGAGAACAAGAGTGCAAGGCCGGCAAGTCGCGCGGTGATCGGGATCCGCGGCAGGATCTCATCGAGCGCCGGCTTCTCGGAGACATAGGAATAGCCGAGGTCGCCGCGCAAGAGGCCGCCGATCCAGTGCAGATATTGCACGACCAGCGGCTGGTCGATGCCGAGCTCCTTCTGCAGGTTAGCCTTGTCGGCCGGATCGACATAGCCGGCGGCCGCAAAGAGAATATCGACGATGTTGCCGGGCACGATGCGCAGCAGGAAGAAGATCACGATCGAGATCCCGAAGAGGGTCACGAGCATCAATCCCAGCCGTCGCACGAGATAGGCAAACACCGTTTCCGCTCCTATTACCTCGCCCGGCGAGCCCGGGCTCGGTTCACCTCTCCGCACGTGCGGGCGCGCGGGAGAGCGGCACCCGAAACGGACTGTAGGGTGGGCAAAGCGCAGCGTGCCCACCGCCGCGACGATCGAGCCATCGATGGTGGGCACGGCGCGAAGAAGCGCCTTTGCCCACCCTACAGCTATCGATACGATTGCACTGCACGTATTTCACTTGTCTAGCCACAGATCCTCATAGCGGAAGCCGTTGTAGGAGCTGTTCACCATGATGGTCACACCCTTGACATAGGGCTGCCAGCAGGTGCCGTTGCGGCTGTGGAAGATGATCGGGCGCGCCACGTCCTCCTGCAGCTTCTTGTCGATCTCCCAGACCATCTTCTTGCGCTTGCCGATATCGGTCTCGACCGACTGCTCATCAAACAGTTTTTCGATGTCCTTGTTGCAGTAGTTGGTGTAGTTCCGCTCCGAACCGCAGGAGTAGTTCTCGTAGAACGACTGGTCGGGATCGTCGACCGCATTGCCCGTGAGATTGAGGCCGAGCGCATAGTCCTTGCGCGCCACTTTTGGGAACCACTGCGCGGTGTCGACGACGTCGAGCTCGGCGTCGATATAGATCGGCTTGAGCTGGTCGATCAGGATGACGGCGGGATCGCGGTACTGGGCGATGTTGCGGGTCGAGACCTTGACCTGCAGATGCTTGTCCGGACCGTAGCCCGCCTTCTGCCTCAGCTTGCGCGCCTCTTCCCGGTTCGCATCAATATTGGGCCCGTAGCCCGGGATGCTCTCCAGCATCTCCTTCGGCATCGCCCACAGCCCGTCCGGCGCCGGCTCCATGGTGCCGCCGATATCGGCCTGGCCCTCGAACAGGATCGAGATGAAGGCCTTGCGGTCGAGCGTCAGCGCCAGCGCGCGGCGGATGTCTAAATTGTCGAATGGCGGGTTCGACGAGTTGACGATGATGTTGGTCGAGACATTGGTCGGCTCGACCACGCAGACCGCGCTGGGCGCCTGGCTCTTGACGTCCTTCAAGAGCGGGATCGTCACTTCGGTCGGAAACGTCATGTCGAACTTGCCGGCGACGAAGGCGAGGATGGCGGTCGAACGGTTCGGGATGATGGTGAATTCGATGCCGTCGAGATAGGGCCGGCCTTTTTTCCAGTAGTCCGGATTGCGGACCAGCTTGATGGACTCGTTGGCCTTGAACTCGACGAATTTGAACGGGCCGGTGCCGATCGGGTGCGTGCGCATCTCCGCCGGGGATACATGGCACGGATAGACCGGCGTATAGCCGGAGGCCAGAAAGGCGAGCAGCGAGGGCTGCGGCCGCTTCAGGTGAAAGGCCGCCTCGAAATCGCCATTGGTCGTGACCTCATCGACCTGGTCGTACCAGGCCTTGCGCGGATTCTGCCGCAGTTTCTGCTGCGACTTGCCCATCAGCATGTCGAAGGTGCATTTGACGTCGGCGGACGTGAACGGCTTGCCGTCATGCCATTTGACGCCTTGCCGCAGCTTGAAGGTCAGCGTCTTGTTGTCGCCGCTCCAGGCCCAGCTCTCGGCGAGCTCCGGCACGATGGAATCCATGCTGTTCTGAGCGACGTCCTGCTTGTAGATGACGAGATTGTTGAACACCGGCATGAAGGGAACGTTGACCGAGTAGGTCGCCCCTTCGTGGATCGATGCGCTGCCCGGACTGTCGCGGTGATACATGCGTAAGGTACCGCCCTGTTTCGGCTCCCCAGCCGAGGCCATTGTGGCCGCCAATAACGACAAGATGGCAGCGGCCAAGGCGCTGACGCCCCGCATGCTTTCCTCCTTCGAAGGCTTGCTTCGACCGGCCTTGTCGGCGGCCGGTTGCAGGCAACGATAACCATGGCGCGAGGACGGGGCAACCGGTTCGGCCAGGGGCTGCCTTGGCAATTCGGATGAATTCGTCACCAGCGCGAAGGTTAACGTGCGCGGCGCCGCGCAACTGCGGCGTTATGTCCAGCTCGAGCCTGGCGCGCGAGCGCGCTGCAGCGGCATCATGTCTCACATCATGAGAGCATGGCCGCCGTCACAGCGGCTGATCATCCTCCGTCGAGGTCTCTTCCTGCAACGACACGAAATCGCCGCCGCCAAGATCCTCCTCCGGCGGTGGGTGGATCCAGAGGTGGTCGTGAACGTCCTTGACGCCGGGAACGCATTCGGCCGCGACGCGTGCCGCGCGTCGCATCTTGTCGTCCTTGACGACGCCATTCAAGTGCACGACGCCGCCGCGGACGGTGACCGTGAAGCGGCAAGGATGCAAGGCGGCCTTGTCGATCGCGGCGACGACCTGCGCGCGAATCCCGTCGTCATCCGTGGTCGGCTTCGTGATGTCATGGGCGAGGCTGGCGATGGCCTGCACAAAATCCGCGTAGGTTATGATGCCGACCAGCCGGTCTCCGTTGACCACCGGAACCCGCTTGATGTTGTTGGCCTCCATGATCTCGACGACCTGCTCCAGCGGGGTGTCTTCCGCAACCGTCGCCGGCTTCGGCGTCATGATGACGCCGACCTTGCGGCCGTGCGCGCGCACGAAATCGGACGTGATCTGGCTTCGCCCGACCAGCTGCGAGAGCCAGCGTCCGTGCCGCCGTTCGGTGCCGATCTCCGCGCGGCGGATGAAATCGCCGTCAGAGACCATGCCGACGAGTTTTCCGCTCGCATCGACCACCGGCAGTCCGGCGACGTGATGCCGCAGCATCGCTTTCGCGGCGTCGATGACCGGCATTTCCGGAGCAACGGTCACCACGTTCCGGGTCATGATCTGGTGGGCATGCATGGGAGACCTCGGCCTTGCGCGCGCGGATGGAAATCAGGACTGGCGCTGGCATTATGCCCGCATAAAGGGCGGGGCGGCAGGGGCTCTCGACCGAAATCGATCGCGGAAGACCCTGGTCCGAGCGCGCCGAGATGGACCGCTGGACGGCTCAGGCGCCGCTGTCACACGATCCGCGAGGTCTTGTTACCCCAATAGCGGTCGCGCAGCAGGCGCTTGTAGAGTTTTCCGGTCGGCAGACGCGGCAGCTGCTCCTCGAAATCGATCGAGCGCGGCACCTTCTGTCGCGACAGCGACTGGCTGCAGAAGGCGATCAGCTCCTCGGCCAGCGCCTCGCAGGGCTCGATGCCGGGCATCGGCTGCACCACCGCCTTGACCTCCTCGCCGAGATCCGAATTGGGCACGCCGAACACGGCCGCATCGGCGATCTTCGGATGGGTGATCAGGAGATTCTCGCATTCCTGCGGGTAGATGTTGACCCCGCCCGAGATGATCATGAAAGTCGCGCGGTCGGTGAGATAGAGATAACTGTCGGCATCGACATAGCCGACATCGCCGACCGTGCTCATGCTGCCGTCAGGCGAGCGCGCCTCCCGGGTCTTCTCCGGATCGTTGAAATACTCGAACGCCGAGGCTGTCTTGAACCACACCGTACCGGCCGTGCCGGTCGCGCATTCCTTCATGTTCTCGTCGAGAATGTGCAGGTCGCCGAGCAGCACCTTGCCGACGGTGCCCTTGTGCGCAAGCCATTCCGCGCTGCTGCAGGCGGTGAAGCCGAGCCCTTCGGTCGCGCCATAATATTCCTGGATGATCGGGCCCCACCATTTGATCATGTCCTCCTTGACCTGAACCGGGCAGGGCGCGGCGGCATGGATCGCAATTTCGAGGGACGAGAGATCGTGGCGGTGGCGCGCTTCCGGCGGGAGCTTGAGCATGCGCGAAAACATCGTCGGCACCAGCTGGCTGTGGGTCACGCCCCATTGTTCGATCAGCGCGAGATAGCGCTCCGGATCGAAACTTTCCATGATGATGACGGTGCCACCCATGCGGATCGTGAGATTGACGGCGGCCTGCGGCGCCGAATGATAGAGCGGCGCCGGCGAGAGATAGATCATGCCCTCACGGTACTGCCAGAGTTTTATGAGGAAATCGAACAGTGGCAGGTTTTGCACCGGCGGCTGCTCCGGGAGCGGGCGCAGGATGCCCTTCGGCCGCCCCGTGGTGCCCGACGAATACAGCATCGCGGTGCCGACATACTCGTCCGCGATCGGCGTCCTGGGCAAGCCACGAGTCGCCTGATCGAGCCCCACGATGCGCTCGCTCGCGCCGCTGCCGTCGGCAACGAGGCAGAGCTCGACCCTGGGACACTCCTTGATCGCCTCGCGCGCGATATCGAGCTTGAGGGCCGAGGTGATCAGGAGGCGCGACTGGCTGTTGTTCAGGATGTAGGCGAGCTCGCCCGCCGTCAGATAGGAATTGACGCAGGTGAAATAGAGGCCGGAACGTTCGCCGGCGCCGCAGGCCTCGAGATAGCGGCTGTTGTTCTCCATGAAGATCGCATAGTGATCGAGCCGCTGCAGTCCGTACTTGCGAAACAGATGCGCCAGCCGGTTCGTGCGCGCGTCGAGCTCGCGGTAGGTCACTGTTTCGCCGGTGCCCGCCATGATGAAGGCGGGTTGCAGCGGGCGCAGACGAGCTTGCTTACCGGTATACATCGCTTTGCGCACGCTCCTTTGCCGCGGCCCAGGACCTCGCACAGCGCAAGCACCGCCATCGCGCCGAAAACGACACGCGCTCGCAGCACGCCGCTGTCCTCCCCGGGACATTCTCATTGTTTGCTTGTGCCAGTCTAGCGAGGTTGGAACCGCGCGTCATGCCCGAAGATGGGGCGTGAAAGGCGCGCATGCGCGGGGGAACGCGCGGGCGACCGTGATCCGTTCGGGCCATTCGTGGCGATTTCACACAAGAAAAACTGTCACGTCTCGTTGATAGGGCTATGCCGGGGCACACCTAGCCAAACGGGCAGGTTCCGGTTCACGCTGTCATGTGCGAGGTGAGGCCCGCGCGTGCATGCAATTCCCGCAAAGCGCGAGCACATGACGCGGCGTTCGATGCATGACGATTTTGCTTGAGTTTGGCGCGGTGTTGATCAGACTGCGAGGCTTTCGCATCTCGTATGAGCCGGAGCGGCCGCGGCACGGTTTTGGAGGAGACGTCCTGTCCATGTCGGAGTCATCGGAGCCTTCTCGAAGAACGAGTTCAGCCCTCGCACGCGCCGGCGGCATGCTGTCGGTCATTGTGCTTGCAGCCGCCGTGTCGGGCTGCGGCCAGGCGCCCCCGGCCTCGCAGGCTGCCGCGCCTCCGCCGCCGGTCACCGTGGCGCAGCCGGCCAAGCGCACGGTCACGGATTGGGATGAGTTCACCGGCCGGTTCGATGCCGTCGAGGAGGTGCAGGTTCGCCCCCGCGTCGGCGGCTACGTCACCAGCGTCGAATTCAAGGACGGCGACATCGTCCGTGCCGGCGATCTGCTCTACGTGATCGATTCGCGCCCGTTCGAGGCGGTGGCCGAACAGGCGAACGGCCAGCTCTCGGACGCCCGTGCCAAGGTGGAGCTCACCAAGCGCGAGCTCGATCGCTCGCTGAGCCTGACGCTGAACCAGACCGTTACCGAATCCACCGTCGACCAGCGCCGTCAGGCCCTGCAGGCCGCGCATGCCGCGGAAATGCAGGCGGAGGGCGCGCTGAAGGCGGCCCAGCTCAATGTCGAGTTCACTCATGTGCTGGCGCCGATCACGGGCCGGGTCAGCCGGCATCTTGTTACGCCGGGGAATCTCGTGCAGGGCAGCGACACGGGCACCTCGACCCTGCTCACCACCATCGTCTCGCTCGATCCGATCTACGTCTATTTCGATGTCGATGAGGCGACCTATCAAAGGAACAGCAAGCTCTGGTTCGAGGGCAAGCGGCCGAGCTCGCGCGATACCGCCAATCCGATCCAGGTGACGCTGACCGGCGAGACCAAGCCGTCGCATGACGGCAAGATGGACTTTTTGGACAACCGCCTCGACGTGTCGACGGGAACGCTGCGCAGCCGCGCCATCGTGCCGAACCACGACCTGTCGATACTCCCTGGACAGTTTGGCCGGGTCCGGCTGATCGGCAGCTCGCCCTATGAAGCGCTGCTGATCCCCGACACCGCGGTCGCGACGGATCAATCGCGCAAGATCGTGTTCGTGGTGAAGGATGACGACACCGTGGAGGCAAGGACCGTCATGCTCGGACCGCTCGACGATGGCCTGCGCGTGATCCGCGAGGGGCTGAAGGCTGACGACCGCGTCATCGTCGACGGCATCCAGCGGGTGCGCGTCGGCGCCAAGGTCAGCCCGCATCAGGCGCAGAGCAAGTCATGAATCTCGGCCGTCTCTCCATCAACCAGCCGATCCTGGCGATGGTGTTGTCCATCGTGCTGCTGATCGTGGGCGCGATCGCCTACCAGACCCTGCCGGTCGCCGAATATCCGGAAGTGGTGCCGCCGACCGTGGTGGTCACGGCGCAATATCCGGGCGCTTCGGCGCAGACCATCTCCGACACGGTCGCCGCGCCGATCGAGCAGCAGATCAACGGCGTCGAGGACATGCTGTATATCTACAGCCAGGCGACCTCGAACGGCCAGCTCACCATCACCGTCACCTTCAAGCTTGGCACCGACCTCGACAAGGCCCAGGTGCTGGTGCAGAACCGCGTCGCGATCGCGACCCCGCAGCTGCCCGAAGAGGTGCAGCGCAACGGCGTGGTCACGCGCAAGAACTCGCCCGACATCCTGATGGTCGTGTTCATGCTGTCGCCGGACGACAGCCTCGACCAGCTCTACATCTCCAACTACGCGCTGCTGCAGGTCCGCGACCAGCTGCTCCGGCTCAACGGCATCGGCGACATCCAGATCTTTGGCGCGCGCGACTATTCGATGCGGCTGTGGCTCGATCCGGACAAGATCTCGAACCTCGGCATGACCGCCGGCGACGTCATCACGGCGATCCGGGCCCAGAACCTGCAGATCACCGGCGGCCAGTTCGCGAGCCCCCCGATCTCGGAC
Source organism: Bradyrhizobium sp. (assembly GCF_019244115.1). Classification (GTDB taxonomy): domain Bacteria; phylum Pseudomonadota; class Alphaproteobacteria; order Rhizobiales; family Xanthobacteraceae; genus Bradyrhizobium. The sequence continues at coordinate 23,086 of NZ_JAFATE010000170.1, forward strand.
CGCGCCTTCCAGCCCAACCTGACCTTCACCGGACGGTTGAAGGAACCGGCCCAGTTCGAAAAAATCGTCGTCAAGTCCGGCCAGGACGGCCGTATCGTGCGGCTGACCGACATCGCCCGGATCGAGCTCGGCGCGCTGGATTATTCCACCAACAGCTTCGAGCTGCGCAAAACTGCGGTCGCGCTGCTGGTGACCCAGCGGCCGGGATCGAATGCGCTTGCGACCGCCAAGGGCATCAAGGACACCATGGTCAAGCTGAAGGCCAGCTTTCCTAAGGGACTTGACTACGACATCGGCTACAATCCGACCGAGTTCATTTCGCAATCCATCCACGAGCTGATCAAGACAATCTACGAG
>NZ_JAFATE010000173.1 GCF_019244115.1 Bradyrhizobium sp.
GGGCGTCGTGATCGACACCAGCTCGACCTTGGTGAACTGGTGCTGTCGGATCATGCCGCGCGTATCGCGCCCGGCCGCGCCCGCCTCGGCGCGGAAGCAAGGTGTGAGCGCGGTCAGCCGCATCGGCAACTGCTTTTCGTCGACAATCTGTTCGCGCACGAGATTGGTCAGAGAAACCTCGGCTGTCGGGATCAGACCGAGCCGCTCCGTCTTCAGGCTTTCACCTGACGCAGCGAGCAACTCGCCCTTGATAGCCCAGAACTGATCGTCCTCGAATTTTGGTAGTTGGCCGGTGCCGAACATCACCTCGTTGCGTACCAGGAGCGGAGGATTGATTTCGGCATAACCATGCTCGTTGGTGTGCAGATCGAGCATGAACTGCCCGATAGCGCGCTCCAGCCGGGCCAATCCCTTCTTCAAGACCACGAAGCGTGCACCTGAAAGTTTGGCGGCGGTCTCGAAATCCATACAGCCGAGAGCGCTGCCGAGATCGTCGTGCGGCTTGGGCATGAAGGCATAGTTTCGTGGCGCGCCGAACACGTGGCGCTGCACGTTGCCGTGCTCATCCAGACCATCAGGGACTTCGTCGAGCGGCAGATTGGGGATCGCCGCGAGCTGTTTCGCGAGCTCCTCGTCGGCGAGCTTGGCCGCCGCCTCGAGCTGCGGCAGGGTGGTCTTGAGTTTGGCAACCTCTTCCATTAGCGCGCCGGCGCGGGTCTCGTCCCTGACCTTCTTGGCCTCGCCGATTTCCTTCGAGGCGGCGTTGCGCCGCGCCTGGGCCTGCTCGGAGGCGAGGATCGCCGCACGGCGCTTCTCGTCGATCGCCAGCAGCGACGGCGACAAGGGGGCCAGCCCGCGGCGCTTCAGCGCCGCATCAAACGCTTGCGGATTGTCACGGATCGCTTTGATGTCGTGCATGGCGAAGAGTCCCGAGCCACCATCGTGGTTACTTCAACATCGCTGTTGAGAGTTTGCGTGCGCTCCACCTAGCATGACCGTCATCGCCCGCGAAAGCGGGTGATCCAGTATTCCAGAGACGCCAGTGCTTTACTGAGAAGCCGCAGCGTGCTGGATACCCCGCTTTCCGCGGGGTATGACAGCTGGGGTGGTCGTCAGCACGGCGGGAGGCGCCCTACTCGGCCGGGTTGGCCGCCGGCGGGGCGCCGGTGGTAGAGGTCTTCGCAGCTGCCGCCTTCTTCTCCACCACGCGCACGGCGATGATCGAGCCTTCGTAGAGCGCGAGCAGCGGCAGTGCCAGCGACGACTGGCTCAAAACGTCCGGCGGCGTCAGCACGGCCGCGATGACGAAGGCGACCACGATGAAATAGCGGCGCTTGCTGCGCAGCATCTCCGAGGTAACGATCCCGATGCGACCGAGCAGCGTCAAAATCACCGGAAGCTGGAAGGCGATGCCAAAGGCGAAGATCAGCGACATCATCAGCGACAGATACTCGCCGACCTTCGGCAACAGCTCGATCTGCGCGGTGTCAGGTCCGCCCAGCTGCTGCATCCCAAGCGAGAAGCGGATCAGCATCGGAAAGACGACGAAATAGACCAGCATCGCGCCAAGCCAGAAGAAGACGGGCGTCGCGATCAGATAAGGCAGGAAGGCGTTGCGCTCGTGTCGGTAAAGGCCAGGCGCAACGAATCGATAGATCTGGGTTGCGATGATCGGAAACGAGATGAAGCCGGCGCCGAACAGGGCAAGCTTCAATTGCGTGATGAAATATTCCAGCAGCGCCGTATAGATGAATTTCGAATTTTCGGCTCCCGCGACCCAGACGAAGGGCCAGATCAGGAAGTTGTAGATGTGCTTGGCGATGAAGAAACAGACGATGAAGGCGACGCCGAAGCCGAGCAGCGATTTGATCAGGCGCGAGCGGAGCTCGATCAGGTGGTCGAGCAGTGGCGCCTTGCTGGCCTCAATGTCTTCGGCGCTCATGACGCTTTGGCGTCCTTCAATTCGTCAGCCGGCGCTGTGGGCGCGGCCGTGGCCTCGGCCTCCGCGGCAGCGGTCGGAGTGTCCGCGGTGGCAGGCGTCTCGGCAGCCGTCGCCTCCGCCGGAGCAGCGATAGCCGGCCCGACCTCCGGCTTGGTCTCGGCGGGCTTGTCCAGTGGCTCGACCCGCAGGGAATTGCTGACGTCCTGCTGCAGCGAGGAGATCATGCCGACCGGTGAAAAACTGCTGGCGGCTTCCCGAACCTCGTCAAAGCTCTTCTTCAGGTCGGCCATTTCGGCCTCGCGCATTGCTTCCTGAAATTGGCTCTGAAACTCGGCGGCCATCTTGCGCGCCTTGCCCATCCATTGTCCGACCATCCGCAGGACGCCCGGCAGCTCTTTCGGGCCGATGGCGATCAGCGCGACAACTGCGATGAGGACGAATTCACTCCACCCGATGTCGAACATGAAAATTTCCGCTCACGCGAAGCGCTGCCCTGTGCGGGACCAGGCCGTCCGCGTCTGCCACAAATCGAAGGGCTCAGACGGCCTTGCTGCCCACGTCGGAGCGGGCCGTCGGCGCCGAGCCGCCATGATCGATCGACTTGACCGGCTCGGTCTTTTCCGCGGGCTTGTCGTCGTCCTGCATGCCCTTCTTGAACGCCTTGATGCCCTGCGCGACGTCGCCCATCAGGTCCGAAATCTTGCCGCGGCCGAACAAGAGCAGGACCACTGCGATCACGACGATCCAGTGCCAAATGCTCAGCGAACCCATCCTGCAACCCTCCAAGCACGGCCGGCTTCCGGCCAGATGTTAGCCGGAACGTAGGCGCCACGGCGGTCAAAAACAAGGACCGAAGCGAGGTCAAATCGCCGTTGACGGCTGGAGCTATGGCTACCGTTAACCGCGGACGAGCATGGGGCTATTCGCCGCTTCCGCGCTCTGGTTCCGGCTGCGGCTGTGGCCCTGGATCGGGTTCAGGTTCGGCCGCCGGCGCAAGCGCGAAATCCAGATCGCCCGGCTCCAGCGGATCCTCGTCTTCCCGGAGCGTCGGATCGTCGGATGGATTGGGAACGGTGAAGCCGGTCGGCAGGCGGGTATCCAACAGGCCAGTCCCCTTGAGTTCCTCGAGACCGGGCAGGTCGCCGAGCGCCTCCAGGCTGAACTGGGACAGAAAACTCTCGGTGGTTCCGAAGGTCAGCGGCCGGCCCGGCGTCTTGCGGCGGCCACGCGGCCTGATCCATCCGGTCTCGAGCAGCACGTCGAGCGTCCCCTTGGAGGTCACCACGCCGCGGATTTCCTCGATCTCCGCGCGCGTCACCGGCTGGTGGTAGGCAATGATCGCCAAAACCTCGATGGCCGCCCGCGACAGTTTTCGGGTTTCCGTGCTTTCGCGCGTCATCAGCCATGACAGGTCGCCCGCGGTACGGAAAGCCCATTTGTTGGCGATCTTGACCAGATTGACACCACGCGGAGCGTATTCCGCCTGCAGCTGGGCGAGCGCGGTTTTGATGTCGACGCCGTCAGGCATGCGCTTGGCCAGGGTCGCCTGATCGAGCGGCTCGGCGGCGGCGAACAGCAGCGCTTCCAGGAGCCGCAGCTCCTCCGGCCGCCCTTGCGGATCCATGGAAGGCTCCTCGACGTGTTCGATGCGCATTTCCGCCAGGCTTGCCATGGCACGCTCTCCTTCTTTAACGCGTTACTCGGCCGTCAGGTCCGGCGCGGTGGCGGCGCCGGATGGCGGGGACATACGCTTGCGAAAATACAGCGGCGCGAACGCCTCTTTCTGGTTCAATTCCATGTCGCCTTCACGCACCAGTTCCAGGGCCGCGGCAAAGCTGGAGGCGAAGACCGTCGCCCGCTGGCTGGGATCTACGACGTAGCTCAGCAGGTACTGGTCGAGGCAACTCCACTCCTCGGTCGCTCCGACGAGGCGCTCGAGCGCTGCGCGTGCTTCCGCCAGCGACCACACGGTGCGTTTGGCAAGATGCACGCTTGCGAGCACGCCTTGCTGACGCTGCACGGCATAGGCGCTCAGAAGGTCGAACAATGTCGCGGTAAATTTCTGATGGCAGACCTCCGCGATTGTCTCGGGGGCGCCGCGTGCAAAGATGTCGCGCTGCAATTGCGGACGGTTCATCAGCCGGTTGGCGGCCTCGCGGATCGCTTCCAGCCGGCGCAGGCGGTTGGCCAGTGCGGTGGCCATTTCCTCCGCGCTCGGGCCGTCGGGCTGCGGCGGCTCGGGCAGCAGTAGCCGCGATTTCAGGTAGGCGAGCCATGCCGCCATGACGAGATAGTCGGCGGCGAGTTCGAGCCGGATGCGCCGCGCGGCCTCGATGAACTGCAGATACTGGTCGGCGAGCGCGAGAATGGAGATTTTTGCGAGATCGACCTTCTGCTGACGCGCGAGCGCGAGCAGCAGGTCGAGCGGACCTTCATAGCCCTCGACATCGACCACCAGCGCCGGGTCGCTCTCGGCGAGCTCGGCCGGGCGGCCGGTCTCGAACGACAGGATTTCCGCGGTCATGCGCCTGCCGCTCCCAGTCGCGCGACCAGCGCATCAAGTTCGGCCCTGGCCGCGGCGCGATCGAACGGGCGGGGCGCCTTGCGCGCCGCCAGCGCGGCGCGAGCGCGCGTCAGCGCCTTGCCCGCAAGCTCTGGCGTCTGGCTCGCAACGTCCTGCATCTCCTCGAGCTTGCCGTTGCAGTAGAGGACGACGTCACAGCCAGCGGCAAAGATCGCCCGCGTCCGCGCGGCGATCGATCCTGCGAGCGCGTTCATGGAAACGTCATCACTCATCAACAAACCCTGGAACCCGATGAAGCCGCGAATCACTTCATCAATCATTTTCGCAGAAGTCGTAGCCGGATGGACAGCATCGATGGCGCTAAACACAACATGTCCGGTCATGGCCATCGGCAAATCGGCTAGCGGCCGAAATGCGGCAAAATCGACCGCTTCGAGCTGATTCCGCGGCGTATCAACGACCGGGAGACTTTCATGCGAGTCGGCGGTGGCCCGGCCATGCCCCGGAATGTGCTTCAGGATCGGGAGGATGCCACCATCCTGCAACCCATCTGTCACAGCCCGCGCTATCGCCGCAACCGTGACGGCGTCGGTTCCATAGGCCCGGTCGCCGATCACATCGTCGGCGCCGGGCACCGGGACATCGGCCAGCGGCAGGCAATCGACGCTGACCCCGATCTTGCCGAGATCGTCGGCAATCAGCCGGGCGCTGAGCTTTGCCGCGGCCATCCCGAGCGCCGGATCCAGTGCATAGAGCTGCCCGAACGTGGCGCCGGAGGGATAGAGCGGCCAGTGCGGCGGACGCAGCCGCTGCACCCGCCCGCCCTCCTGGTCGATCAAGACCGGCGCGTCCGCGTCGCCGACCGCGTCGCGTAATTGTGCAATCAGCGACCTAACTTGCGCGGGGTCCTCGACGTTCCGCCGGAACAGGATGAAACCCCACGGCCGGTGCGCGGCGATGAAGTCGCGCTCGGCTACCTCAAGTCTGGGGCCGGAAATCCCGGTGATGAATGCCCGTGTGCTCATCGGGGCCGAATAGCCCCGGAGCGATCACAGGGTCAAGCAAGGCGCAGCTATTTCCTTGGGACGAAGCATTGCCCGCCGGCAGCGGTCAGGCCCTTGCAGAACTGGTTCGCCGCTTCCGAGGTGTCGAACGGCCCGACCATGGCGCGGTACATGACGCCCTTGCCCGGTAAATCGACCTTCTTGATGACCGGCGCAGAATAGGACCCCATCGCATCCGCATATTTGGCCTTCAGCGCGCGAAACGAGGCCTGTGCGTCGGCTTCGCTCTTCTGCGACGACACCGAGACCAGATAACCGGAGTCGGCCATCGGCGCGGCGTCAGCATCCGGGGTCGGCGCGACCGCGGCCATCTTCTTCTCGGCGGCCGGAGCCGGCGCCTGCGGCGCGATTGGCATCGGCGCATTGGCGCTTGCATTCGCCGAAGCCGGCGAGTTGCGCCCCTTCATCGCCTTCGGCGGCGCCGCTGTCGTTGCCGCTGCGGCCGCCGCGCCAGTTGCGCCATTATCGGCCTGGTCGCCACGCACCGACAGCGTCTTGATGCGGCGGGGTTCGCCGGCCGGCATCGTCCCGCTGCTCGCCGGGGGCGGTGTGTCGGCGCTGGCAACCGGCGGCATCTGCATTGCATCGTTTCCGCCAAGGCTCGACGCCGGTGCGGGCGCGGCACTGCTCTGATTCGTCGGCGGGAAAACCACGCGCGGGCTGACCGAGCGCGTATTGACGTCGACCGGCGTCTCCTCGCGCGACACCATCTTCTCGCCCTGGTCGCCCAAGCGGTCGGGCAGCTTCGTGATGCCGTCCGCCGGCACCGGCGTGAGGATCTTGGTCGGGCTGTTGTCGGCACGGATGATCGGTGGATCGCCGCTGCGCGATGACCCCATGTAGCTCCGGTAGGCAAAGGCCGCGCCGGTGCCGATCACGCCCAGCGCAAGGAACACGGCGACCTTGGCCAGACCATTGCCCCGCCGGGGCGCCTCTTCCTCTTCGCCATCGTCATATTCTTCGTCCTGGAAGGCGTAGGGGTCGTCCGGATAGGGCTGTTGGCGCTGAAACGCAGGCCCACCGGTGTCGAGCTGACCGAACAGCGCATCATCATAGCGCGCAGGCTCCTGCTCGCGGTCGTCAAAGCCCGGCTCGTCGCGATATTGCGGCTGGGGCGGTGCGGGTTCGGCACCAAAACGCTGCATCGGGTGAGCGACCTCTCCTGGTTCGAAATTCGGCTCGACCACCGGTGGCAGGCGCGGCCCCTCGGGCCGGCCAGGACGCGATTGCATCCAGGGCGGCGGGCCGCCGGCAGCCAGCGAATCGTCAACGGGACTTGGCGCGGGAGGCATCGGAGCGCGGAACGAATCAGGGGCCGCGCGCTGCGGCTGAGGTTGCACGCGCGCATTGGCGCGGCTCATGCCGCCGGCGACAGCGGAGCTGGCCCCGCCGCCAAAGGGATCGTTCTGGCCGATCAGACGGGCAAGCTCCGCCAGCGGATCGGCGTCGCCGCCGCGCATCGGACCGCGCCCGCGTGGATCGAGACGATCTAAACCGTCAGAGCCCGGCCTATCTTGAAAGCGATCTGCCATCGTGATGATGTATCCCCCTTCGGGCTAGCCGCCAACTGTATACAAGGCGGTCCGGCGCTTACCGGATGCTCGCATCGGTTGCAATCTAGGCCCAAAAGCCCCCTCAGACTACCGCATCTCGTCGGGGGCGTGCACGCCCAAGATCGCCAGACCCGATGCCAGAACCGAGACGACGGCCTGAACCATCCCCAGCCGCGCCTTGGTAAGGCTTGCATCATGATCGCTAATGAAGCGTAAATGGGGCAATTCGGTGCCGCCCTTGGTCCAAAGCGCATGGAACTCGCTGGCAAGATCGTAGAGGTAAAAAGCGATTCGATGGGGCTCATGGGTTGTGGCAGCCCCCTCCAACATTCTGGGGTAGAGCGCAAGCCGGCGCAAGAGGTCGAGCTCCTCGGGCTCGGTCAGCCGTTCGAGCGGCCCTCTGGAAAGATACTCCCGTCGCGCACTATCCTCAGCGGGGAGATCGGGCACGACCTCGCGCGCCCTGCGGAAGATCGAATGCCCCCGCGCGTGTCCGTACTGGACATAGAACACCGGGTTGTCTCGTGACTGTTCGATGACCTTGGCGAGGTCGAAATCCAGCACCGCGTCGTTTTTGCGGTACAGCATCATGAAACGGACGGCGTCCCTGCCGACCTCGTCGACCACCTCGCGCAGCGTGACGAAATCGCCCGAGCGCTTCGACATCTTCACCGGCTCGCCATTGCGGAGCAGCCTGACGAGCTGAACGATCTTGACGTCCAGCGTTGCCTTGCCGGCGGTCACCGCCTTCACCGCTGCCTGCATGCGCTTCACATAGCCGCCATGATCGGCGCCGAACACGTCGATCAGATCGGCAAAGCCGCGATCGAACTTGCTCTTGTGGTTGGCGATGTCGGAGGCGAAATAGGTGTAGGAGCCATCCGACTTGATCAGCGGGCGGTCGACATCGTCGCCATAGGCGGTGGCGCGAAACAGGCTCTGCTCGCGGTCTTCATAGTCCTCGACCGGCTTGCCTTTCGGCGGTGGCAGGCGGCCTTCGTAGATGTCGCCTTTCGCGCGCAAGAAATCGATCGTTTCCGCAACCTTGTTGTTGCCGTCCTCGATCAGCGAGCGCTCCGAGAAGAACACGTCGTGATGGATGTTGAGCGCGGCGAGATCGCCCTTGATCTCGTCCATCATCATGGCGATCGCCTTGGCGCGTACGATCGGCAGCCACTCGGCCTCGGGCTTTGAACGCAGCCTGTCGCCCCATTCGCTCGCGAGCGCCTGCCCGACCGGCTTCAGATAGTCGCCCGGATAGAGACCTTCCGGAATATCGCCGATGACCTCGCCGAGCGCCTCGCGGTAGCGCAGGAAGGCTGAGCGGGCGAGCACGTCGACCTGCGCCCCGGCGTCGTTGATGTAATATTCGCGCGTCACCGCGTGCCCCGTGAATACCAGGAGGCTCGCCAGCGCGTCGCCGAACACGGCGCCGCGGCCGTGGCCGACATGCATCGGCCCGGTCGGATTGGCGCTGACATACTCGACATTGACGGCGCCGTCCCGCGCGGGGCCGCGCCCATAGGCGGCGTCCGTCAGCACGGCGCGCAAGACGCCCTCGTAGATCTCCGGCTTCAGCCGGATGTTGAGGAAG
>NZ_JAFATE010000186.1 GCF_019244115.1 Bradyrhizobium sp.
CTGGCAGGAGATCAAGATCTACAAGGTCGACAGTGCGCCCGCTCACCACGGGTCGGCTCTCCGGGGAGAGAATCTCGTTGCTGCCGAATATTGTGGCGTGCATGTCGCCAGTTCGCCCTATTTAGGAATGCTGTGCAAGTCGACCCCTTTTTGTTCAGCCGCCCTCCATCGAAGATCTTCACCACCGCACGATCCTTGATCGATTATCACTTTGCCCCTGCATTTCTTGACAGACAAGTGCGGCCGCCGCGCCGCTGGTGAGCGCATAGTCGATGTCTCCTGGATCCCGTCCCATCGGGCTTCGAGCGGCAGAGAAATGGCAGGTGGTGAGCCCAGAATGCGCTAAGGGAGACCGACGGCTTGCTCGGTGCTCGTTATTCATGCGCGAGTTTTCTGGGCGCATGGCGAGATTGCGGGAATCATCGCGGGTCTGCAATCTGCGCTATCGAGGTAATCCGCGCGCACCTTCAGCCAAGGCAAGATCCGTCTTAGGAACACCAGGTCATCTGCCGAGCCGGCTCCACGTGTTGCTCGTCTGAAGAAGACGGTACGAATTGCATCGAGCCATATTCGATCAGTTTGCAAGCATCGTCGTCCTTCCGATAATCAAGGCTGACAAAAACCTGCGCGGCCAGGCAATCGCAGATAATTCTGGTCGCTCACCGCCAAAGCGCACTGCTCCTCAGCCGCCCCAAATTTCGCTGAAGACGCGCAGGAAATTTTCACCGAGGATCCCGACCGTTTCAGATTCTGAAAACCCTCTCTTGCGCAGCGCGTGAGCCACATTGCCAGCATCGGCATGGCCGGCAATGCCGGTCGGCCAGTTCCAGGGCGGGCGTGGAATATAGCGCTCGTCATATCCGAAATAGACGAAATCCTCCTCGTCTTCATCGGCGAAGTCGAAGCCAAGTCCGACGTGCTGGGCTCCGACGAGCTCGGCGATATAGGCGGCATGATCCACGAGCATGTCGAGGGTGGCCGGCTTGTCTTGCGCGAGAAAAAAGGGAGCGGCGCAAACGCCAACGACGCCTCCCGATGCCGCCACCGCCCGTATGACCTCGTCGGTCGCGTTGCGCGGCGTGTCGAGAAGAGCCCGAGCATTGGCATGCGTCACCACAAGAGGACGGCTCGCCACCTCGGTCGCTTCAAGTGCTGTGCGGTTTCCCGCGTGCGAGAGATCGACAACGATACGCAGATCCTCCATGCGCTGGACGACTTTGCGCCCGAACTTGCTCAAGCCGATGTCGCTCGGCTCAAAGCAGCCGTCACCGACGCGGTTCCTGGTGTTGTAAGTGAGTTGCATGACGCGCAGGCCGCAAGCTTGAAAGGCGTTCAGGAAATCGAGCTCATCCTCGATGGGGTCGGAGCCTTGGAAATGGACCACGATGGCGGTTTCCCCAGTCGTCTTCGCCGCCCGAATCTCAGCGACCGAACGGGCGATCCGGATGGGTTGCTTGCGCAGGCGCTCGATCTCGAGCCAAGCTCCCAGAATTTCCATCGTCGCCCGAAAATCCTCAATAGCGCCGACTGTCGCCAGCAGTGCGTCCACCCCGCCGGCCACAACGTCCGGCAGCCGCTTCGCCAAAAAGCGCGGCTCCATCAACGGGGCGGCTGCGTCGAGCAGAATGGGGCTTGGAGCGGCTTGCTTGTTGCTCATGACGATAATCTCGCATCTTCTTCGAAGGGGCTCGTTTCCTGGGCAAGCCAGCAGCGCGCCTTGCGCCCCGGGCCGATCTTGAACGGGGGCGGCTCCTCTACGAGGCAGATATCCTTGCGCTGCGGGCAACGCGGGTGAAAGGCGCAGCCCCTTGGTTTGCGCGCCAGGTCTGGGGGTCGTCCCTCAATGGGCAGCAAGCCCCCCTCACTTTTCTCCTCGATGCGAGGCACGGCCTTGAGAAGCGCATCGGTGTAGGGATGTTTTGGCGTTTCGAACACCTCGAGCGTCGGCCCGGATTCGACGATACGGCCGGCATACATCACCAATACGCGGCTGCAAAAATGCGACACGAGGGCGATGTTGTGGGTAATCAGCATGATGGCGGTGCCAGTTGCGCGATTCATTGCCAGCAAGAGGTCCATGATCTGCGCCTGCACCGTCACATCAAGGGCAGTTGTCGGCTCATCAGCAATCAGAAGCCTCGGATGATTGACCGAGCCGACGGCGATCATGGCGCGCTGCCGCATGCCGCCCGAGTATTGATGCGGATAGTCGCGATATCTCAGCTCGGGACCGGGAATGCGCACGGCACGCAGCATGTCGAGCGAGCGCTGCTTGGCTTGCGTGGCCGTCACAGCGTGATGCGCTTCCACGGTCTCGCTGACCTGATCTCCAACGCGCATAACGGGATTGAGAGAGGCGGAAGGGTCTTGGAAGATCATGCCGACATCGTTGCCGCGCACGCGGCGCATCTCGCGCTCGGAGAGCGACAGCAAATCCCGTCCCGCCATGGCCACGTGCCCTGCAATGATGCGACCGGGCGAAGGCACGAGGCGCACGATCGACAAGGCGAGCATTGACTTGCCGCAACCCGATTCGCCGACGATGCCGACGATCTCGCCTTTATTGATGGAAAATGATACGCCGTCCACGGCCTCGACGACCCCGCGCGAGGTCGGAATATGAACACGCAAATCCTCGACACGCAGCAACGGCCCGGCGTGTTGGGCAAAGGTTCGCTCCGAGGCGCTGCTCATCTGCTGTCTCCCGCAGACAGGCTCGCCGAAGCGTCAAAATCTAGGGTGGCGTGCCGCACGAGTTCGGTCGCGAAATGGCA
>NZ_JAFATE010000264.1 GCF_019244115.1 Bradyrhizobium sp.
ACATCAGGCGTGCTGTTTCGCGTCACCGATACATTTGCGCCGGCGCCGGCCTCCGCGGTTCACGCCTTCTGCCATGCGCTTTCCGGGCTCTGGCACCAGATGGGCGTGATGTTGTCGGCGGCCGCTTCGCTTGCCTGGCTCGCAAAGATCCTGGCGACCCCGGAGTCCGAACTTCTTGCGCCGCTCGGAGATGTCGTCGACCGGCCGAGCCCGGTGCGCTTCCTGCCCTATCTCGATGGCGAGCGCACGCCGCACAATGACGCCACCGCGGCCGGCGCCTTGGTCGGCCTGCGCAGCGCGACCGACCGTGGCGCCATCGTGCAGGCCGTGCTCGAAGGCGTTGCATACGCGGCGCGCGACAATCTTGCCGCGCTCGCGACCTCGGGTCCCGCGATCACCGAAGTCGACCTGGTCGGCGGCGGATCACGGTCGGCGCTATGGGCGCAGATCATGGCCGATGTGCTGGGCATCCCGGTCCACCGCGTCGAGGAGGGCGAGGTCGGGGCCGCACTCGGCGCCGCGCGGCTCGGCAGGCTCGCTGCGAGCAGCGAAAAGCCCGCCGAGGTGTGCCGCCGTCCGCGCCGGCTTGCGACCTTCGCGCCACGAACTGGCGCGGTCGCCGCCTACGACGACGCCTATGCGCAGTGGCGCAAGCTTTATCCCGCTCTGAAGGAGTTTTTCCCGTGAACGCACCCGCCCGGTTTTTCGAAACGACCGCCCCGATTTCCTTTGGGGGGCCGCAGGCGCCGTCGCCGCTCGCGTTCCGCTGGTACGACAAGGACCGCATCGTGCACGGCAAGCGACTGGAGGAGCATCTGCGCTTCGCGGTCTGCTACTGGCATTCGTTCTGCTGGGTCGGCAGCGATCCGTTCGGCGGCGAGACTTTTCTGCGGCCCTGGCACCACGGCACGGATCCGATGGCAATGGCCCGTGCCAAGGCCGAGGTCGCCTTCGAGCTGTTTCGGCTGCTCGACGTGCCGTTCTTTACCTTCCATGACGTCGATGCCGCGCCCGAAGGCAAGACGCTGGCCGAGTCCGTCCAAAACCTCAACGCCATCGCCGACATCTTCGAAGCAAAAATGGCCGCGCAGAAGGTACGGCTGCTCTGGGGAACGGCCAATTTGTTCTCGCACCGCCGCTACATGGCGGGCGCGGCGACCAATCCTGACCCGCAGGTGTTTGCTTATGCCGCGGGGCAGGTGAGGGCGGCGCTGGAGGTGACCCACCGGCTCGGCGGACAGAACTACGTGCTCTGGGGCGGGCGCGAAGGTTACGAGACCCTGCTCAACACCGACATGAAGCGCGAGCTCGATCAGCTCGGCCGCTTCGTGTCGCTGGTGGTCGAACACAAGCACAAGATCGGTTTTCCGGGCCCGATCCTGATCGAGCCGAAGCCGAAGGAGCCGACCAAGCATCAATACGATTTCGATGTTGCGACCTGCTACGGTTTTCTGGAGCGCTATGGTCTTACGAAAGACGTCAAGCTCAACATCGAGCAGAACCACGCCATCCTCGCCGGCCACTCCTTTCAGCACGAGATCGCGCTGGCGCAGGCGCTCGGCGTGTTCGGCTCGCTCGACATCAACCGCGGCGATGACCTGCTCGGCTGGGACACCGACCAGTTCGCGATGAACGGACAGGAGCTCGCGCTGGTGTTCCACGAGATCTTGAAAGGCGGCGGCTTTACGACCGGCGGGCTTAATTTCGACGCAAAGATCCGCCGCCAGTCGATCGATCCGGACGACCTGATTCATGCCCATGTCGGCTCGATGGATGCCTGCGCGCGCGCCTTCCTCGCGGCTTCCGTCATGCTGGACTCCGGCGTGCTGACCGACGCGCTGAAGGAGCGTTATGCGGGCTGGGATGGCTCAGAGGGGCGCGCGATCCTCGCCGGAGAACGCTCGCTCGCCGACCTCGCCGATCGGGTGCTTCGCTCCAGCACCGAACCGCAGCCGCGCTCCGGGCGCCAGGAATTTCTGGAATCTCTTGTCAACCGCTACGTCTGATCGTGCCATGATGCGACACGACATCAAAAGAACGGGAGGACGGGCATGACAATGGCGGCGGTCGAACAACCGCAGAGCGAACCGCTTCTGGAATTGAAGGGCATCGGCAAGGAGTTTGGCGCGATCCGCGCCCTCCACGACGTCGACATGAAGATCTATCCGGGCGAGGTGGTCGGGTTGATGGGCGACAACGGCGCCGGCAAGTCGACGCTGGTGAAAATCATCGCGGGCAATTTTCGGCCGAGCCATGGCGACATGGTTTTTGGAGGCGACGTGGTGCATTTCCATCGTCCGGTCGACGCCCGCGCGGTCGGGATCGAGGTCGTCTATCAGGACCTCGCGCTGGCCGACAATCTCACCGCGGCGGCCAATGTCTTCCTCGGCCGGGAGCTGACGCGCAAAGTCGGTCCGTTGTCGCTGCTCGACCACAAGGCGATGGCGGCACGCTCGCTCGAACTGTTCGGCGAACTGCGCTCCGAAACGCTGCCATACAATCTCGTCAAGCAAATGTCGGGCGGCCAGCGCCAGGCGGTCGCGATCGCCAGGACACGGCTCTCCAACGCCAGGCTCGTCATGATGGATGAGCCGACGGCGGCGATCTCGGTCCGCCAGGTCGAGCAGGTCCTGAGCCTGATCCATCGCCTCAAGGAGCAGGGCATCGCAGTGATGTTGATCTCGCACCGCATGCCCGACGTGTTTGCGGTCTCCGACCGCGTCGTCGTGATGCGCCGGGGCGAGAAGCGGGCCGACAAGCCGATCCGCGACACCAGTCCCGAGGAAGTCACCGCGCTCATCACCGGTGCTAAGGAGGCGGCGTGATGTCGGTGCCCATGGAATCCGCAGTCACCTTCTCCAATATTGGCCAGGCCAAATGGTGGCGCCGCGGCATCTTCGCCACGCAAACCGGCTACGTCACGGTGGCGCTGATCCTGCTCGTCGTGGTGATGAACTTCGCCTCGCCGTACTTCCTCACCGAAGGCAACATCCAGAACATGGCGAAGAACTTTTCGTTCATCGCCATCGCCACCCTCGGCATCACCTTCGTGATCATCACCGGCGGTATCGACCTCTCGGTCGGCTCGATGATGTGCTTCTCCGCCATGGTCACCTCGATGGTCATGAACGAGCTGTCGACGCCCGGCGCGGCCGGCGCCGCATGGTTCGTGCACCTCGCCGCCGACGGCAAGACCGTGCTCGCCACCGTGCCCGGGCTGATCTTGCTGATCTCGGTCCTTGCCGGGCTCCTGGCCGCGCTGATCGTCGGGCTCATCAACGGCTTCTGCGTCGCGGTGCTCGGGCTGTCGTCCTTCGTGACCACGCTCGGCATGCTCTCGATCGTGCGCGGGCTCGCCTATGTCGTCTCCAACGGCCGCGGCAGCTTTCCAGGCGGTCCGGACGCCGACTATTTTTATGCACTGACCTCGGGCGATCTCTACGGGCTGCCGGCCCCCTTCATCTATCTCATCCTGCTGGCGCTGGTGATGGCGGTGGTGCTGCATCACTCGACCTTCGGGCGTCACGTCTTTGCGCTCGGCGGCAACGAGAAGGCGGCCGAGCAGACCGGCATCTCGGTGGTCAGGGTCAAGATCGCGGTCTATGTGATCTCTGCGCTCGCCGCGGGCCTGCAGGGAATCATCATCTCCGGCTGGCTCGGCTCGGCGCCGGCGAACATGGCGACCTCATATGAGCTCAACGTGATCGCCGCGGCCGTGATCGGCGGCGCCAATCTCGCGGGCGGCATCGGCGGTCCGCTCGGCGCCATCGTCGGCTGCGTGCTGCTCGAGGTGATCCGCAACGGCCTCGTGCTGGCGCAGGTCAATTCCTACTGGCAGCAGACCCTGGTGGGCGTGATCATCATCGCGGCGGTCCTGGTCGACCGCGTTCGCTCGAAACTTTCATAGAGCATGAAGCGGAAAGGGATGTAGCGGTTTTCCGAAAGGATCATGCTCAGAAAAAAGATACTGGCCCAGAGGGCGCCAACAGGCGTCATCGTCTATCCGCCTCCGGGTCAGACTGTTTTTCAAGGATAGGCAAAAATATTGAGGAGGAGACACGTGAGGAAAATTCTGCTTGCCGCCGCCGCCGTCGCCATGATGGCGGCTCCGGCGTTTGCCGCGAACTATAAGTTCGCCGTGGTGCCCAAGGCGATGAACAATCCGTTCTTCGACGTCGCGCGCGACGGCTGCATGAAGCGGGCCAAGGAGCTCGGCAACGTCGAGTGCATCTACAAGGGACCGATCGAGCACGAGCCGGCGACGCAAGCCCAGATCATCCAGGACTTCATCACCCAGAAGGTCGACGGGCTCGCGATCTCGGTCGCCGACGTCGCCTCGATGACCAAGTCAATCGAGGCCGCGACCGCGGCCGGCATTCCCGTCATCACGTTCGACGCGGACGCGCCCGGCTCCAAGCGCATCGCCTATATCGGCACCAACAACAAGGATTTTGGGCTCGCGCTCGGTAAGCAATTGCTGCAGCTTCGTCCTGAAGGCGGCAAATACGCCATGGTGTCCGGCGGCCCTGGCGCCAAGAACCTCGCCGAACGTGTTGATGGTGTGCGCGAAGCCCTGAAGGGATCCAAGTGGGTCGAGGTGTCGGGCTCGCCGACCTTCTGCAACGACGATTCCGCGCTGGCCGTGCAGCAGATGACCGACCTGCGCACCGCGACGCCGGATCTCGCCGCGATCGTGCCGGTCGGTGGCTGGCCGATGTTCGCGCCCGAAGGCTACAAGGCCTTCGTCAACAAGAACAAGAAGGACATCGATGCCGGCAAGTTCACGCTGGTCGTCGCCGACACGCTGAAGATGCAGCTCGAGCTTTTGCGCGACGGCTATTCCAACGCGCTGACCGGCCAGCGGCCGTTCGAGATGGGCGAGAAGTCGATGGACACGCTGCTTGCGATCAAGAAGGGCGAGAAGGTGCCCGAGGTGATCTATACCGGCCTCGATCTGGTCACCAAGGACAACGTCGCCCAGCTCCTGAAGTAAGAGCGTTCCCTCCCGAGGGATAAACTGACGGTCCGGGGAATAGACCCCGGCCGTCCTTTTTGGTTCGATGATTGCGCTCGATTCCAGCGGGTTGTCGTCCCGGCAAGCGAGCTTTGGCGGCGCATCGCGCCGCCAAAGCGAGCGCAAGCCGGGAGCCATAACCACAGGACGTTGTGGTGTGGAGGCGTCGACCCGCGTGTGTTCCCCGAGGGATCGCGCGGTATGGGTCCCGGCGTTCGCCGGGACGACAACAGTCTTTTTTACGCCCGCCTTCCCGTGAACGGAAAACTGCCCATCGGGCCGATGCCCATCTCGCCGGACATGCTGTCGCCGGACACCTTGCCCGTAAATTCCAGCGTCAGCGGCATCGGGTTGTCGATCGAGACCTTCCAGGTGAGCTCGTTGCCGTTGACCGTGCCGTCAAAAATCTCCACCGAATTGCCTTCGGCGGCCTGCGTTCCCGTCAGCGTGCCGCCTGCGCTCTTCACGCTCAGCGTCGCATCGCGCTCGCCCATCGGGGTCGTCATGGTCAGGTTCCAGTCACCGTCCACGGCCATTCGTCTCTCCTCGTTCTCTTCAAATCTTCACAAAACCGGACACGGTTCTGGAATCGTCAGGGTGGGACCGCGCGGCATATAGCCCATCTCGCCACGCAAGAACACCGATCTGGAGGGGAGAGCGCGGCGATCAGGCGCGGGCCGCACGGAGGCGGCTTCTGACCACGGTGCGAAACATAACATATTGCACTCCGAATGCCAGAATCTTGGCCCCGACCGCGATGACCGAGACGTAGATTGACCACAACGTGAGGTCACCGGTCCTGGCCACCGCAATGGTACCCGCGCCGAGCGCGAACATCAGCGCCGCCCAGGCTAAGCCGGCGAACGTGACATAATCTGGGATGGCCTCGGCGGCGATCGGCGGCACATAGCGCAGCATCCAGCCGCGCTTGAGCATGACCGCACCGATCGCGAAATGAATGATCGCGGGCTTGGCCAGCACGAAGCGCGGATCATGCGTGAGGAGGGTGGCGCTGCCGAGCACGACGACCAGCGCGAGGCTCGCCCAGGTCATGAAGCCGAGCGAGTGTCCCTTGACGTGGGCGTAGATCATTTGGCCGACGGCGGCTGCGATCGCGACCGCGGTCGCCAGCACCAGACTATCTGTTGCAAGATAGACGACCAGGAACAGGATGGTGGAGAGAAAGTCGGTACCAAGCCTGACAAAGACGTCCCGCATCGTTGCTCCCTATCGAGGCTGCAGCGCCTGATCAATAGCGATTGGTGTTAGCGTGTTTCGGCAAGTGCGCCGGGCTGATGCAAGCCGTCCTTGGTCTTGCGATACTCCGGGTACCACCGCGTGAAATACAGTGCACTGTTGCGCGCGGCGAACGCGATCGCAAGACCGGTCCAGAACGGCAGCCCCGGCACATAGATCATCAGCAGATTACCGGCCATCATCAGGACCGCCGCCGACGCCCAGGCGCCGGTGATGGCATAATTGGCACGCAGGAAGCCTGGCATGGCCGCCGTTTCGACGGGCACCTCTTCCAGCGCATATTGCAGCGTGAAGGGATAGCGCATCAGCATCGAGCCGAGCGCGATCAGGAGCACCGCGCCATCGACGGCGAGCTTGACTGCGGAACTGCTCAGGCTCGGGTCGATGAATAGGAGATAGCCGCCAATGGCCGCGAACGCGACCGCCGATCCCGCGCCGAGAATTTTCAACGAGCGGCCGCGGGCCACGTCGAGGGCGACCACGGCAAGGCCGATCGCGGCCGCCGCGAACACGCTCACGGCGGCGGAGGTCAAGAGCATCAGCAGCGTGAATGCGCCGAAGGGGGAGAGGATCAGGAGGATAGCCATGACAGGATCCACGTCAATCTTTACATCGTAAAGATTTGTAGGCGCAGAAGCTGACGCCGTCAAGATTAATCTTTCCACTGTCAAAATTAGTTGATGTAACGGTGAAATATAGATATTCCAATACGTTGCTTGGCTAAGAACCGCCGACTGCAAATCGCGACAGGATCGACAGCGCTGAGGTCATCAGGAGGGCGATCGTGATCGTCACGCCGCCGGTGCGGCCGATGCGAAACCAAAAGGTGTTGGGCTTGGCGTACATGCCGAGCGGATGGAGCAGGCGCGCCACCAGCAGCGCGCCCATGAGAAGATGCACCCGTAGCGCCGACGTGCCGGACGCCTCCAGGAAGGCGATCATCAATGCTGTGATCGGCACGTATTCGGCAAAATGCGCATGGGCGCGGATCGCGCTACGCAGCGCGACGTTGCCGCTGTCGCCGAAGGCCGCGCGATTCATTCGCCGCAGCCGGATCACCTGAAGGGAGAGCACGACGTAGAGCAGGGCGAGCACGGCGAGATAGAAGGCGGTGATCGTGGGCATGTGCATCGCAGCCTCCAGCGGTGACGCGTCTCTGGTCTTGCTATGTCGCTAACCCTCATGGTGAGGAGGCGCTCTTGCGCCGTTTCCGGACGATGCTTCGCATCGCTCGGAGAACCATGAGTCGATGCTGCTGTCCGGGTCTCATGGTTCGAGACGCGCAGCTTTGCCGCGCTCCTCTCCATGAGGGTCTAATGGCGATGTATCGTCGCGCCGATGACAATCTCAGGTGTGGTTAGGCCGCTCCCACCCAGTTGCCATGAAAGCCGTCTGGAACGCGATGGCCGAGATGCACCAGTGCGACCGGGCCGGATGTGACATCGGTCGCGTTGAACACCGCGAGGTCGCTGCGATTGTCGCGGGCGCGCCAGGCCACCGCAAGCAGCCAGCCATCGCCTTCGGTAGCGTCTTCGCTTCGCGCCACGAATACCGGCTCGGAAATGGTGTCGCCCGGTGGCAGGAAGTACTGTCCGCGGCGGACGCCGTCGCCGCCGACATGGGCGATGCCGGACAGCCAGCTCCCGGCCGGCATCCCGGGATTGGCGCAGGCGTACCAGCCATGGCCGCTCTTCAGGCCGGCACGGCGATCGTCGATGCGCGGGAATTCGCCGGTGAGGTCGTCGAGATAGGTCTGGCTGAAGCCTTCGGTATTCCCCGTGAGATCGAACACCCAGCGGCACAGCCGCGCCCGCGATTTTTGCGGATCGGTCGGCCGACCGTCGGGATGCGGAAACAGCGGCGCCTCTTCGAACTGCATCACGTCGGCAATGATGCGGCCAGAGTCTTCCCAGGCGTTCATGACATGGAAGACGTAGCAGGTCTCGCCGCGGAACCAGACGATGTCATCGGCCGAACCACCCCGCTTCATCACACCGACATAGGCGCCCTTGTCGGGCTCCCAGGCATAGGGCGGCTGGCCAGCCATCGCGCGCGCCATGCTGCCGGTAATCGGGAGAATCGGAAACAGCAGGTGATTTTCCGTGACGATGAAGTCGTGCACCATGCTGGCATAAGGCGTCTCGAAGCGGTCGAACCGTGTCACCTTCCCGGCGGCGCTGACCGATCCGAAGGAGAGTGTGGGCGTGAGCGGACCTGCGGCATTGTAGCCGAAGAACACCATCTCGCCGGTCGAAGGATCGATCTTCGGATGCGCGGTGAAGGGCGCCTTGATGGCGCCGCCATAGTCGTGGTAGCCGCGCGTTGCCAGCGTGCCCGGCTCGATCTCGGTCGGCAGATGGCCCTCTTCCAGCGCCAGCAGGCGCCCCGCATGAAAGACGATGTTGGTGTTGGCGACGCCGCCATCGGTGACCGCGGCGGGCGCATCGGCCAGCTTTCGGCCGAAGCCGCCGAACAAAGCGCGGCCGGCATCGTGCTCGGCCAGCCATTTCGGGGTGCGGACCCAGCGGTTGCGATAGCTCGCACGGCCGCTCTCGAGATGGAAGGCGTGCAGCATGCCGTCGCCGACGAACCAGTGCGCGCCAGGGGAAGAGAATTGCGGATTGGGGCCGTTGCGATAGAGCGTGCCATTGAGTTCGCGCGGCAATTCGCCTGAAGTCTGCAGATGCGGCGCGTCGGCTTCGAAGGGGATCGGTGCGATATTGGCCCGCTCGGCGCGGCTCGGACGTTCGTGCAGCATGACCTGATCCTCCCCATATCTTTACATCGTAAAGATATGGTTATCGCGATCGGCGCGTCCGGTCAAGCAAAATCTTTACACTGTCAAAATGCCGTCATATAACGACGCGATGAGAAAGACGAACTCCACCGACCGCGCAGCCCAGCGCAGAAAACTCCAGCAGGCGGCGCCCCCGCGCCGCGGCGCCCGCGCGCCGCGTCCGCGACAGGAGACGCCGTATCACCACGGCGCGCTGCGCGACGCGCTGTTGGAAGCGGCCGAACGGGTGCTGGAGCGCGACGGGCTTGCCGGGCTGACCCTGCGTGCGGTGGCGCGGGAAGCCGGCGTCTCGCATGCCGCGCCCACACATCATTTCGGCGACCTCACCGGCCTTTTGAGCGAACTCGCCGCGGTCGGCTTTCGCCGTTTCAACGCGGCGATGGTGGCCGCCGCTGCCGCCGGGACCACGCCGGCCGCAAAAGCGATGGCGCGCGCCAGGGCCTATGTCGCCTATGCCGAGGCCAATCCCGGCATGTACGGGCTGATGTTCCGCACCGAACGGCTGGATTATTCACGCCCGTCGTTGCACGAAGCCGCCGAAGCCTCGTTCGCCGGGCTCGCGGGCGCGATCGGCGCCAGCCGCCACGAGCAGATCTCGGACCACGCCTTGACCCTGGAGCAGGCGGCGGCGATCGCGCGCGCCTGGTCGCTGGTTCATGGCTTCACCATGCTGCTGCTCGACGGCCGGCTCGCCGACATGTTGGAGCGCTCGCCGGCGGGCACGACCGCGGACATGCTGCTGGATGCGATGCTGAAAGTGACGATCACGCGCGGGCAGGATGCGTAGCAGCGTTCATCAATGCTGCTGCGCCAGCTCGACCGCGCGGCCGCTCGTGCCGATCACCTTGACCTGATCGGTGCCGCATTTGAAGTTGCGGGCGAGCTCGTCGGCGGCCT
Organism: Bradyrhizobium sp.; assembly: GCF_019244115.1. Taxonomy (GTDB): domain Bacteria; phylum Pseudomonadota; class Alphaproteobacteria; order Rhizobiales; family Xanthobacteraceae; genus Bradyrhizobium. The sequence goes on from NZ_JAFATE010000264.1 coordinate 9,966, forward strand.
GGCGGGCGAGCTCATCGGCATTCGGGTTGGCTGCGACGTCGACATAGGCGACGTGACACACCGGCCCCGGCGGCAGGCGCGTCACCACGAGCATCGGCCTGGTCGCCGGGCGGCCGTCCCCGTCGGTCTCACTCTTGTCGGCGAGCTGCCAGCGCTGGATGATCGCAAACGGCACGCTGCCCCCCATCCGCCATTCGATGGTGCGGAGCGCCGCGCTCGAGGGACCGAACCAGGCCTGCGCGGCGGGCTCGTTCCCGGCTTGAGCCTTGTCGCGCCCGACTGAGATGGTCTCGCGCGTCTCGCCCTCGTTGACGAACACCACGAGTCCCACCTTGCCGCGACAGACCCGCGTGGTGTTGTCGTCGACCTGTTTCTCACCGTTGATTCCCCAGCAATTGACCGCTTTGGTCGAGCTGTAGGAGCTGCCGAACACGCCTGCGGCGCTGGCTTGTGAGCCGAATGCGGCGGCAAGGAGCGCAGCGGCAAGCGTCATGCGGATATGTGACATGGGAACCTCATGCTCATTTCTCGGCGCTTTGGCGGAAAACTTGGTCGTTTTTGGGGACACGAGAACTGGGGAACATCAGCGGAAAACGTTTGAAATACCTGACAGCAGCGCGGAATCGTCTTAAAGAAGGGCGGCGCTCGCCATCCCTTTGAATGCGTCCGTCAGTTTCCCTCTGGTCATGCCTGCCATTTCGTCGAACAAACCCTATCGCGTTGGACGTTCCAAGACCGGTCTCGGCCTCTTCGCCACCAAGCCGATCAAGAAGGGCGCCAGGATCATCCGCTATTTCGGGCCACTCCTGGATTCCCGGAAGAAGGATGACGATGCGATCGAGAACAAATATCTGTTCGAGCTGAACGACCGCTGGACCATCGACGGCTCGGTCCGCAAAAACGTCGCCCGCTACATCAATCATGCCTGCAGGCCCAACGCGGAATCCGACGTCAAGCCCCGCAAGCGCAAGGTGTTCATCCGCGCGATCAAGAACATCGAGCCGGGCGAGGAGATCAATTACGACTACGGCACCGATTATTTCAAAGCCTATCTGAAGCCGATCGGCTGCAAATGCGAGGCCTGCGAAAGGAAGCGCAAGAAGAAACGGGCCGAGGCGCGCGCCGAGCGGCTGAGGCTCAAGGAGAAGGCGGAGCGCAAGGCGCGCCGCAAGGCCGAGAAGCTCGGCAAGCGAGGAGCCGGCAACACGGCCGGGAACGGAGCGAAAGCCCGGCGGAAGCCGAACGGCGCGGCCAAGGGCCCCAATGGCCGGCTCGCCAATGGTCACGACCGCGCCTCGGCCTGACGTTGCAATCCGGACCTTCAATGAGGAGAGCGCGATGAGCGAGGCTATTGATCTGGCCGAGAAGCTTGCAACCTTCTCCGAGCATTTTTCGCCGCGGACCGTCACCCAGTTCAATGACTGTGATGTCATGGTAGCCAAGCTCAAGGGCGAGTTCATCTGGCACAAGCACGATGAGACCGATGACTTCTTCTTCGTTTTGAAGGGACAGCTCGACATCGAACTGCGCGACAAGACCGTCGCGCTCGGGCCGGGGCAGATCTACGTCGTGCCCAGAGGCGTGGAGCATCGGCCCGTGGCAAGGGAGGAAGTCCATATCCTCCTGATCGAGCCGACCGGCACGCCCAACACGGGCGACGCCAGGACGGCAGCGCCGCGCAAGCTGGCTTAAGTCATTCCGGGCGCCTCGAAGAGGCGAACTATGGTGCGCGATTGCGCACCTGAGAATCTCGAGATTCCGGGTCTGGTCCTTCGGACCAGCCCGGAATGACCGTGTGAGTACGAGCCGCACTTAATCTACGCCGCGACCGCCGCGCTGCTGCGGCGCAAGCCCATATATTGCAGCTCGGCAAAGATGCCGGTGGCCAGGGCCTGGGCGACGACGACGATCTCGCCTAGCACGTTCGGGCTTACCGCGCCCGAGAGCAGCAGCACAAAGCTTGCGAGCGTCCACGCCGCATTGCCGGCGACCACCAGCACGACCAGCGCCTTCGGGATGGCAGGCCGCGTGGCGAGCCAGCCGACCAGCGCCGTATACGCGATCAGGAACAGGCCGGTCTCGCGGAGCAGCGCTTCGGGAAGCTGAAGCAGGGGCGCCAACACGCCGGCGTCGAGTGTCATGGCAAGGGCGCTGACGCCACTGAAGACGGCATCGGCAAGAAGTGCGCGGCGCAGCAAGGTGGACGAGTGGATCATGGCAGGTCTCCTTTTCGGCTTGGGGTGAAGAAACGGTCAACTGAGGGCACGCCAGAGCGCACGCAGCCGGTGCGCGAGGCGGCGCGGGCACAGCGATTGGCCGACGCTGGTCTCGATCGCCTGCACCTGGGCGAAAACGGCCATGCCGGCACTGAGCACAAGCGGCTGGGGCATGTTGAGTGCGCGCGCCAGGATCAGGCTCGCGATGTCCAGGAGCCAGCTTGCGATGGAGGTCAGGGTAGGCAGCAGAAGCAGGATCATGGTCATCTCCTTGACGCCGAACATGACTGCTCCCGCGAGGCATTTCGATTACGTGGCAGGTAATGGAACGGGTGAAATGCACATGCTAGGTTTTCGACCATGAACGCACAGGCTTCCACGGCGCGAGCCGAACCAACCCGTCCCGCCCATGTCGGCGATCACCTGCGCGAATGGCGGCAGCGGCGGCATCTCAGCCAGCTCGACCTCGCGGTCGATGCCGAGATCTCCGCGCGTCATTTGAGCTTTGTCGAAACCGGCCGTGCCGCGCCGTCGCGCGACATGGTGCTGAAACTGGCGGAGCGACTGAACGTGCCCCTTCGCGAACGCAACGTACTGCTGGTCGCGGCCGGCTTTGCCCCGGCCTTTCCGCAACGCGCGCTGGACGATCCCGCGCTGAAATCGGCGCGCGCCGCGATCGAGCTGGTGTTGAAGGCGCACGAGCCGAACCCGGCGCTGGCCTATGACCGGCACTGGAATCTGGTCACCGCCAATCGCATGGTGGCGCCGCTGCTCGAGGGGCTCCCGCAGCATCTGCTCGCACCGCCCGTCAACATCCTGCGGCTCGCCTTTCACCCCGAGGCGCTCGCCCCGCGCACGGTCAATGTCGCCGAATGGTGCGGGCATCTCTTGGAGCGGCTGCACCGGCAATGCGAGACCACCGCCGACCCGGAACTGCTAAAGCTCTATCATGAGCTCAGGGCGTATCCGCTTCCCGCGCGTGCCGCGCCGCTGCCGCCGGACAGTGTCGCGATCCCCTTCCGCCTGCGCCACGGCGGCGAGGTGCTGACCTTCATGTCCACGACGATGGTGTTCGGCACTCCGGTCGACGTTACGTTGTCGGAATTGGCGCTGGAGACGTTCTTTTCCGCCGACGACCTGACGGCAGAGCGCATGCGGCAGATGGCTGCCAGCCTGAAGTAGGGCTTGTTTGGCGGGCTGTCGGACTTACTTTCCGTCAAATCGTTCGACGAGGAGACCCGCGATGAGCCTCAAGCCGCTGAAAATCGACATCGTCTCCGACGTGGTGTGCCCGTGGTGCTATATCGGCAAGCGCCGCATCGAGGATGCCCTGGCGCTCGTGCCCGACGTTCCCGTCGAGGTGCATTTCAGGCCGTTCTTCCTGAATCCCTGGGTGCCGCGCGAGGGCATCAGCCGCGAAGAATATCTTAAGACCAAGTTCGGCTCGGTCGATGCCTATAAGGGCATCGCCGCGCGCGTGGTCGCGGCGGCGAAAGAGGAGGGGCTCGTCTATCGGCCCGATCTCGTGCAGCGCCAGCCCAACACGACCGACTGCCATCGCCTGATCCATTGGGCCGACGCGATCGGCAAAGCGGCCGAGATGAAGCAGCGGCTGATGGAATTGTACTTCCGCGATGGCGGCGATCTCACCGACACCGAGGTGCTGGTCAAGGCCGCGGCCGACGTCGGGTTAGACGCCGATGACGTGCGCCGCCGGCTTGCGACGGACGAGGACGTCGCGCTGGTGTCGGGCCAGGCGCAGGAGGCCGCCGACAAGGGCGTCTCGGGCGTGCCGACCTATGTGTTCGCGCAGAAATACGCTGTGTCCGGCGCGCAGGCCCCCGAGCTGCTGGCCCGCGCCATCCGCCAGGTCTCGGCGGAGGTCAACGCGCAGGCGGCGGAATAGCTTTAACTCGCCCGCAATCTCCGAACCGTCCGAACCGTGCGGCGGGCGAGGTCGAGCGCAGCAAGACGAGCGGCCAACGCCGCATGGATCAACGGCACGAGTGGATCACGCTTTCGGAGCGGGATCAGCACGTCGCCGACCGCAAAGCGTCCGCGCCAGATCGGGTTGATCATGGGATGGTCGGGTGCGGCCGTCGAATCGGCCGATGCGATGGCAGGGTCGTCGCAGAGATGGCGCGTCAGTTCGAGCGTGAGCTGGACGCCCGGCGAGAATTTTGCAAGGCGCTCGTCGACGCCGATCTTGAAGAAGAAGGCGCGGTCCTGATGCCGCAGCACGATGCCGGAAGCGACAGGCGATGCGCCGGCGCGAAGCGTGATGATCTCGCACTGGCCAGTGTCGGCAAGCGCTGTCGTGGCGCGGCGAATGAAGACGGCGTCACCCTTGTTATGCGTCAGCGCGGTGCCGCGCCGGCCCTTCCAGCCACTGGCTTCGAGCGCCAAAAATGTTTCGAGCGCCGCCGTGACGTCCTCGCGCGATCTCGCGACGTCGAGGCTGACGGCGCCGTGTTCGGCGAGCCGGTGGCGCAGGCGCCGCAACTCCTTCAGCTTCTTCGCGCCGAGTGCTTCGCGGAGCAGTTCCTCGGGCTCGCGTGTCGCATCGAGACAGGCGCGCTGATGCGATTGCAGCACATGAGGCCGCAAGCCGTCGCGCAGCAGGATCTGGCCAAAGGCTTTCACGACCGGACCATCGAGCGATACCTCACGCAGCAGCAGCGCATGGGCACCGGCGCGACGCGCCACCTCAATGAGGCCGGCCGCGGCGTCCAAAGGCCGGTCGCGATCGAGCGGCGGGGTGCACAGCGTGCCATAGGGATGCGCGCTGGCCAGCGCGGGCAGGGGGATCTTGCAGGCGCGCCACAGCGAAATCGCAGGTAGCAGGCCGATCAGCGCTGAGGCATCAGCGGTATCGGCCCAGGCGCTGAGGGCAGAGGCTCCCGTGCGTCCCGGCGCCGAGGCATTCACCGCCAATTCCCAATCGGGCAGATAATAGCCGTTCGGCTCGACCGCGCGCCGGCTCAGTGCTCGCCACGCCTCGACGGACACGCCGGTGAGCGGTCTAAGGCGTGTCGCGGCGTCGCGCACCGTCGCAGCCGGCGCGCGCGCGGCGTCGCTTGCCGATGCACGTGCCTGCAGGGTTCTGTCGACAATCTCCGCCACGTCCGCTTTCCCCGTTCACGCGTGCGGCGGCACGCGTCGAGTCCCCGGCGAGGCTAGCGGAAGGATTCCAAGACTTCGTTGGAAAGGCGCGACAATTCGAGCTGATATCTTAACCGCCCGTTCAGCATCCGCCTTTTACCGCGTCAGGGCGACCTCCTTGAAGGCGGCCACCAGCGGCTCCTCCAGCTTGCACTTCATGCGCTGGATGGCCTTGTAGGCCTGCTGTCGCGACATCGTCGGCTTGTGCCTTCGATGCTCGATCAGCGCGGAGAAGATATCGGCAATCGTCAGGATTCTGACCAGGTCGGGGATGCTCCTTGCGGACAGCGCGTCCGGATAGCCGCTGCCGTCGAGATATTCATGGTGATGCATGACGGCGTCGAGCAGCTCCGGCGAGATGCCCGCCGTCCGCTTCAGCGCCACATAGCCGGCGAGCGGATGGGTCTCGAACAGCGCCCGTTCGCGGCCTTCGATGCAGTCCTCCTTTTCGAGGATCGCCGGCGGGATCGTGGCCTTGCCGACGTCATGAAGCATCGCGGCGAGATAAAGCCGCTCCAAATCCTCCCGCGCCAGACCGAGGCTCATGCCGAAATCGACGGTGACGCCGGTCACCAGCAGGCAATGCTGATAGGTGCCTTCATGGTGACGGCGGACCGTCGCGAGCCAGTTGGAGAGGCCGCCTTCGGCGACGCTGTCTGCGATCTTTCGTCCCGTGCCCTCGATGTCCTGGAAGTCGATCGGCGTCTTGCTCAGGACCGCGGAAAACATCGAGGCGATGCACGCTGCGCCTGCGGCGGCCGCCTCCTGGACGCTGGGCGAGATCCTGCCGGAAGCGCCCGCAAACGTGCTGTCGACGAGCTTGGCCAGCAGTTGCGCGTGGTCGACCGGGGCAGGCAGCACGCCGGTCGCGCCGAGCGCATAGGCCTGGACGGTGGACAGCCGCGATTCGTGATCGAGTACAAAAATCCGCTTGGCGATGCAGCTCAGCCTTCTGCTGAACTGCTTAATCGCCGCGATGTTGTCGACGACGCGCAGATCGGCCGCAACCAGGACGGCGTCGACGTTGCCGACCCTGATTTGGGCATCGCCGATCGGTTCGGACGTGATCGCAAATTGGCGCTCCAGCATCGCGCGCAGCGTCGAGATTTTCGCTGGACTGTCGCCGATCACGTGGACGCGCATGAAAAAGTCTTTTCTCAAAAAGATGGGCCGCTTGGGCTACGGTTTCCAATGCAGCTAGATATCTCCAAGAAGAGCGAGTTTTTCGTAAAGACGGCGCAAATTGCCGGCTTGCCGTCCGACGTTCGGACCGAAGGGAGAATTGGTTGCGCGTGCCGTTTGTGCGGCAGGGGCAACGCTGCGTTAATGCTGCTGCATTCGTCAGCGCGTCAGCGCGACCTCCTTGAAGGCCATGACCAGCGGCTTTTCGAGCTTGCCGTTCATGCCCTGGATGGTCTGGTAGGCCTGCGGCCGCGGCATCGTCGGCTTGTAGTTGCGGTGCTCGATGAGCGCGGCGAAGATGTCCGAGATCGTCAGGATCCGCACCAGGTCCGGAATGCTTTCCGAGCACAATGCGTCGGGATATCCGCTGCCGTCGAGAAATTCGTGATGATGCAGCACGGCATCGAGCAGTTCGGGGGTTACCCCTTCGCTGCCCTTCAGCGCCTCGTAGCCAGCCGCGGGGTGGGTCTCCACCAGCGTGCGTTCCTCCGGCTCGAGCCGGCCGGGCTTGTCGAGAATGGCCAGCGGAATCTTTGCCTTGCCGATGTCATGCAGCATGGCGGCGAGATAGAGCCGTTCCAGATCAGTGCGCGAAAGCCCGAGACTGAGGCCGAAGTCGACGGCGATCCCGGTCACCAGCAGGCAATGCTGATAAGTGCCTTCATGATGCTGGCGCACGCTCGCGAGCCAGTGCGAGAGTCCGGCTTCGGCGATGCTGTCGGTGATCTTTCGTCCCGATCCCTTGAGGGTCTTGAGATCGACCGCCTTGCGATGCAGGGCGGACGAGAACATCGAGGCAATGCAGGCCGCGCCGATGGCCGCGGCTTCCTGGATATCCGGCGGCGTCCGGTCCGGCGAAGCATCAACCAGCTTCTTGTCGATGAGCTTTGCCATCAGCCCCGCGCGGCCGACTGGGTTCGACAGCACCGCCGTGGCGCCCAGTGCATAGGCCTGCACCTCGGACAGGCGCAATTTCTGATCGAGGATGAAGATCCGCTTGGCGATGCGGTTCAGCCGGTTTCCGATTCTCTTGATCGCCGTGATGTTGTCGACCGAGCGCAGATCGGCCGCGACCACGACGGCGTCGAGCGCATCGGCCCTGATCTCGGCATCGCCGATCAGTTCGGACGTGATCGAACATTGACGCTCAAGCAGTGCGCGCAACGTCGCGAGCTTGGCAAGGTTGTCACCAATCACGTGAACGCGCATGGAAAGCCCAAATCCCCGCGGAGAATTCTTCTCGCAGCACCCGCTGCAAACGCACGGATATTCCCGTGAACTCGTACTTTTTCCGTAAAAAAGACGTGGCACGTCCGAACAGGTGATTCAACGCTTGCTCACCAATGTCTGTCGCGGGCGAGCCGACGCCTTCAAAAAGCCGTAGAAATACGGACCGACGGCGGCGGTCATCGACGAATTGCTCAGGAGCGGCGCCGAGTCTGAGCCTACCGAACGAGCAGCTCAGATCGGCTCGTACGTCTCCGAGCCGCAATTGTCCTCGGTGCCGACACGGCGTCGATCGAGGATCGTGCCGTCGCTGATCGTGATGCGATAGGTCTGCGATCCCAGCGGTTTGCCGGTTGCGGAATCGACCTCGGCCCGGACGCATGCGGTCCAGCCGTGTCCCTCGCCATCGTGCAACGGCCGCGACACGCGCACCTGGCGCGGATGCGAGGTGGTCATGAAAACCGCATCCAGTTTGTCGTGGACCATCTGCTTGACGTCGGGAGCAGGCTCGGGCGGCAGCGGCGCGGCTGCCTGCGCGCGCATGAATTGCGGGAGCGAGGCATGGCTGTCCGCGGCGCATGCCGACAGCATCAGCGCCGAGACGCCTAGCAACGTCCAACGAGCAATGATCCCCCGCATACGCGAAATTGTCCCTGCCGGACAATCTTACCGCGGCCGACCGGAGCCGCCATGCTTCCCCCGATCAACAATATCTGATCCAGCCGCCTTCGACATGCCTTGTTTTTGAACCCGTCCACAGCAGACGCCAACCAAGGGGGAGGTGAATGTAAACGGAGATGTCGCCATGTTTCCCCGTGTACTTTGCGCCGCCCTCGCACTCGCCGCCTTCGCCGCGACGTCCGATGCCGCGCGCGCCGAAAACCGCCTTGCGCTGGTGATCGGGCAGTCCGCCTACCGCGCGGTCACGGCGCTGCCCAATCCGGCCAACGACGCCAACGCGATATCGAAACTGCTGACCGATGCCGGCTTCGACGTGACGCTGGCCGCCGACCTGACGCAAAAGGACATGAACGAGAAGGTCGGCGACTTCGCCGCAAAGATCGCCACCAGGGGCCCGGACACCGTGGCGCTGTTGTTCTATGCAGGGCACGGCCTGCAGGTCGATGGCGAAAATTATCTGGTGCCCGTCGATGTCGACCCGAAACGGGAAACCGACATCCCGCTGCAGGCGGTGCGGCTGAACGACGTCCTGAACACATTGAACGCGGTGCCGAGCAGGATGCGGCTGCTGCTGCTCGACGCCTGCCGCAATAATCCATTCCCCGCCATCAGCCCGACCGCGGGCCATGGTCTTGCGCTGGTTGATACCAAAAGCGGTGCGCCCGGCACGTTTCTGTCCTATTCGACCGCGCCCGGGGCGGTCGCGGAGGATGGCGATGGCGCCGACAGCCCCTATACGACGGCGCTGCTTGCGGCTGCGCGCGAACCAAATTTGCCGATCGAGGAGGCCTTCAAGCGCGTCCGCGTCGCCGTGAACAAGGCGACCGAGGGCCGCCAGACGCCCTGGGAAAGCTCGTCGCTGACAGAGGATTTCAGGTTCGTGGCGGGCGCTGCGGCTGCCGCGCCTGCTGCGGCCAATGCCGGACCGATGCCGGCGGCCACGAGGCGCAGCGTCGAGGACTGGCAGCGCGACCTCAAGGGCAAGCCGATCGCACTGGCCAATGAAACCATTGTCGCCGACGGCACGGTGGAAGCATGTGAAGCCTTTGTCACCCTGTACACCGATCCGCCGTTCAGCCCGCAGGCGCGGCAATGGCTCGATCTGCATCGCCGGATGGTGGCGTGGAAAGACGCGGTGCTGCTCAACACCGCGGCCTCCTACCGGGCGTTCCTCGCAAAATATCCGGACAGCGATCTGACGCCGACCGCGCAGCGGCTGGTCGAGCGGCTGCGCAACCGTCCGAGCCCGCTGCCCGTGGTCGCGGCGCCTGCGACTGTGCCCACCACGCCGACCAATGTCGCGCTCGGCCCGACCTGTCCTTGCAACGCGCCGGTGCAGCCGGTCAAGAAGGCCGACGCGCCGGTCAAGAAGACGGATGCCGATCCCCCGCGGCGCAAGCGGCCGCCGCGGGTCGATGATGGCGGCGGTGATGTCGTGATCTATCGCCAACCGCCGCCGCCCGAAGTCATCTACGGACCACCAGTCGGCGTCGGCATCGGAATCGGAATTGGCGGCGGCCATTGGGGCGGCGAGCGCGGCGGCGTGAACGGACCCATCCGCCGCTACTGACAGTTGAGCTGATATGGCAAGGATGCGGCGATCTTGCGGATCGCCGCATTCGTCATCTGTAGGACTTTTCTAAAGTATCGGAAATGCGTTTGCCGGCCTCTGTCGGCAGGCTAAGATGCCTGCAAGCGGACGAAGAGGGACACAATGCGGACCATTGTCATGGCCACGGCGCTGATGGCGCTCCTGATGGTGCCTGCGCAGGCGCAGATGATGGGCGGGGGCGGCCGGGGAAAGAACACGAGCGACCTCAGGAGCCCGGAGCAGAAGAAGCCCGTCGTCGACGAGAAGGCCTACAAATCCGCGATCGAGCGCATTCCGGAACCCAAGGAGAAATACGATCCCTGGGGCGTGGCGCGTCCGCAATCGGGCAAGCCATGATGACCCCTTCTGCTTGCCAGGCGTGATCGCGCCAAAACCCTCTGGTTAAGCCGCGAGATGGGCGACGGCCGTTTTGAAGCGGCGGCTGCAGGCGACGGTTTCGCCGGTGTCGAGCCTGACTTCGAAATCGCCGGACTGCCGCCATTCCAGCGCCACGACCCGCTTCAGGTTGACCAGCCGGGTGCGATGCACCCGGACGATGCCGAGCGGCGCCAGCCGGTCTTCCTGGGTCTGCAGGGTGGCGCGCACCAGATGGGTGCGATTTGCCGTCAAGCGATATTCGACGTAATTGCCGGCCGACGTCACCGAGATGATCTCGGCCGGATCGATCAGGACGCTGATCCGGCCATCGCGCAGCCAGAACTCTCGGAGCGGCGCCGGGCGTTCGATGATATCAGGAACGCTTTCCCCTGATACGATGACGATATGCTCGGCCAGCCAGAAAATGATGACGAGGCCGGAAAAGCCCAGGAGGTCTTTGCGCATCTCGTAGAGAAACTGGCCTGCCCACGGAAATGAGTAGGACCAGCCGCCGAGACGATAGACGAATTCTCGCAGCAGGCCCATGCCGACGACGTGGAGCGCCGAGTAGGCGAACACCAGGCAAACCGCGCCCGCAAGTCCGAGCACAACGCGCCGGCCCGCGCTCGCCCGGATCAACGCTGCTGCAAGGTGGGCAAGCGGCAGGAGCGCGATGATGACGACGCCGCTCGTGGCGTCCCACATCGCGGGTTCCCAAAGATTATGTGGCGTCCCCAGGCGCCATGACACATCGCGGGCTTCGCTCATCGCGCTGAGCGTGCATGAGACGACGACCATTCCCGTGGCGATCGCATAGGCCATTCGAAGCGGAAGTCGCCTGTCGCCACCGCCGGCCTTCGAATTCGAACCGCTCGTCTCAGCGGCGGCCGATTCGTCCCGCCGACGCAACCACCCATCCCATCGGAGCTGGACGGGAGGCGCGCTTGCCATTCGGATGAGGGACCTAATCACGGGCGCCGGACAGGGAGGGTTCGGAATGCCGATCATGGTCATCCTATACCGCGGCCGCGCGGCCGTGAAGGCAGGCAGAGATGAGGCGATTTGCAATGCGGGATCTGTCCGACAAGGCCGTGTTTCTGCTCGTGATTCTGCTGATCGCGAGCCCTGTGCGAGGCTGGGACCA
>NZ_JAFATE010000371.1 GCF_019244115.1 Bradyrhizobium sp.
AAAACGACTCAAGAAAAATAAACCGGAAGATGACCAGGCTGACAGTGGCGAACCGCCCCCGCCGGGCAGCGACGGCTATAGCAAGCCCGCCCGCGACAGCCTGAAAAAGCTGATCGAGAAGCCCGCGGCGCGGTGAAGATGAGGCCAGAAGAGAGGCGCGATGGACGAGACCGAAACCCCTATCAACCTCGCCCTCGGCGCGCCTTCCCCTCGCGACCTCGACCTGGATCTGGACGGCGACACGCTCCGCGAAGAATGCGGCGTATTCGGCATCTTCGGCCACAGCGAGGCGGCGGCCATCACCGCGCTCGGGCTGCACGCCCTGCAGCACCGCGGCCAGGAAGCCGCCGGGATCGTCTCCTACGACGGCGCGCGGTTCCATAGCGAGCGCCGGCTCGGACTGGTCGGGGACACCTTCTCCCGCGGCGAGGTGATCGACCGCCTGCCCGGCGGCACCGCGGTCGGCCATGTCCGCTATTCGACCACCGGCGCCACCATTTTGCGCAATGTGCAGCCGCTGTTTGCGGAACTCGCCACCGGCGGCTTCGCGGTCGGTCACAACGGCAATCTGACCAACGGCCTCTTGCTGCGCCGCGAGCTGATCCGCGGCGGCGCCATGATGCAGTCGACCACCGACACCGAGGTGATCCTGCATCTGGTCGCCCAGTCCAAGCGCAGCCAGTTCGTCGACCGCTTCATCGAGGCGCTGCGCGCGCTCGAAGGCGCCTATTCGCTGGTCTGCCTCACCAACAAGAAACTGATCGGCGCGCGCGATCCCCTCGGCATACGCCCGCTGGTGCTCGGCGAGCTCGACGGCTGCCCGATCCTGACCTCGGAGACCTGCGCGCTCGACATCATCGGCGCCCGCTATATCCGCGACATCGATCCCGGCGAGATCATCGTGTTCGACGAGAGCGGCGCGCAGAGCCACAAGCCGTTCCCGCCCAAGCCGCCGCGGCCCTGCATCTTCGAATACATCTATTTTGCCCGGCCGGATTCCATCGTCGGTGGCCGCTCGGTCTATGAGGTGCGCAAGGCCTTTGGCGCGCAGCTCGCGCGCGAAAGTCATGTCGATGTCGACGTCGTGGTGCCGGTGCCGGATTCCGGCGTGCCCGCGGCGGTCGGCTATGCCCAGCATTCCGGCGTACCGTTCGAGCTCGGCATCATCCGCAACCATTATGTCGGCCGCACCTTCATCCAGCCGACCCAGAGCATCCGCGAATATGGCGTGCGCATGAAGCACAATGCCAACCGCGCCGCGATCGAGGGCAAGCGCATCATCCTGATCGACGACTCCCTGGTGCGCGGCACCACCTCGAAGAAGATCGTGCGCATGATGCGCGACGGCGGCGCCCGCGAGGTGCATTTCCGTCTCGCCTCGCCACCGATCCTCTATCCCGACTATTACGGCATCGACCTGCCCGACCGCGGCGGGCTCCTGGCCGCGACCCATTCGCTCGAGGAGATGCGCGAGATCATCGGCGCGGATTCTTTGGCCTTCCTGTCGGTCGACGGCATGTATCGCGCGATGGGATTTGCCGGCCGCGATCCGGCCAACCCGAAATTCGCCGATCATTGCTTCACCGGCGCATATCCGACCCATCTCACCGACCAGACCCAGATCGAGCCGCAGCCGCGCCAGCTCTCGCTCCTGGCGGAAGCGAGTTAAGAACGGGAGCCGCGATGGTGCAGCCGATAATCGGGATTGTCGGCGGCCTGTCACTCATCGCGTTCATCTTTTTCGCTTTTCGACAGGGCATGAAGGTTGATCCCGACGACCGACAGGATCGGGGGCCTTCTGCGGGCGGCCCCTAGGCTCGCTTGCAATTGGACACTTCCGTCATGGCCGGGCTTGTCCCGGCCATCCACGTCTGTAAAACCCAGCCGAAGACGTGGATGCCCGGCACAAGGCCGGGCATGACGAAAGCATAGATGGTCATGTCCCCACCCCTCGCCTCCCGCATCGCTCTCGTCACCGGCGCCTCGCGCGGCATCGGCTACGCCACCGCGCTCGCGCTCGCGAAGGCCGGCGCCCACATCATCGCGGTCGCACGTACCCAGGGCGGCCTCGAAGAGCTCGATGACGAGATCCGCAAAGGCGGCGGCAGCGCCACGCTGGTGCCGCTGAGCCTTACCGATTTCGACGGCATCGCGCGGCTCGGCGCCGCGCTGCACGAGCGTCACGGCAAGCTCGACATCCTCGTCGGCAATGCCGGCGTAGCCGGCCCCTCCTCGCCGCTCGGCCATATCGAGCTGAAAACTTTTGCCGACGTGATGGCGGTGAACGTCTCGGCCAATTTCCAGCTGATCCGCTGCATGGAGCCGCTGCTCAAGGCGTCCGACGCCGGCCGCGCGGTCTTCATCACCTCGGGCGCCGCCGCCAGGGCAAATGCCTATCTCGGGCCCTATGCCGCCTCCAAGGCGGCACTGGAGACGCTGGCGCGGGTCTGTGCCCATGAAACCCAGCGCACCGCGCTGCGCGTCAATCTGTTCAGCCCGGGCCCGATCCGCACCCGCATGCGCGCCGCCGTGTTCCCCGGCGAGGACCCGATGACGCTGGAGACGCGGGAACAGGTTGCAGAGTTCATCGTGCCGATGTGCTCGCCCGAGTGGACCGAGACCGGCAAGCTCTACGACTACAAGAGCCGTACGCTGAGAGAGTTTCGCACACCGGCCTAGAGTCTGGTCATTGCGAGGAGCAAAGCGACGAAGCAATCCAGACTGTCTCCATCGGCGAGATCCCTGGATTGCTTCGCTTCGCTCGCAATGACGACTGCGGCGATTGATTCGCCCCCACCCGCGATTGACTGGCTTCGCGACTGCGGATCAACCGACGTCGATGCCAACGGCAAGTCTATCGACAACGCCAAGCGCATCCAGAAATTCCGCCTGACCTCGGACGCGCTGCGGTAGCCGGCGCTTCCGGCCTTGCACATGTGAACCCGCCGTCTCCTGCGGGTGGCGGCGATTGCCTGCGCAACAGGCACACATGCATTAACCCTTAGTCGTAGCGCGGCAATCGGCTCCCATTCGCAAATATCTCAGGGCATTGCCGAGGTCGGCTGAACCGGCTATCGCAGGATCAGGCTGCCGGCCAAGACCCCCCGAGAGGGCCGCCGGCTCAACGATCTGGAGGAGCCCATGAGAACGACGCCCACCTGGCGTATTGCGCCCGTGATTGCTATTGCCACTTTCGGCATCGCCACGTCGGCACTGGCCGACGACAAGAACGTCAAGATCGGCGTCCTGAACGACATGTCGAGCCTTTATGCCGATATCGGCGGCCCCAATTCGGTCGCGGCGATCAACATGGCGGTCGAGGATTCCGGACTGAAAGCGAAAGGCTGGACGATCGAGGTTTTGAGCGGTGACCACCAGAACAAGCCGGATGTCGGCGTCAACATCGCCCGGCAGTGGATCGACAGCGAGAAGGTCGACGTCATCGCGGACACGCCGAACTCCGGTGTGGCGCTGGCGGTGAGCAATCTCGTCAAGGAAAAGAACGCGGTCCTGCTCAATTCGGGCGCTGCGACCGCCGACCTCACCGGCAAGGCCTGCACGCCGAACACGATCTCCTATACCTATGACACCTACATGCTCGCCAACGGCACTGGCAAGGCGCTGACCAAGGCCGGCGGCGACACCTGGTTCTTCCTAACCGCGGACTACGCCTTCGGCCATGCGCTGGAGCGGGACACGTCGAACGTAGTCACCGCCAATGGCGGCAAGGTTTTGGGCGGCGTGAAGCATCCGCTCAACACGTCGGATTTCTCCTCGTTCCTGCTGCAGGCGCAGTCCTCGAAGGCCAAGGTGATCGGACTCGCCAATGCCGGCGGCGACACCACCAATTCGATCAAGCAGGCCGCCGAATTCGGCATCGTCCAGGGCGGCCAGAAGCTCGCGGCCCTCCTGCTCTTCATCACCGACGTGCATGCGCTGGGGCTAAAGACCGCGCAGGGCCTGACCTTCACGGAGTCCTTCTACTGGGACCTCAACGACCAGACCCGCGAATGGTCGAAGCGTTTCCAGAAGGTGTCGCCGAAGAACGCGATGCCATCGATGACGGTCGCCGGAAATTATGCGGCGGTGCTGCATTATCTGAAGGCGCTGGAAGCGCTCGGCGGCAATCCGCATGATGGCGCCAAGGTCGTGGCCAAGATGAAGGAAATCCCGACCGACGATCCGCTGTTCGGCAAGGGCCCGCTGCGCGCCGACGGACGCCGCATCATACCGGCCTATCTGTTCGAGGTTAAGAAGCCGGAAGAATCGAAATATCCGTGGGACTATTACAAGCTGATCGCCACCATCTCGCCGGACGATGCGGCAAAACCGCTGGAAGCCAGCGAGTGCCCGCTGGTGAAGAAGTGACCGCGTAGCGGCGTGTAGGGTGGGCAAAGGCGCACTTGCGCCGTGCCCACCATATTTACGCGTTGCGACTGTCACGGTGGGCACGCTTCGCTTTGCCCACCCTACCGATCTGCGTCTGCTGCGCTGCCGCAATTGACAGCGGTACCCACAAGCCACTAGAAGACCCGCATGCGTCCCGCCGCCCATCAGCTTTCGGCCTCGTATTACCCGCCGTCGACATAACGGCGGGCGCATCATTCTTGCACAACCGCTGCGTTCCGGCGGTTGAGACAGCAAGACATCCGGCATCGCAGCTGAAACGGAGCTTTGCGATGTCCGCGATACCAGCCATCACATCCACACATGTCACGTCGATCGGCCTCGTCGGCTTCGGCGCTTTCGGCCGGCTGATTGCGGAGCATCTCTATCGCTACTTTCCGCTCATCGCCTTTGATCCCCTGGTGAACGCGGGCGAACCTCGCCATGGCCAGGTGCGGCTCGGCTCGATCGCCGAGGTCGGCGCTTGCGATCTCGTGATCCTCGCCGTACCCGTGGCCGAACTGCCATCGGCGATCGCAACGCTGCGGCCGCATCTGCGTCCCGGCTCGATCGTGGTCGATGTCGGCTCGGTCAAAGTCCGCCCGATCGAGGTGATGAAGGCCGAGTTGCCGCCGGATGTCGAGATCGTCGGAACACATCCCCTGTTCGGACCGCAGAGTGCGAAGGGCGGCATCAAGGGCCGCAAGATCGCGCTGTGCCCGGTGCGCGGCCGCTCGGCGCCGCGCATCGCGGCATTCCTGCGGCACGTCCTGAAGCTCGATGTGCATGTCGTTTCGGCGGAAGAGCACGACCGGCAGGCCGCCATCGTGCAAGGCCTCACGCATCTCGTCGCCAAGGTCTTGGTGCGCATGGAGCCGCTGCCCACGCGCCTGACCACCGCGAGCTTCGATTATCTCATGCGGGCGACCGACATGGTCAGGCACGACGCGGCGAGCGTCTTTCTCGCCATCGAGCGCGACAACCCCTTTGCTGCGGAGGTCCGCGCGCAGTTTTTCTCGCTCGCGGAAGCGATGCGGATTGAACTCGATCAGCGCGACTGAGCGAGCGTCTTCACCGCGCCGGTCACATCATCGTCCGTCACGATCGCAGCATGATCGCCCCTAGGATCTGCGGGGCACAGGCTCATACACGACTTCCGCGCCTCGCAATCCACCCTCGCCCGGAGTCCTTGAACCCGGTCAGTCAACTCCCTTCAACTGCGCGGCCTCGACGGACCGCATCGCCGTCCGTTCCATCGCGGCCCTGCAAGACCTTGCTTCCGTTCGCGCGCGGCTGGCGCTGAACAACTGCGAAAATCCCGCGCGCGACCAGGCCGAGGAAATAGCCCCATTGCACGGTCGCCTGCACGAGAAACACCACCAGGACCGCATCGACGACCGACAATCGGCGCGCGACCGAGAAGACGATCGAAGCGAACAGCAGCAAGAGAAGGATGGGCAGCAGCACCTTCATCCGGAATCGAACGCCAAGCGCGAAACCCGTGATCGCGAGCGCGAGCGCGACATATCCCATTCGAGTTTCCCCAGCTGTCGTTGATCGAAGAGATCATTCGCTCCGATGCAAGCGAGATGCGAGCTCGGAGCGCCCTGACCGATCGCCCCCGGCAAAGCGGCTATTCGGCCGTGATCAGCATGGCGCCCGTTCGCCCGGCCGGCGTGTCCGGCTGCACATCAAGGCCGATCACCAGGCGATGGACTTCGTTTCGCCTGATGTCCCTGACGCGGATCCAGCTGCGGCCATTGCGCAGTTCGGGACGAACCTTCGCCAGCTGATGCACCATTTCCCTGGCGGCGAGCTTCGCGCCGGCCCTGCGCGCGAGCAACATCCCGCCGGGATCGAGGACGACATAGCGGTCGTATAAAGATCGAAAAAGAAGCGAGGCATGAGATCAAAACCATACGAATTGAACGAACTGGAACTGCGCCAAAAACAACGCATGACTATGCTCTAAGTCATGCGCCGGGGTGCTTGGTTCAAGGGACAAACCAGAGAACCGCCAAACGCGGCCCGTATAGTTATCTCGCGCACGATCGACTTGGACAAAAGCGACGACATGCGTGCGTTCACCCGCAAATTCACACACCGGCGCGCGAGATCGGCGGATTTTTGACTTGCATCGTCGGAAGTTTCAACCGACGCGAGCAGCAGTCGATCGCTTACGATGGCCGCTTGCGCTTGTGCGCAAACGGGTTCTGCTTCTCGCGCAGCGTGATCCGCACCGGAGTGCCGGGCAGACCGAAGGCCTCGCGCATCGAGTTGACGAGATAGCGCAGGTAGGAGTCCGGCACCGCATCGGCGCGCGAGCAGAACAGCACGAAGCTCGGCGGCCGCGCCTTGGTCTGGGTGATGTAGTTCAGCTTCAGCCTGCGGCCGGAGACCGCGGGCGGCGGGCTCGCGCTGGTCGCCTGCTCGAACCAGCGGTTGAGGGCCGCCGTGGCTACGCGCTTGTTCCACACCGCATAGGCCTTTTCGATCGCCTCCATCAGGCGGTCGATGCCCTCGCCCATCAGCCCCGACACCGCCACCACGGGCACGCCTGCGATCTGCGGCAGCCAATGATCGGCGTCGGCGCGCAGGGCCGCGATCTGGCCGCCCTTGCCGTCCATCAGGTCCCATTTGTTGACGGCGATGACGAGCGCCCGACCCTCGCGCTCGATCAGGTCGGCGATGCGAAGATCCTGCTCCTCGAAGCGGTGCTGCGCATCGATCATCAGCACGACCACCTCGGCAAAGCGAACGGCGCGCAAGGCATCGGCGACCGAAAGCTTTTCGAGCTTCTCCTCGATCCGCGACCGTCGCCTGAGGCCCGCGGTATCGAACACGCGGAAGCCACGCCCGTTCCAGCCGATCTCGACCGCGATCGCATCGCGCGTGGTGCCGGCCTCGGGGCTCGTCAACAGCCGCTCCTCGCCGAGCAGGTAGTTGATCAGCGTGGATTTGCCGGCATTGGGGCGGCCGACAATCGCGACCCGGATCGGCCGCTGCGTATCCTCCTCGCCGCCTTCGTCCTCGTCCTCGGAAGCGTCCTCCTCCGGCGGCTCCGGCATCAGCGCGCGCAGCGCGTCATAGAGTTCGCCGAGCCCCTCGCCATGTTCGGCCGAGATCTGGATCGGCTCGCCGAGGCCGAGCGCGTAGGCCTCCATCGCGCCGGCATCGCCATGCCTGCCCTCGCTCTTGTTGGCGAGCAGCAGCACAGGCTTGCCGGCGCGGCGAGCGAAATCGGCAAAGGCGCGGTCGGTCGGCGTCAGCCCGGCGCGGGCGTCGATCACGAACATCAGCGCATCGGCGGACTTGATCGCGGTCTCCGTCTGCTCCTGCATGCGCGCGGTCAGCGACCCCTTGGCGCCCTCGTCGAGCCCCGCGGTATCGATAATGGTGAAGGCGAGATCGCCGAGCCGCGCCTCGCCTTCCCGGCGGTCGCGGGTGACACCCGGCTGATCGTCGACCAGCGCGAGCTTCTGCCCGACCAGGCGGTTGAACAGGGTCGATTTCCCGACATTGGGCCTGCCGATGATGGCAATCGTGAATGACATGGGTGATCCCAAGCGCATCTTGTGATGCGCTTGTCAACCGGAGGAAAAGGCTCGCGGCCTGCTAAAACTAGCGCGTGAACGTATTGCTCGGCAGCGGTGCGGGGAAGGCCGAGGGCGCCTGCTGCTGCTGGGCGGACTGCGCCTGCGACTGATCGGCCGGCTGGTCCGGCGTCGTCACGCGCTTGCGCGAGGCGACCCGCTTCGCTTTTGGCGGCGGCGGAGGCGCCGCTGCAGTCGTGTCTTCCTCAGGTACGGCTTCGCCATTTGCGGTGGCGGCGGGCTGCTCGGCGGGCGCCGCTGCGGCGCTCGCAGGCTGCTTGCCCTTGCCCTTCGATCTCGCCTGCTTGGCAGGCTTTGCATCCTCAGGCGGCGGGGGCGGCACGGCTGCGGTCTGCTGTGCGGCCATGTCGGGATTTGGCTGCTCCTGCTGCTGGGCGCCCTTGTACAGCTCCTTCGGCACACCCTGTTCGAGGCCCGGAACGCCATCCGGGAACACGGGCTTGCGGTCGCCCGGCAGCTTCTTTTTGGTATCCAGGAAGTCGAGCAGATCGGAGGGATCGAAGCCGCTGCCGAAGCCCGAGGAACAGCCTCCCAGCACGCCCGAGAACGCGACGAGGACCGCGGCTGCAATCAGACGGTGCGGACGGCGCATGATCGATCCCCTTCGTTCCAAAAACCGTCAGCTGCCGTCAGCTCTTGGCAACTGGCGGCAGCAATGCCTGCAGCGCTTCGGCGCGCGCGCGCACGCTTGGCGGCGTCTCGCCGTCGAGCGCGATCTGATCGAGCCACTGCCGGGTCGCGGCCGCATCATTGGCCCGCCATGCCGACAACGCCAGAAGCTCGCGCGCCGCATGGCGGTAGGTCGAGCCGGCAGTGGTCATCGCCTCTAGATGCTGCACCATGTCCTGATAGCTGGCGCTGTCGACCAGAAGCCCCGCAGCCCGGATCCTGGCCAGATCCCGGAAATCGGCGCCGACACTGCGATCGGCTGCGATGTCGTCGAACATCTTGGCCGCGGCTTGCGGGTCGCGCGGGGCGGCCTCGCCGGCAGCACGGAAGCGGGCCAGTGTCCGGTAGCCCGAGGGCGCCTTGGCCGCGAGCGCGGCGAAGGCCGTCTCGGCATCGTCGTGCTTGCCCTGGTCGGCGAGTTCGACGGCCTTGTCGAACGCGTCACCGGCTTCCGCGGCCTTTTTGGCTTCGAGATACTGGTAGCCGCGCCAACCACCCACGGCGGCGACGATCAGGATCGCCAGCGCGACGATGAAGACTGAATATTTGTCCCACAGCTTCTTGAGCTGTTCGCGACGGACTTCCTCGTCGACTTCGTCAAATAATTCAGACACTTAAGCCTTTCCCAGCACGGTGGCAGCCGAACACCTCGAGGCCGCCCTTGGCATCACGCCCCAACATTGTGGCGGCGATACCCTATCGCTATGGCGGAGGCAAGGCAAAGCGAACCGGATCAAGGTCTTGGCGGGAACCGTTGCAATTCGGCCTTCAGCGGCTAAGTGCCTCGCGAAGCTGCCGTTTCATGATCTTGCCGTTGGCATTGCGCGGCAGCGGGTCCGTTGTCAGGAGGATCGTTTCCGGGACCTTGTAGTCGGACAGACGCGCGGCGCAAAAGGCGCGCAGCGCCTCAGCGGTGATCTCTTCCCGAACGACGATGACGGCATGCACGCGTTCGCCCAACACCGGACAAGGTTTTGCAACGATCGCGCTCTCGACCACGGCAGGATGACTTGCCAGCACCGATTCGACCTCGGCCGAATAGATTTTCAGGCCGCCGCGGTTGATCATGTCCTTCTGGCGATCGAACACGCGAACGAAATTTTGCGCATCGATCGCGCCGAGATCGCCGGAATGCCAGAAGCCGCCTGTAAAACTCTCGGCCGTGGCTTTCGGGTTGTTCCAATAGCCCTTGATGACCTGCGCCCCGCCGATAAAAATCTCGCCGATCTCACCGCGTGGCAGCTCCCTGCCCTCGGCATCCATGACGAGGATGCGCGTCCCCGGACATGGCAGGCCGACACTGTCGATGTGATCAGCGGTCAATTCGCCCGGCATCATGGTCGAGGGCGAGGTGGTTTCGGTCGCGCCATAAGCATTGATCAGTTTTAAGCCCGGACTTGTCGCAGCGAGCTTTTCGATGGTCGCAATCGGCATCGGCGCCCCGCCATAGCCG
>NZ_JAFATE010000413.1 GCF_019244115.1 Bradyrhizobium sp.
CCTTCCATCTTCAGCGCCGCCTGCACATTGGGCCGCGCGGCGATGCGGGCTTTGTAGGCGACGAGGTTCGGCAGCCCCGAGAGGTCGAAGTTCATGCGGTCCGCCCATGACAGCATCACGAACAGATAGCCGTCGGCAACCGTGAAAGCCTTGCCCATCAGGTAATCGTGCCCTGCGAGCTTGCCGTCGATATATTTGAACTTGCCCATCAACCGGTCCTTGAAGAATGTCTTCACGTCATCGGGAATGACCGGCTGGAACAGCGGGCTGAAATTCTTGTGCAGCTCGGTGGTGATGAAATTCAGCCATTCCTGCAGGCGATAGCGTTCGCTGGAACCCGCAGGCGGGGCCAGATGTTTGTCGGTGGCCGTGTCGGCGATCATCTGCAGAATGACGGGGCCTTCGGTCAGAAGCTCGCCATTGTCGAGCTCGAGCGCCGGCACCTGGCCCTTCGGGTTGATCTCGGTGAAATCGGCGCCGGACTCGGTCTTCTTGGCGCGCAGGTCGACCTTGACCAGTTCGTGCGCGAGACCAGCTTCATGAAGCGCGATATGGGGGGAGAGCGAGCACGCGCCGGGCGCATAGTAGAGCTTCATGGGAATCTCCTTCCATTGTACCGTTGGAAATTGGCAGTAAACTGATTAAATGCAGTTGCATGGAATAGTCAAGATTGATGCAGGTGCATTCAGTAGGGTAGATATAGCCCTGCTAATCTAAGAACCGGACCACATGAAGCGCAAACCATCGACCGAGGCGACCGCCGCCTGGATCCGCCTGATGCGGGTTCAGAGCCGGGTGCTGGACTGCGTCGAGCAGGACCTGAAGAAGGCCGGGTTTCCGCCGCTCGCCTGGTACGACGCGCTGCTGGAATTGTCGCGTGCGCCATCGGGCGAATTGCGCCCGGTCGAGCTGGAGCGGCAGATGCTGATCCCGCAATATTCGACCTCGCGCCTGATCGACCGGCTGGTCGATGAGGGGCTGGCCAGCCGGCGCGAGTGCAAGATCGACAAGCGCGGCCAGTTCGTCGAGATCACCGAAGCCGGCCGCGAACTGCAGAAGCGGATGTGGGGCGCCTATTCGGCTGCGATCGAGAAATATGTCGGCTCAAAATTGTCCGATGCCGATGCCGCCAGGCTCTCGAGCCTGCTCGACCGGCTGGGCTGCTCCTGCGGCGAGGCCTTGTCGCCGGCGGCAAGCGAAGGCCCGTCCGCACGATGATGTCTTTTCTGTCAAATCTCGCCGCGTGCCGATCGGTTCGCGGACCTTTCATCCACGGCGCGCAGCCGCGCCCCTTCAAGCGGAACTCGCATGGCGCGTGACCAGATCGATATGACGCCGCTGCAATCGCGCGATGAACTCGTCGCGTGGCTCGAAGCAGGCGTCAAGCCGCCATCTGCCTTCCGGATCGGCACCGAGCACGAGAAGACGCCGTTTACGCTGTCCGGCCATCACCCGGTGCCTTACGAGGGTGCCAAGGGGATTGGCGCGCTTTTGGAGGGAATGCAGCTCCTGCTCGGCTGGGAGCCGATCATGGAGCATGGCAACATCATCGGCCTCTATGACGTGACCGGCGGCGGCGCCATTTCGCTGGAGCCGGGCGGGCAGTTCGAGCTCTCAGGTGCGCCGGTCGAGACCGTGCACCAGACGCAATCCGAACTGATGGCGCATCTCGCCCAGGTGCGCGAAATTGCCTCGCCGCTCGGCATCGGCTTCCTCGGCCTCGGCATGACTCCCACCTGGTCGCGGGAAGAGATTCCAGTGATGCCCAAGGGCCGCTACCGGATCATGAGCAATTACATGCCGAAGGTGGGCCGCTACGGCGTCGACATGATGTATCGGACCTGTACGGTGCAGACCAATCTCGACTTCCGTTCCGAAGCCGACATGGTCAAGAAACTTCGCGTCTCCGTCGCGCTGCAGCCGATCGCGACGGCGCTGTTCGCCAACTCACCCTTCACCGAAGGCAAGCCCAACGGCTTTCTGTCCTTCCGCTCCGAAATCTGGCGCGACACCGACAATGCGCGGGCCGGCATGATCCCGTGGGCGTTCGAGGACGGCATGGGCTTTGAGCGCTGGGTCGATTACGCGCTCGACGTGCCGATGTATTTCATCAAGCGCGGGGATGAGTATATCGACGTCGCGGGCTCCTCATTCAGGGCCTTTTTCGACGGCCGCAACAATTCGCTGCCCGGCCAGCGGCCCACTCTGTCGGACTGGGCCAATCATCTGTCGACGATCTTTCCCGAAGTGCGGCTGAAGCGGTATCTGGAAATGCGTGGCGCCGACGGCGTGCCATGGGGCCGGCTGCCGGCGCTGCCGGCGTTCTGGGTCGGCCTGCTTTATGACAACGCGAGTCTCGATGCGGCCTGGGACCTTGTCAAGACCTGGACCGCGGCCGAACGCCAGGCGGTGCGCGATGACGTGCCGCGCCTCGGCTTCAAGGCCAAGGTCGGCAACCGCTATGTCTTCGAGATCGCCAAGGAGTGTCTCGCGCTCGCCCATGCGGGCCTCAGGCGCCGCGGCCGCCTCGACCATTTCGGGCGGGACGAGAGCCGGTACCTCGAGCCGCTCGACCGCATCATCGAGAGCGGACGCAGTCCCGCAGAGGAGATGCTGGACAAGTTCGCCGGGCCCTGGCGCGGTTCGGTCGAACCTGCCTATGACGAATACGCGTTTTAATGCGTCCGTCTACTTTAACGGGACCGTCGGCAGACATATCCTGAAACAATCGCGCCCCGGCTCGTTCATCAGCGGTACAGGTTCCTGACGATCAAATATCCCGCTGCGCAGCCAAAAAGTGCCTCCAACGACCGCGCGATCAGCAAGACATGCCCTCGGAACACCGCGAGGGTGGAAGCCGGTTTTGCCACAGGTCGCGCTCTAAACGATTGAAAGAGCAAGTGATCCCATCGCCCGCCCGCTTCCGAGCAAGACCTCCCGTCCGGCTGCGATCGTTTGCAGGCAGACGCGGTCCGGCTGCCGCGGTCCTGTTCATGGTGGTGTGTCTTGGGGCGGTGGCGAGCATCGGCCGCGTGGCGGCCCAGAGCAATTTCGACCGCCCGGGCGGCGACTACATGAGCGCCCCGGTCGAGTCCGGCGATCCCGCCGATTGCGCGCTGATGTGCGAGCGCGACAAGCGCTGCCGCGCCTGGAGCTTCAATTATCCGACCTATTCGGATATCGGCGCGGTGTGCTGGCTGAAGGGCACGGTGCCGGCGCGCGTTCCCGACAATTGCTGCGTGTCCGGCGTGCGCGGCGCGGGCGTGGTCGAGCCGCGAACCCGCGCGGTCGAGACCTCGATCGACCGAGCCGGCGGCGATTATCGCAGTTTTGAGCTGAAGGCCACCGAGGACGAAGAGATCTGCAAGGCCGCCTGCACCGCGGAGAACAAGTGTCGGGCCTGGACCTTTGCGCGCGCCGGCTATGTCGGCAAGGACCCGCACTGCTTCCTGAAGAAGGAAATCAAGCCGCCCCGGCGCAAGGCCGGATTCACCTCCGGCGTCGTGCGGTAGCAACTCCGTCATTGCGAGGCGCAATTGCGCCGAAGCAATCCAGATCTTTGCCGCGGCAGTCTGGATTGCTTCGGCGCTTCGCGCCTCGCAATGACGGCTCGGGTTCGATTCATGCAGACAACACCGTGAGCTCCGGCCAGAGCGCCTTCCAGCGCGCCGCCTTCGCCGCGTAGTTCGCGGCGGAAAAATTGGGGCCCGGGTTGGGCCGCACGATCAGCCGCGCGACATCGTCAAAGCCGTGCGGTGCGTAGACCTCATACGCCTCGCCCGCGCGGCGTATTCCGACCATGGTGTTGGCAGTCAGGAATCGATCGATCCCTTCCGTTGCGCGCGCCAGCGGCGGGTAGGGCATGCCGTGTTTTGCGGGATACCAGAGATGGACGCGCGCCTGGTTGCGCACTTCGACCTTGACGCCGAGGCCGCCGATGCGTGCTTCGACGGTGCGGATCACGGCGTCCTCGGCGGCCCACGACGTGTCGCCATCGAAGTAGAACACGTCATAGTCGGCAATGCCGTAGTCAATGGCGCGCCCGGTCAGCGCGTTCCACACGCTCTGCACCAGGCAGCCCGAGACGATCCAGGCAGGCGGTGCGAGCGTCTCGAGCTCGCGCGCGAGCACCTCGTTGATCGGGTTGCGCAGCACGAGTGCGAGAAATTCGTCCTTGGTCATCGAAACTCCGGCAGGGTGGGCTGAGCGGATCACCGCTGTCGCTCACCAGAACGATGGCAGAGCGCGAAGCCCACCATCCGGACGTCGCTGCCGGTTGGTGGGCACGGCGCAAACGCGCCTTTGCCCACCCTACAATATTTTGTTCGATGTAATGAAACCGCGCGGTGCGCTAGCCGAAAAACGTCATCTTGTCCGTCAGGCTCATGCGGCGAATGACCGCCGCGGGGTCGCTGCTTGCCGGAACGCCGAACAGGGCCTGCTCGCCATTGCGCCAGACGTCCGCGGTTTGAACGGCTTCGTCGGCCACCGCGACTGCATCGACTTCCTGGATGGACACAACCGCGTCTGCCGGCGTCATCGTGCCGGCAAGGGTGGCGAGGCTGGCAAGCGTTTCGTCGTTCCTCGTTGGCGCCGCTGCCGCCAAACCATGGAGGTCAGCCGCAGCGTCGGCGCTCGGCTTGAGCGGAGCCAGCCCGTTCTCCTCGGCGAGCGCGTCGATCCTCGTTCTCATCAGCTCGAACGCAGCCGCCAGGGCGGTGCGCGTGTCGACTTTCGCAAGCTGCCTGCAGCTTTCCTGAATGGCATCGAGCTGGGCGTCGATCAAATCGCAGATGCGGGCGTCGGTGCCGATTTCCCGCCATCGCCAGGAAATCTCCTTCAAAATCCTGGCTCCCTGGCGGATCGGCGTCAGGCGCTCATCGATTTCGAGACCGATCGCCGCCGAACCGGCGACTTCGGCGGCCTGATCGACAACGCTCCTGATGCTGGCGAGGATTTCGGCGAGCCGCCCGTCGGAGGGCTGTTGCGGCATGGTGTCGAGCATTCGTTCGATGCGCGCCACCTGATCAAGCACGAGACGGGTGTCGGCATTGCGGTTTCGCTTGGCGTATTCGCCAAGAAACCAGCGGCCGCGCGCCGTCTCCATAAAGGCCTCGCGGATCGCCTGGTAATCGGCCTCACCGGGCCGAGCGGCACGGGCGGAGATCGGCGAAAGAGCAAAGGCGTCGTCGGCCATGCAAAACTCATCCGAGCAGGCAATTGCGCGCAAAAATGCGGGTGGCCGCGAGAATCGTTCGTGATTCGGGCTAGATCGTGGTGACCGACCGTCAGCATGGTGGCGCGCAGTCGCCTGCACACAATGAATCCGCTGCGTGACCTTGCGTCGGTGCGAGCCACCTCGATGCAGCCGCCCGACATATCGCTGCAACTTCTGATTGGCGCCGCCTTGCTCTGTCGTTACTTCGACGTGCAGTTTGGAGTTGTGAATCTCCTCACCGACGCGACCTGCGGCGCGCAATGATCCCGCCGTCATGTCAGCGGAGGCCACGAGCCCGCTGTGGAAAACTTCCGGTGAACATGGTTAACGCCGATCATCGGCAGTGCGCCGCCATGGCGGAACCAGCGCCGAAATCTTCTTGTTTGCTGTCACTTGCCGGGGCTGCCGCTGCGCGGTCGCGGCCATACCGGGACACGGCGGTGTCGCCGGATGAGCGTCCGCGCGCTGCCGCGGACTCGGTTGCATATGCAACCGGTCGCAGTTTAGTCGGATTGTTTGCCACCATCGCGGCCTCATTCCTCGCTCGTTGGAGGTTGCATGTTGGAAGTCTCGGTCAGCGATCATGCTCGTGTCCGTGCGCCGCGATGTTGCCGGTTGGCGCTGATCGTCGCAGGCATCTTCGCATTGTTCGGTGCGTTCGCGGCTACGGCGCCTGCGCAAGCCGGCTACTATGAGGA
Organism: Bradyrhizobium sp.; assembly: GCF_019244115.1. Taxonomy (GTDB): domain Bacteria; phylum Pseudomonadota; class Alphaproteobacteria; order Rhizobiales; family Xanthobacteraceae; genus Bradyrhizobium. The sequence continues at coordinate 5,917 of NZ_JAFATE010000413.1, forward strand.
TTCCTATTACGGCTATCGTCCGTACTCGCCCTATCGCTACCGCTGCTCGACATGCGGCTGCTGGCGGCGCTGCTATTCCGGTTCGCGGCCGGGCCTCGTGTATGAGCGTCGCTACGTCGAGCGCGAATATGTCGAGCGTCACTATGGCTGGCCCGCTCGTCATTATCGCCGTCACTACGGCTACTATCCGTACGGCGGCTATCGATCCTGGTCGAGGCCGTTTCCATGGGGCTATGGCGGCGTGAGGAGTTGGCGCGCGCCGCGCTATGGCTGGCAGGCGCCTTACGGCTCCTCCCGATATGAACCGACCGCCGAACGATACGGATACGAGGAGGAGCCGCCGCGGCCGCCGGCGCCGGTCTGGGACGCGGGCGACGAGTAGCAGCAGCGAATTGCTCCGGAATGCGGCTTCGCTCCTGATCTGGGACGCGCGCTAACCCTTCGTCCCCGCGAGCACGACATAGGCGCCGACTGCGAACCAGAAGGCGTAATTGCTTACGAGCGGGATCTCGATGAAGACGCTGAGGACTGCAAGGATGATCGTGAGCAGCGAGAGCACAAATCCGAAGTTCACTGCGCAATCTCCTCGCGCTGCAATGAAACCGCCAGAACCTTGCTGATGTGATCACACACGGCAACGTATGAGATCTCGTCGCAAGCTTCGAAGCCACGTCCGAGATGCACGCGCAATGCGTGTGCGTTTAGGATTGTACTGCTGGAGAGGATACAGAACGTCCGCCGCAGCCCATTGCGCGAGGCCTTTAAGCCCGATTCGCGAATTTTTGAGGGCGTTAGTTGGAGCGTTTCAAGGCTGAAGCTGCACGCTCTGCGATACGTTGATCGGATATGACAAGGCTCGGATGTGAGAAGACACAATATGAACCACATCGAAAGAGCGTTCGCTGGCTTTGACGGCGAGCCGGCGCCAGCGTCGATGAACGCCGTCATGTGAATGGAGACTATCCGATGCTCGTGACCGAACAGGACGCGGTGATGAAGAAATGGTGCCCGATGGTCCGGCTGCGCTGGGAGTCGCGACCGTTTGCGTTCAATCGCTCCAATCCGGGCCCCAAGGCCCGCGTCCGCAACATCATCTACCGCATGTTCTTCCCGCGCCTGCATCACCAGATGCGCGGGCATTTCTTTCGCTGCCAGGGCGCGGGCTGCATGATGTGGCGCTGGGAGAGCAAGGATCCGCCGCCATTATCGGCGGAGGCACGCAAGGGATATTGCGGTTTGGCGGGCGCGCCCTTCACGTTCACGGCGCACTGAGATCCCTTGCCGATATTTCGACACTGTTGAGGCAAGCGGCGTCGCTGGCGCTGCAGGCAAAAGTTGCGGCCGATCGATTCAGCACAATCGTGGCGCGCGCTCTGCTCAGCGAATGAGCAGCTTCTGCGCGGTAAAGCGCGCAAAGGCATCGCATGAGAGATGCGATGCGCGTTGTGCAACAGGGTTAATTGTTGGTTTGTGTCGCTAACCGCCGGTCGTGCAAGCGGTTTGCGCTCTCGCTGATGGCGCGACCGAATGCGCAGGATTTCCCGATCTCATTTCAGCCGCAAAAGAATCGCGATTCATCTGCTCTATCGCCGCGAGGCCAAATCAGTGGAGCTCGTGATGCGTCGCCATGCCGTCATCCTAGCCGCAACGCTGGCATGGCTCATCGGCATCGAGCGCGCCGAGGCCAAGCTCGACATTCT
>NZ_JAFATE010000429.1 GCF_019244115.1 Bradyrhizobium sp.
AATCGTCGTGATGAGGCGGACCGAGCACACCAACGACATTATCCCGAAGGTGCAGGATGAGATCAAGAAGCTCAACTCGGATGGCAGTCTGCCGCCGGGCGTGAAGATCGTTCCCTTCTACGACCGAAGCACACTGGTGGGCGTGACTACGCATACCGTGTTGCACAACCTGATTTTCGGCTGCGTGCTGGTTTTTCTGATTCAGTGGATTTTCCTGGGCGACCTCCGCAGCGCGATCATCGTTAGCGCCAACATCCCGTTCGCGCTGTTCTTTGCCATCATCATTTTGGTTCTGCAGGGCGAAGATGCCAATCTGTTGTCGCTCGGCGCCGTCGACTTCGGCATCATCGTCGACTCGGCCGTCATCATGATGGAGAATATTTATCGCAACTTCCAATCGCCCGCGGAGCACAGGCGGGCGTTGCTCGATCAGCTCTCCGGCGGCTACTGGGGAACGGATCCAACGTCGCCGACGGGGCCCCAGCCGGTGGGGCATCGGTGGACGGAGCGGCTGCGCATCATCTTTGCGAGCGCATTGCAGGTCGATCGGGCCGTCTTCTTTACGGCCGCCATCACCGTCACTGCCTTCGTCCCGCTGTTTACGATGCAAGGCGTCGAGGGACAGATCTTCGGTCCGATGGCGCGCACTTATGGTTATGCCCTCTTCGGGGCGCTACTGGCGACGTTCACGGTCACACCGGTCCTGGCCTCGCTCCTGCTTCCCAGTGACATCCAGGAGGTCGAGACCTTCGTTGTGCGGGGCTTGCGCGCCACTTACACTCCGGTGCTTGGCTTCGCGCTGCGTCACCTGAGGCTCGCGGTGCTGATTGGGGTCACGTTTCTGGGGGTGAGCTTTCTGGCCGCCTCTCAGCTCGGTAGCGAGTTTTTGCCTGCACTCGAAGAGGGCAATTTCTGGATCCGGGCGTCGCTGCCGCCCACGATTTCGCTTGAGGCCGGCACGGAGGCTACCCGCAAGATGCGGGAAATCCTGCTGCGTCATCCCGAGGTGATCACCGTGGTCTCACAGCATGGCCGTCCTGACAACGGCAGCGATGCCTCGCCATTCTCCAATGTCGAACTTTTCGCGCCGCTGAAGCCGTTCGAGGACTGGCCTCCCAATCTAACCAAGGAAGAGCTTACCGAGCAATTGCAGAAGGAGTTCAGCGAGGAATTGCCGGGCATCGGCTTCAACTTCTCCCAATATATCCAGGACAATGTTGAGGAAGCGCTGTCCGGCGTGAAGGGCGCCAATTCGGTCAAGATCGTCGGACCGAATCTTCAGGTGCTTGAGCAACTGGCAACCCAAGTGAGGGACGAGATGGCCAAGGTGCGGGGTGTCGAGGACCTTGGCGTCTTCCACTCGCTGGGACAGCCGAACCTCAACATCAAGGTCGATCGTGAGAAGACGGCGCGATATGGCCTCAACGCCGGCGACGTCAATACTGTGGTTCAAGCCGCCATGGGAGGAACCAACGCGACGACGGTGCTCGAAGGCGATCGGCAATTCAGCCTCGCCGTGAGGCTGGACCCGGAATATCGCAGCAGTATCGATTCCATTCGTAACGTCAAGGTCGCGTATCAGACCCCATCCGGAACCAACGCCTATGTCCCGTTGAGCGAGCTTGCAGACATTACGCTCGATACGGGGGCCTCCTTCATCTATCGCGAGCGCAGCCAGCGTTACATTCCGATCAAGTTCAGCGTGCGCGGCCGTGACCTCGGCTCGACGGTCACGGAAGCGCAGGAACGTGTCGCCAACGCCGTCAAGCTGCCGAACGGCTATCAGATCCTCTGGGCCGGCGAATTCGAGGACCTGCAAAACGCAAAGCAGCGCCTGATTATCGTCATTCCGATCACGCTGCTGCTGATCTTGGTTCTCCTGTATGGGCTGTTCAACACCGTGCGCGACAGCCTGCTGGCGCTAGCCGGCATTCCCTTTGCGATCGGCGGCGGCCTGATCGCGCTCTACCTCGCGGGCCTTGCCTTCAGCGTCTCCGCCGCGATCGGATTCATCTCGCTGTTCGGTGTTGCGGTGATGGATGGCATTCTCAACATCACTTACTTCCGGGAGTTGCGGGCTCAAGGCATGGATATTGCGGAAGCGGTGTTTCGCGGCGCCGAACAGCGCATGCGGCCGATGCTGATGACCGCGCTGTCGGCGGGCGTCGGCCTGCTTCCGGCGGCAATCTCGCATGGCATCGGCAGCCAGGTGCAGCGACCGCTGGCGACTGTAGTGGTTGGCGGCATGTTCATTGGACCGCTGCTGCTGCTCGTTGTTGCACCGGCGCTACGGCGGATCTTCCTTGCGCGGGAAACTGAGGAAACCTCAGATGGCGAGGATGCGCCCCATGCTGAACCGACCTAGGATCAGGCAACGGGTCTCACCGACCAAAGCGCTTGAGTGGATCGATCTGATGCGAGGCACCGCCCATCGACCGCGACGTGCCGCCTGCGGCGTGCTAGCGGGAGGACTTGCCTTGGTCCTGTCGGGGTGCGTCGGACCCAATTTCGTCCCGCCCGCTGTCCCCCCCGTCGAGGGTTATTTGCCCGGCAAGAAGCTCCTCCAGCCCGAAGCAGGTCCGGGAGGGCCGCGTATCGCCCGCCAGCAT
>NZ_JAFATE010000586.1 GCF_019244115.1 Bradyrhizobium sp.
GCCATCGGTCCTCTGAAAGGTCTGGGCCATACGTTGGACCAGAGCGGCGGGCGGCGTATCGCTGACGAAGTAGGTCGCCAGTTTTTGCGAGAGGTGCGTGGCGGTTGCAGGTTGCCGGCACAGGATGTCGAGCGCTTCATCGACCTCCGCGAACCCGCGTCCCTTGATTGCATGACCAAGAAACAACTTGTCACCAAAATCATGCCGCGCCGGATTGAACTCGAATGCACCTTCGCGGACGAGTTGGTTTTGTAGCTCCGGTTTCAGCTTGGGATCTTCCTGCTGCAGGTCGATCCCGACGCCGGTCAGAATGCGGGCCAGTTGTTCCACGTCGGCTTGTGTGTATCCCGAACCGACACCCATGGTGTGCAATTCCATGATCTCGCGCGCGTAATTTTCGTTGATATGGCCGACCGCGTTGTCGGCATTGTCGAGATAACGCAGCATCGCCGGATGGTGGAGCGTCGCCGATAAAAGATCGCGGAAGCGACCCATGGCGTAGGATCTGATCGCACGATCCTCGTAATCGCCGACCAGAATGCGGATGTTGCCTTTGTACTGGTGAACATTGAAATGATTGAACCAGAACCAGACCATCCGCTCCCGCAATTGATCGGGCCCATATAGCGCCCGAAGGATGGTGCGTGCGGCGGCCTGGCGGGCACGGTCATTCATGGCCTGCTGAAAGACCTGCTGCGCCGCTCTCTTTTGATCAGGATCGGCAACCTGGTTTGCCGACTTGGCCTGCTGGTCGAAGGAAACGGCGATATCAAACGGAAACTTGTGGACGTCAGGCATCCCCTCGATCTGCGACTGCACCAGCGGCGGCAGCGCAAGGGTGGCCTGCGGATGGAGCTGTTCTTCAATCCAACGGTCCACGCCGACCGCCTTGAGATGCTCTGCGCTGGAGGGCGTTACTCCCCAGGTCAGCCGGTCGATTAGCGTGAAATCGGTGGTTTTCAACTCAGCGGCGTCGACACTGGACGCTGCAAACATGGCCAGCGCGGTCATCCACCCGCAAAGCCGGACCTGGATCGATCTTTCCAGCTTGTCCATCTGTCTGCTCAAATGATCGTCATTTGATTCCACACCGATCCGGAGGCCTACCTTGATCCGGAACGGTGCCGCGCCGCCGGCAATAGAGCCAAATTGCTCTGAACAATCTCTGAACAAAAGCAGACAGAAGGTGGCTCCAGCGGCCGACACCGAAACGTGATCGACAACGGCGCGTGCGTTCGGAAATGTTTCATCGTGGCCACGGCCGGAAGAACGATTGCAGGGGTCGCTCAATCCTCGCGGTTTCTACCGTTGAGGGCTGCAGACGCCGGCCCCAGCGCAAGCGGCGCTGTGATGCGGCCGGCATCCGAAACACTTCAAATCCGGACATCGAAACGCGACCTCGCCGGAGCGGCATTTCTTGGCGCAAAGCGGCCCAAATTTGATTGGCCAGCGCTGTTCTTGGCGCGTTGTTAGCTGACACTGACCCATGATGGATTCGAGCAAGAGTCCAAATGTCTCAGAAAGTCAGAAGGCGGCGTGTGCCTGATGATGTCTACCGCGGCTCAAAATGAAACCAATCCTGGCCCCGTTCAACGACGCGATATCGGACCGGGAGCGCGTCGAGGAGAAACACGTTCTGGAATCTTGGTGCGGGCATATCCCCCAAGGGGATTGCTGATTGCCGCCGTCGTTCGTTGATGTCCTCAATCTTCTGCGCAATCTCATACGCCTCGCGGGCCTGGTCGAGTTGAAATTCCAGAGCCTTCAATCCCGCTTCCGAAAGGTGGTTCGGATGAGATGAAAGTGGACGGTCGGGCAGGAGGGTCTCCGACGCAGTTTCGGCACTGTCTTCCTTGGTAAGAGCAACGCTCAAGTCCGGCTCCTTTTGAGTGTGCGGAGCGCTTCGTTAGCGCCACCCCGGGGCGGAAGCGACGTGGGCCACAATCGCTTCGATCCAAGTGACGACTAATCCGTGTGAGACCCTTGAGCCGCTCGAAAAAGAGCCGGGCCGCGAGCGCCCGATGACCCCCGACGAAATCAAAGCGTTCTGGCTTCTGCTCGATGGTACTGAACTCGGCGGCCTGTCGCTCCATGTCCGGCTGCTCTTCAAGTTTGCGCTCGCCACCGGGCGGCGTACCGATGAGGTGCGGCGCTGCACGTCAATGAGATCGTCGATCTCGACGGTGAGAACCCGCGCATGCTCATCCCGGCCAAGCGCGTCAAAATCGGCACGCCGGTTGTGATGGCGCTCTCGACGCTGGCCGTTGAGATCATCAAGGCGGCACTGACCGACGACGGCCAGCAGTTTTGTTTTCAAGAGCCCGATCCACGCCGACAAGCCGGTGCGTCGGAAAGCGATGCAATGCCGCGCTCCGTGGCAACGACCGCGGCCGAACGAGCCTGTGGGAATTGATGGTGTTCGAACGCAATGCGGAAGGGAACTTTGAGAACGATCAGGTGTTCAAGCCGCAGGATTTCAGACACACGGCGGCAACGCTGTTGGTCGAGCGCGGGTTCATGGACATATCTCAATCGCGCTCGGACACACGTTCGAGGGCGAGCGCGTGCCCGGGGCGCGGACGGCAGGCCCGCGAGCACCAGTTGTGACGCTCGGCTACATCCATAGCCACCGCCTGCCGCAAAAGCGGAAGATCATAGAAGCGTGGGCACAAGAGCTGCGGCGGATCATCGAGGCCAAGCCGGAAGAGGCCGAGCAGCGCCTTGCGGCGTGATCTCGATTTCCTGCCTGCGTTGAAAGGCGATCGCTCGTTGCGACCGCCTCTTTTTGCGGTCGGCATCTGAATTGTCGGGACTTTCCGCGGCCATTTTCGCCACGTTTTGTTTTGCTTGCGATCGTGTTCAGGTGCATGCTTCTTCTACTGAAGAAGGAGAACCGTGTTAGCTAGGGACAAATGGGTGGGGGGACCAAGATGACCATCCAACGCTTGCTCGAGGACAGCAAATTGGACGTGCAAGAGCAGCAGCTGCTCGAACTGGCATATCGACGAACACTGCAACGCCTGAACGTGGTGGATCGCGCTGATCCATTGTGCGAAGCTGTAGCCCGCAAGATTATCGATGTTCATAGGTGCGGCGCGACCGACGCGATTGCAATTTTCGGAGTTGGCCGTCAGAGAGCTTAGCAGGGACAAATAAAAGGCCCGCCTCAGTCGGCGCTCTAGTGATGACGATTGGCAGCTTCCACGAACTGCAGAACCATCTCCGGTATCTCTTCGCACTCAACGCACCGTCGTCGCAGCTCATCCGCGATGTCGACCGTCACGTCACGGGACCAGCCTTCAGCAGTATTGAAGGCGACGATGCGAACCGGGTTGCTATATTCGCCTGCGAAGAAATCACGGATCAGCGTCTCGCGATCGGCGCGTTCTTCATCGGTCTCGCGCCAAGCTGGTCCGATGCCGCCCCCAAAATCGTCTAAAACGAGGTACGTATCTTGATCGCCCGCACGGGGCACCAATGAAGGCGAGGTACGCATACTGAACTCCTCGATCAAATCGATTAATGAAAAACATAGAAGCAAACTTAGCTTACGTGCATCGGTGCTGCGCTGAACCTGATCAGCGTGTCCTTGAGGTGTCCCAACGTCAACCTTATCCCATTACGCCGGATGGCTGGCTGGTAATCTTGATAGCAAAGCCGCCGCAGAAACCCATGGGTTAAGGACAGCGTCCGGCGCTCGAATAGTATAACTAGGGTCTTGGCCTTATCCCCAGAGCCGCTGACCTCGCTCCAATTGGGCGGCCTTAGTCGGCCCAAACGGCTGGGGCCGTCTACGCGTCATACGGGCTGATCGCTATGCCGCTGCCTGATCTTCCTTGTCACCACGCATTACGATCCTGATCACATCATCGGGTAAGGGCCGCTGCAGCGCCTTCGCCTCATCCCAGGGGGCGCGCATCCAGACATCTCGCTCTTGGTCCGTGGCAGGATCACCGGCATCGCCTTCGGATGGATCGGCGCGACGATCGCGTTCGTGACGATTAGCTCCGACGGGCGAGGGCTAGGACGGCTCTACAGCGGAAGCCCTCTGATCGAACGGGTTCTTCCCACAGACGCTGGGATTGGTATGGGCCTGGCATTCGTCTTCCATAGACACCGAAAACCAGCCAATCAGCAGCGCCGTGACGAACAACGCGATGTAGAGAGATGCCCTAATCAAAGAACGCTTGACCATAGTTTTGCCTAAAAACCTGGCCGCTAAAAAGCAAAAAACTGTCTTACTAGCGCAACGTTAGATTGCGTTTATTTTGAGGCGGAACAACCATAAGGATATGGAGGGATCGGTGCTCGCCCTCAATTCGCCCTTGTACGCCTGAAACCGATCAAATGCTCGGCGGGGGCGGCATGCCCCAGCGCATCGTCACCATCTCGGTGCCCGTGTCGGTGTTGCGGATCGCAGGCGCGGGATAGTCAGGAAACACGCCCGGCATAGGCGGTAGGTTGCCGACGTACCTGTTGATCACGCGGAATAGCGCGATGATCGCGGCTTGGTTGATGTACCTACTTGAGCTTGGTCAACAAGAGCGCTGACGCTTGCAAGATCGCCGATAGAGACGCGGCTGCCGCTGCATAGCTGTTCCATCGAGATTGAGCGCGAGCAGTTTCAAGAACGTCGATAGCTTTCGCTCCTTGCGCCGTGACGATCTGCGGACCCTTCTCGTCATCGACCGAAATATTGTCATTGGGACGCTCTAGATCAATCTCCGGGTATTGCCGCTGGATCGGTTTCGCCACTCACCTTGGATGCAAAGAGGCAGAGAAGGGCAGCAATCAGGGCAAAACCGGCCGCCCCCCATGTGGCGATCTCTTCGACGAGTTCTGTCTGAGGCATCACCTTTCTCCCGGCCACCACGTGATGGCGGATTGCTCGCCGAAATCATAGTGGTGCGCAGCGTCACGAGATGGCTACGCTCTATCGATGGCTGCCCGCCGGCCGGTGCGCTGCCTATACCACAGGAGCACAATGCCGACGAGGGCTTCGCCGAGGATGAATATCAGCATGAGGTAGCGCCAGGTCATTGTAAGGAGGCTCGCTGCCAAAAGTTGCCAGACTAGCTTTTCTTCAAAGCCTTCCGTTTGCGCAAGTAGTAGCCTTGCCTCTGAACGGCCTGCTTAATCTCCTCGCTGACCATCACTACCCTCTTCTTGCTTTTGCGCCACTTATATGATGGGCGGCCAAGAGGGAACGGCAATCCCTTACGCACGACCAGCAAATCGCGCCTACTGTTTAAATATACGTCGAACACTATCAAGACCCTCAGTCTGATGACAGCATACAACTGTAAGCAGAAAGAGTGGTTGCGCGGTTGCAACAGTCTTCGAGCAATCCCGGCAACGGGTCCTTCTGGTAGGCAGTGCACTGAACGATCAGCGTGCCCATCGGCCCTGGACGCTAGGACAGCATCAACGCATGCAATCAGCTTCGGCATGGCAAATGGCTTGGCAAGGAAGCAGGCCGCGCCGGCCTTCAGCGCGCTGGCGCGGACACTTTCATGGCGAGGTCTCGCGGATCGTGCTGCATGTTGACGCCGAGGGGGAAGCCTGATCGGGGACGGCGGGCGTATGACAGTCACCTCGCGCGGGCGAAATGGATGACGGAGATCGATATCGGGAGTTGCTTCGGCGGGGCTTAGTTGGGAGGACTGGAGTGAGGGATACACCGGACGGAGCGCCGCGCTCGCCTTAAGGGCTGCTCTCGACCCTGGCAGTGTGAAAACGCCGTGCGCGAACTCGATGCTGCGCTGCTCGTCGACCCGAACGACGTCGACGGCATGGCACGCGCGATTGCTTCGGCCATGTCAATGCCGCTCGCCGAGCGGCGGTTACGTTTTCAGGCGATGATGCAAAGACTGCGCTCCCAGTCCATTCAGCGCTGGTTTGCAGACTTTGTCCGCGCCTTGAGGAGGGGAACGCAGAGGTCCCGGCAGAGCCGGAGCTGCCGGACCCGGCGATGCCGCCACGGCTCGGCGCGATCGGCGCCGTCATCGGAGCATGACGGCCGCGGGCTGAAATGGGGTATGGTCGTCGCGCCGCAAGGGTCGAGCGGATGTTTCGACCCAATCGGACACGTCCCGCCCAAGCATTCCCGATGCATCGAACCGATCAAAGCGCGGATGCCATCGTCAGAACAGCGGCCGCCTGGTCGGGCTCATGATCAGCCATCAGCGAACGCCCGCCGTTGAGGTCTTCGCGCGGCGGAACGGTTTCCGCTGAGCCGAGAGCTCCTGAACCCTCAGAGAGATTTGCGGATGAGACACGACTTCAGCACATGAGCCCAAATTGCTGCATATTATAACGTTACGTATCGCAATGATCAGAACGAGAAACGATCACGAAGATCGAGCGATAGAGGCGCGGTCCAGAGTGAGTTGCGCATGTCTATCGGGGCGGGGACCTCGAGCAGAAGGCAAGATGTGTCATGAGAATGCGGAGCGCGTACGGGACCACCAGCAAACTCGGCACGGCGCTGATCGGCGCCGTCCTGATCATCGGTCCAGCGTCGGCAGCAGCGAACGCTCACGCCGCCGCTGCGGTTGTGGCGGGGCGAACCTCAAGGCCGCGGTCCTGGGTGAGGTTGACGACACCTCGATTCTCAGGACGGGGCTCTCCAACGGCTATTGGGATCCTCTCAACGAACTACCGATCTCTCGGCTCTTGCCGCCGCGCAGCGGGCTGGAGCGCAGCGACTTTGTGCACTGGCGCAAAGCGGACGTGCAGCCTGAACGGGAGTTTCTGAGTACGCATGCGGTGGTGGCCCTGGTTAGGTCGTCTTGAGTGGATGACTGATTGCGCTTAGGCGGCGCGGGCGACGCTCTGAGGCTGCTGACGCAGCAGGAAACAGCCGAATGTCGATCTGCCTCATGGCTCTGAGTTCGGGTCAAGATCTCGGTTCCAGGCCCGAATGAATCCATCGCGTTGCCAGACTTAAGTCGCATTGCGACCCAGGTCGCGGCCAAAGGTGTTCGCGGGTGGGGCGCAACACCGGAGGTTTTCATGTCCGGTCATTTGCGATTTTGCTTGGCCGCCTTTCTCTTCGCAGGTCTCTCGATGTCACCTGCATGTTCGTATCCCTTCGATGCCTTATTCAGTTCCGCTCCCGCGGAAGCCACTGCGTCCGCTCCCGCTGAAGAGGAGTGCTTGCCGCAACCCGGCAAGTCGACGGCCGACGGGCAGCACTGGGTCTATCGTTTCGATGGCCACCGCAGATGCTGGTTCCAGGCCGCCGAGGAGATTGCGACGGTGAAGAAGCCGGTTAGTCATCACGCCGCGAAGAAGCATGTCGCCGCTCCCAGAGAGAATGAGACCGCTCTTCGCAAGCGGAAGGCAGTCGTGGATGCCCGTGAGCTGCTGCTGCGTTCGGCGCAGGCGGAAACGCCCCAGCCGACGCCGCCCGCGCCCGAGATCAAAGTCGTCGATGTCGCTCCCGACCCCACTACAGGGGCGGCGGCACTCGTGCCCCCGGCGCCCGCTATCGCTAAGCCCGCTATCGACCAGCTCACGTCAAACCATCCCGCGCCGCGCCAGGTCGACGTGGAGGCGCTCCTGGCGGCCGCGCCGCCCGCCAGCAGCGACGCGGTTGCCACCTCCGTGCCTTCGCCGGCCCGGGCAGCCATTCCCATCACTGAGGCGGGCGATGAAGGGCGGGAGTGGACAGTATCCTGGCTCGGCACGCTACTGATAGGGCTGGGGCTCGTCTCCCTCCTAGGGGCGAGCCAGACTCGTCGGGCGCGCTGCTGGTCAGGCGATTTCTCCACCGGAGGACGGAGCTCGCGGCCATCGCCGACGACGGAATCCGGAACCGTCTTTTGCCTTCAGTCCGAATTTCGTTCAATCGGCCGGCGGCGGAGGAAAGGCTCTTTAGGAAGGCCGGCAATCTAAGGGGGCGTTTGTTGCGGGCTCCCGCAACTAGGACCCTCTTGGGTTTTCCGGTCGATTGGGGCAGGGCAAATCTTTGGACTTAAAAGGCCATCTCAATTCCTTCACCCGTCGTCAGGATAGAGCAAACTGCCACTTCCCCGAGAACTCCATCGGGAAAATCAGACCGGTTTGACGGGGGTACATGCCGTAGCGCTCCCCTAGTTGCCTGGGTCGGTTGGCACCAAGCGGTCCCGCTGCTGCTCGTTCCCATATTGGCCATGCTGTCTTTCGACCTTGGCAAGACGAGCTGCAAAGCAAATCGGGGTAGATGCGTGCCCCATTCAAATGCAAATCTTGCCCGGCAACAACGTGCTCTCAGCCTCCGAGCTCTCACGGCGGCGCGATCCGCATTCTTGAGACGCGAAGCACTGCGGCCAAAGCGGAAACTGGACTCTTGTGACCTGCCGCACGATGTTACCTATGCGCCGAGAACGCGGCGGATGCCTCACCGTGGGTTATCGGCCGTGACGTGTACCGGTGGAACTCGTAACCGCCTTCTGGCAGCACTGCCGCCCGCGGACTTGGATCAGATTGGGAGCGAGCTTCGATCAGGACGCGGTTCTGGTGCGAGCAGGTGACGAGGTCGGCTATGTGTTCTTTCCTCATGACGGCGCCATCTCTCTGATGATCGAGATGGCGAACGGGCAGACGGTTGCCCCGGCTACGATTGGGCGCGGTGGGCTCGCGGATCGCCGCCTTCCGATTTTGCGCCGCCTTCAACAGCAGTCCCGCGATCCGGCATGCGCTCCAGGCTCGTGTCAGTGCGGTGCTGACACAGTTCCAACTCGGCGCAGCCTGCAATGCGCTGCATCCGGTCGAAGCCCGGTTGGCACGCTGGCGGCTGCATCTTCGCGACCGCATCGGCCACGACGTCCTACTGCTCACCCAGGAAGCGCTGGCGCAAAATACTCGGTTGGGCGACGACCGACGGTGACGCTCCTGATGCGCAATTTGCGCGCGTCGGGCGCGATCAGATCTGACCGACGGGGCGAGATCGATCGATCGTGGCCCACCGCGGTTGCGTGCGAATGCCACCACACCATGCGTCCTGAAGCTTGCGGCCCGATCTCGCTTTCTGGCGTTGGGATGATGGGCGCATCGCACTAGGTGGATCGGAAGATACTATGTGAGCCATCGCCGAGCGGCTCGGCTACGCGAAAGAGGCGTGTGCCGTCCTCGCGCGTTCCGTTAGGTCAACTGACATTGGCGGCGTTGCCGCCGGCGGATCTCGGCCTGCTCACGCCCCACTTCCACAAAGTTCGTTCGAACCCGACGACGTCTTGGTGCGGTCGGGCGACGAGCTTAATGAGGTTTATTTTCCCCATAGCCGTGCGATCGTTTTCATGGTGGAAATGCCCGACGGGCAAGCCGTTGCGACCACACTGATGGGGTGGGAAGGCGCCTTTGCCCGTGGACACCTAACGTCCGCACATCGGGAGAGTTTCAGGGCTTCGCCCGGCGCATAAGTATAAGCATAAAAAGCAGATTCTTGTTCTCCTCCCAGAGCTGCAAAGCTCGTGCTGGGCGGGAGAGGCGAGGCGGAACCTTTGTACGTTTCCACGCTTACAAGGGAGCAGGGCGGCAGTAGTTGGGCGCGTAGCATGAGTTCGATTTTCCTGGTCGAAGACGAAGTCTTGATCCGCATGTTAGTGGCCGACATGGTCCAAGAGCTCGGGCATGGGATCGCGGCCGAGACCGGGACAGTCGAGGAGGGGCTTCGCCTCGCCCGAACTATCGATTTTGACCTCGCGATTTTGGACATCAACCTAGGCAAGTACACCGCTGAGCCAATAGCCGATGTCGTTGACCAGCGAGGACTTCCGATCATTCTTGCCAGCGCCTACGGGGAACACGGTCTGCCGACTGGCCTTGCCGGCCGAAGGCACTTGCAGAAGCCTTTTCAGATCTCGCATCTGTCAGCCGCTATCGACGCGGCAATGAGGAGGGCCTGACGAGAGAGGGCTTCAGCGGTCTCGAGGTCCGCCCTGGTCGGGGATGTGATGCACCTGCCGGAGCGTAGGCTCAATCAGGAGACCGCATGGATCGCATCAAACCAAGCAAACGCCGCTGCTTCCGGACGGCAAGCCCATGAGTGCGGAAGACTTGCGTGAGCTGCACGATCAGATTGCTGCATTTGAGAACATCGAATGGATCGATGACGCCACGCGGCAACTCGTGGAGCGATACATGCCTGATTTGGCCGACCGACTGCCTGCGAAGCGAACCGAGCGTTTGGTCAAGCGTTCGGGCGTATGAAGGCCAAGTCGAAGCGAAAGATAACGGCCAAGCGGCGGCGCCCCGGCCCCGTCGTCGCCGGTGAGCGCAAACCCATGGTCTACACGAAAGGATCGAAGGACGCGATGCGCAACAGAGCGCCATTGCCTCCACGCAATTTCAAGCCCGATCTCAACGGCGGCAAGCCATGGTCGGAAGCCGATATCGAGGATCTGCCCAGCCTGAGTGAACCTCACATACGTCCCGCTCTCGTGCATCCACAGCCAGCCGCGCTCGATCGCGAGCTTGAGGCCGGCGCGGTATTCGGCCAGGGTGCCCTTGAGCTCGGACAGGAACGGCCAGTTGATCTTCTCGATGTGGATGCGGCCGTCCTGCACTGGCTCGAAGGCGTTGGGAGCTCCAGCAGCTTGCGTGCGGCAACTTCCGGGTCAGCATACGAGCGATCGGGAACGAACTTCATTTGGTATCTTTGTCCTCTTTCTCTGAGCGGTCAGCGCGTTCTGGTCGCGCGCCGCTAATGGTGCGCGACCTCTCGCGAACTCACAGATCTCTGAACTCACATCGCGGCATGCGTAAAATTGCCGCTTGGAGCGCGAAATCCGGTATGTCAAGGGTGGCGTCACGCGAAGGGTTGCAGCCCGCGGCGTGACACCTTGATGGTTCTGGGCGTATCCTAGAACACGTAAGCGGTGGCAAGCTTTACGAAGCACAGGACGACGATCACGATGGCAGCGCCGGTCCCAGCCAGTCTGGGGTCGGCGATGTCCAGGTCCAACTGTGCGACCTTAAGCACGAAGCGACTCATAAAACCTCCTTTCTATTTTGCTTTTCGAAGCACCTTGAAAGTAACACACGTGCGCCACTGAGGCATCCGTGCCTCTACACATCACCCGAATTAAATAGCCAAGTTAAATCAGACGGGTGGTCTTCGATGCCGGCTTCTTGATGGTGATATTAGCTGAAACTATTTCAGACAGACAGCGCAGCCCCGGCATCGGTGAGTTTCGCATAGGTCCCGCTCTCGTGCAGCCATCACAGCCAGCCACGCTCAATGGCGAGCCTGAGGCCGGCGCCGTACTCGGCCCGGCTGTGGTTGAGCTCGGACAGGAACGGCCAATTGAACTTTTCGATGTGAATGCGGCCGTCCTGCAGCTCGACAGCATTGGCGATCTCCATCAGCTTCCGCGCAGCGGTCTCGGGATCGGCGAAGGGATGATTGCCGACGAACTTCATGCGACTTAGGGCTCCATGCGCGCGGCTTAGATGTGCTGGGCCGGCTGACGGGCGGGGCGACCTGCTGACGGTCCAGAGCACATGAAACAATTTGTTAACGAGTTATAGAGAACCGCGTCCCTGTCTCCAACGACGCAATAGGTGTTGATTGTTGCATTGTAGTCGGAGGCGTCGTGACCTTCGAGGACGAGCTTCAGGAATTGATCCACAAACAACTCGCAGCGAACTCAGGGAGCGTGGGCGCCTTCTTGCGCGTAACGGCTGCGCTAGAAGACGCCAAGGACCAGCTAGAGGTGGATTTGCACGCCATGTTCACGGACGAGCAATGGGATACATACGAGGAGGAGGAGGCAAACTTTTGGAGCCACGACCACCAGCGCCGCCGTGACCGCCGCCTCCAGGGGAAAAACTGAGAGCCAATCTCCGTCAGCGAGCCAGAACATCTCGGCGCGACCTGCGGATAGTCCCCCAGTCGCCATGATAACGGCCTGTCACGGCGTAGATGTGCTCGTCCATGTCCGCGATCGTGATCTCCGCACCCCAAAAGCAGCGCGATCGGTGTGGGGCGGGGTTTTGCTTGGGGCATTCAATCTCCTGCACGTACGCAGCATTTTGCAAGAACTGTCGGGAAGACCGACAGTTTTGCCAGCTGGTCAATCGACCCGTTGCCCGAAACTGTAGCCGGCCGGTACAGTTTCTCAGCCGCAACACCCGGAGGGGCAATGACCGACAGTCCTGACGCCGCGCTTCTCACAGCGATCGAAGAGTGGAGAGACGTGTGGCGTGAGGCGGGCGCCTCGACGATGAAGATCCAGCTATTGGCGGCACTGCCGAGAAGGCCCTCAGGCTCGAGCGAAAAATTGCGCGTATGCCGGCGATGACTCGGGAGGGGTATCAGGCGATAGTCGAGGTCATCCGCAAAGCCGAGTTCGATGAGGATGTGCTGCTCGGGATCATGTTTTTGTTAGGCCGCGACGCGGAGCGACTCGGCATAACGGACGCTCCGCCTGAGCTGCGCGCCGATTGGTGATTAACCCGCTATTCGTCCTGCCAATCGATGACGAGCCGACCGCCGAAAAACGCAACGGCAGCGCGATCTTGTTGCCGATTCAGCATGTCTGTGAGGCCGGATCTCTGAGCAAGACCGGACCACATGTGCTCGTTGCGAGCCTTCGCATTTTGACCCTTAAGCGACTTCGGCCAGGAATCAGATGTTGCTGGTAGCGAAGCCGGCTGGAGCGACGTAACCATGTGAGTTCCCCAAGATGACGGCTGCGCACAACTTGGAACTGGACGTGAGCTGCCGCGACGCCGGGAGGTCGATTCAAGGGAACTGCTCGATCACTGGCGTCTAGTGTCAAGCAGGATTCAAGGCATCCCCGAAAAAGGCTCGGTAATCAAAATGACATCGGGTGCAGCGCGACGTCGAGCAAAAGTTTCTGCAGCCCGACGAGTTCTGCCGCCACTCCGCGGCGTGTTTCCCACCATCGGTCGGGGTCAAAGTTTGAGTAGTGCGCGGGCTGAACCATGACGCGCGTCGAATGGCCCTTCATGGTTCGGTCGAGCACTCGCCGCACTCGTCGCGAGTGATCCTTGTCGGCCACGAACACAATGGATTGCAGCTGATGTTCGTCGCACCAGGGCGGAAGCGCCTGACCTTCACCTTCGGTTGATCCTCCTTCAATTGTGGGGATTCGCGCGACATCTGGCACGCCAAGCGACCTCAATTGGCGAATTTGGCCCTCATCCTCGTAAAGGAGCCCCCGACGAGCGAACTCACGGTCCTCTAAACTCGGAGGGTCCACAAAAACCGCAACGCGCTTCGAGATGCCACTTTGCACGAGGTCCGCCGCTTCGAGCGCCCCGGCGCCACCCGAATCAAGCGACAGGACGATAACGTCGGCGGGCGCGACGGGTTCGCTTGCGACGAGCGCCCATCCTGCGGCTCTCAGAAACGGCTCCCGAAGGGAGCGAACACCAACCAGCGCAAACGCGATTGATGCGACCATTCCTAGGATCGCCCACCTCGACCGCCGGGAGATCACACTCGGTTTCATCGGGCCACTACACGAAAGTGCAATGTCATGCCGCGGACATCGCGCACGCTTTGCCAAGATGCTTAGTCCGGAGTTGTGCAGTTTTTTTGACGCCACAGCTGCGAAGAAAATCGGATTTGGCGACTTCTGCGCCGTTGCTCGGAGGGGCCGAGAAGTGATCGAATTGAGCGACGATTTCCGCTATTGTGCAGGTTTTCGGATGCCGACATGCTGAGACCATCCCCGCGCGGGGACAGCCGGCGTCCGAAAAGCGCCAAGGCACGAAATCGCGGGGTGTGAGGCACCGATAGTGCAGCGGGGCTATGGGGATTCGGCGTCGACGTGAGTGTGGGGGAAGTTGAGCCGACGCTGGCGATCGGATCGCTTTAGCTGGAATCTTGGGCGTGCGTGCTGGCGCGAACGAGCTGATCGCACGTTGCTCGACGGGATTTGCGCTACGGTCACGGGCCAGTTTGCTGATCGGCGCAAGCGGGTGTGCTGCCGGGCGAGAGCCGGCCAAAGTAGTGCGCTTTGGAGCGGTGCTGGATCGGTGATGACAGCATCATGAGGTGTCGATCCTGATCGCGGCCGACGGCGGCGTTGGTCGGTGCTTTGGCTTGCTGCCGCGTGCGAAGGTCTCGATGATGAACATGCGTCCGCCGCAGCAGGGGCACGGTCGTGGCAGCAGCGGGGTTGGTCGGCCGCTGGGGCCCTCTGAGATATCTTGCTATTCGCAGCGGACCGGCACGGCAAGCAGCTCGCGGGCCCGCGCGATGTTGGCGGCGCGGCTGCCACTGGCCAGCAGTCCGTAGTGCCGGATGCGGTGGAAGCCCCCGGGCAGCACGTGCATCAGGAAGCGTCGGATGAACTCGTTGGTCGACAGCGTCATGGTCTGATAGCGCCCAGGCCCCTCGATCCGGTAGTCCTTCCACCGGAAGGTGACGCCGGTGTGGTCGCCGCGATCAAGCGGCGATTAGAGATGGCGGCCCGGTGGGTATAGCGCGACAGATAGGCGAGCACGGCCCTGGGGCCGCCGAACGGCCGCTTGGCATAGACCACCCAATCGATCTTGCGTAGCGGCGCCAGATACGCCTTGAAGGCTCTGATGTTACCGAGGCGGGCGTGGACGCCGAAAAACTTGAGACGGCCGGCCCGGTGGGCGGCGACGAGCTTGGCCAGGAACAATCCCCGGAACAGGCGAGAGAGAACCTTCACGGGCAGGATAAAGTCTGGGCTGCACGGTACCCATTGCGTGCCATCAATGGAGATGCCGCCGCCCGGCACGATCATGTGGACATGGGGATGGTGCGTCAGCGCCGAGCCCCAGGTGTGAGCACCGAGGTGATGCCGATGCGGGCGCCGAGATGTTTGGGATCGGCCGCGATGGTCGTCATGGTCTCGGCCGAGGTCGTGAACAGGGTGTCGTAGATCACGGCCTTGTTCTGATAGGCGATGTCCGCGATGGCGGCCGGCAGCGTGAACACCACATGAAAGTACGGCACCGGCAGCAGATCGGCCTCGCGCGCGACGAGCCATTACTTGGCGGCCGTGCCCTGACACTTCGGACAATGCCGACTACGACAGCTGTTGTATGCGATGATCGTGTGCGGGCAATCTTCGCAGCGCGCAACATGGCCGCTGAGCGCCGCCGTTCGGCAGCGTTCGATGGTCGACATCACCTTCATCTGGTCGAGGCTGACGTGGCCGACATTGGCACGACGCCACGCCGCTCCGTGGTCGCGGAAGATATCCGCGACCTCCAGCACCGGGCGAGACATGACCGCGGGCTGTTATGTCGGCGGCTGGTCCTTCTCGTCCGTGGGAGGCTTCTTGCCAGGCTTCCTGCGAGGCTGTGACAGCAGGTCGAGCGGGCTCTTGATGCTCGAGATCATGCCGGTGGCGACGCGCGTGTAGCGCGCCGTCGTATCCAATTTGTCGTGCCCCAGAAGTGCCTGGATGATTTTAATATCGGTACCACGCTCGAGCAGATGGGTGGCAAAGGAGTGGCGAGCGCATGCAGCGTCACGCCCTTCTTGATCCCGGCCCCACCGGCAGCCTCGTGGAACAGCCGGTTGAGCTGGCGGGTGGTCATCGGCATACCGGGTTTGCGCCCAGGAAACAGCCAGCGTTCTTGAAGGGGGGTGTGTGCATCGAAACCTCGGCGCGCTTTCCACCACTGCCGTAACAGATTAATCGTCTCGGGCGACAGCATGACATTGCGATCCTTGCGGCCCTTGGATTGCTCGATACGAATGATCTTCTGGGCGCTGTCGATATGCTTGACCTTCAGCCGGACCACTTCGCCGGCACGCAGGCCGCACCCATAGCAAAGACTGAGTGCTGCGCGGGCCTTGAGGCTCGTGGCGACGGCCAGCACACGACGCGTCTCGTCCGGACTCATCACCTGCGGAATCTTCTGGGGCTCGCGGATGTGATAGATCTCGGCCGCGAGGTCCAGCCGCCGCAGTGTCACGCGGAAGGCAGCACGTGACCCGAAGCTGTCATTTAACGAGATCGACAAAGCGAGCCAAAATAGAGCAGATTGGAGGTGTGCGCTCGTCGAATTTGACGATCGTCAAGCGCAAGGACGGTCGTGAGTTTCAGGAAACCTGCCCGTGCTATGAAGACCGTGAGGATCGCCTCAGCCCCAGACCGTTCAGGGAAGACATTGAGGCCGCATTGGACTGCGTAGCAGATGTCGCCGCGCGCGCCGAAGCCGAAGGTGCCTCGCTGCTGTGTTTTCCCGAAGGCTTCCTTCAGGGGTATCTAACAGACGAGACGCCGGCACGACGAAACGCTCTAGACCTCACGTTACCTGCATTCAAGGCCGTGCTGAACCGGTTTCCGAAAACCGGAGCGATGATGGTCATGGGGCTGATCGAGGCCAAAGAGGGGCGATTGTTCAACACCGCCATCGTGGTGAATCATGGCGCCCTGATCGGCTATCGCAAGGTGCATCTCCTCCGTAGTGAACAAATTTTCGACGCTGGAAGCGATAGCCACGTCTTCGAGATCTTTGAATACGCTTCGGAGTTAACATTTGCTGCGACACGAACTTTCCCGAGGCGGCGCGGAAGGTAACCGGCCACGTCGGCGGCCAAGATGGCCGACAACCTGCGCTCCACCCGAACTGGTTCGCTTCTGTACCATGGCGCGCAATGGATGCGAACTATACGACAGATCAGCTGAGATGCCACCTCGGCTGATGTCGCAGGCGGCCGTGCATCGGCTGGCTGGAGATGCTGGACATAGTCGCGGCTGCGCTCAGCCGTGCAGTCCGTCGGCGCACCGCGAAGGCGAGAAGGGCGCGCGTCATCGAATGATCCCGTGCTTCTTCACCCGCTTCATACGCGGCGGTGACGAGCTTCCGTGGTGCGCGATGATCTACTTGCACTCACTCGTCGAACGTCGGCACGCTCGACGGCGATTGCATGTAAGACGGCGGCGCTGATCCCTGCGAAGGCCCCTTCACGACCAAGGGCAAAAGACCCCTCATTTCCAGTAAGGCCAGCCTTTTCGCCAGCCCTTCAAGCACGCGCATCGCGCGCTCAATCTCGCCGCCCTCGCACACCGCTTTTGCAACGATCTCAATCTGTTCGCTGATGATCTCTTTTGTAGTGCGGATCATCTCTACGGTTCGTGGATCAACCGGAGTCTTGGACATCCGATGCGCTCCCCCCTTTAAACAATTAATAAAATGTACCGGGCAGGAGACTACCATCCATGGACTGGAACTTTCTGCCCGGTGTCACGCACATGAGCCGAATGGAGCTGGGAGCGATTAGGTCAGTGCCACTGCCCATTTGGCAGCCCACATGTGTGAAAGACGGCATTCGCTTGAGAGGCGTATAGTCCTTCGTATCACCGGCCGTGCCCAGTCCGTAGGCGTCGGTGGCAGAGAGACCAATTGCGCTCCCGCCTTGCAGGACCAGGCAGCGCATTCATGTGGTCTCCATTCCGGTTTTTCCGCACCAACAGCGACGCAGACGGTGAGCATCGGGACATCATCTCGCGAAGTCGCAAATTTCTCAGACTCGCTTGCCCAGATACGCTTGCGCGCCTGAAGACCCAGGAGCCGTTCCCCAACCCAGACGCAGTAGACGCATCCGAAACGGGACGATGGCTCGCCTCGAAGGAATTGCAGCCGCCGAGGTAAGGACACAACAGCGTAGAGCAACCGAGACGCAAAAGTATCGTCGTCTCGCTGCGGAATGTCGCCAACGTCGATAAAACTGCCGGTTTTTAGCTTGTCGGGGACGCCTCAACTTAACGTTACAAATGTCTCCGTGTTCCTACCGGAAACGCGAGTCGCTCCATACACGTTGGCCGCGACGCGGGCGATAACTACGGGGACATGCGTCATGCCAAAATACTTCTTCAACATCTATCACGACCGAACCCTGATCGACGACGAAGGCGAGGAGCTTCCTGACAAGCATTCCGCCTGGAAAGAGGCGACGGTGACCACTGGGCAGATGATCCAGAGCATAGATGGTCACCTCATGCCCGGTATAGAGTGGCGATTGGAAGTCACCGACGAGTTCGCTAGTCCACTCTATGTTGTTCGCGTCATCGCAGAGGCGCCGAGCTGATGTAGTGCCGCGCAAAGAGCGACGTGAGAAGTGCGCGAAGGATCGTCAGACCGTCACCGAATGATCCGATGTTTCTTCCCGCTTCTTGCGCTCCGTCGGTTCGGGCTCGCGGTGACGACGCAGCGCCCCGCATGATGCCGATACGCGGCAACATGGAGTCGCCGCCGTGCTCGGCGACCAGCATCAATGCACGGATGGCCTTTTCCCATTCCTCCGCATCATGCTCGGCCTTCGGCAGCTTTGCGATGTAGTTGCCGGCATCGGGCAGCGTGCGCAGCTTGCGCCCATCAGGGAGCGGAATGGGATCATCGAAGGTGCGGTCCCAGCCGCTAGCCGAAGGCTTACTCTTTCTTGGCATCTGGCTTCAACGATATGCCGAGCCGCAGCGCCACCTTTTTGATCGATACCGGCTTCCGTCCGGTCAGTTTCGCCAAGTCGTCCAGGGATTTTGACGCGCGCGCCAGCTCAATCAGACGGCGCTGTTCGGCAAACGACCAACTTGCTTTTTGGGTCATAAAACAACAACTGAGCTTTGCGATCCATAAAAAGGCGCCAAGCGGACTATGTTCGCTTGACGCCTTCGCCGTTATGGCCGGGCCTAAATTGTCCGGCCCACCCTCGATATTTGATTTGGGCGGGTTGGCAACAGATCCCGCTCGTTAAGCTAAGTGCGTAACGTTAACGCTGACCGCTCTCCCTGCCAGCATGTCGATGGAGGATCGCTCGCGGAACTATTGATCGTGCGCCCGCGTGGTCGCGCGATGCCAATCAGTTGAACAGCCTGCGCAGCTTCCTCAGAACCTCGCGCAGGTCGGCGATGTATTCCTCAACAATGCGCCCAGGTTCTTCTGCGCTCGGAGGCTCGTCCGTCGTCATGGTCCTCTCCGCGCGCTGGCGATCATTTCGTGGCGCCCTCGAAGCCAACTCCTAGACTAGTAGTCAGCAACGGTCTCGGGGTTCGGCACTCGTCGGGCTTGATATGAGTCAATGGTCCGGGCGGGTGGCCTAGTGCTTCTACGGAGAAACCGATTTCGGTTTGCGGAGTTTACAGGGCAGGAACAGCACTTCCTGAGCATCAATTACGACTATCGAGCGCAGGCACAAACAGCCATGCGATGGGCCAAGGCAGCGACTTGTGAACGCGAGCGGCAGAGCTGGCTGCGTGTTGCTCTGGCGTGGCAGGACCTCGATCGCGGTGACGAGGACGCAGCGATTTCCGATCGCATCGGATGCATCTGTATTGCGGTACCATAACCTATGCGACGGGCGCGCTGCAACAGACCCGCAGAGTATCAACTCTGCACCGCCTCGAGATGATCAAGCGCCGGGTACATCCGCCGGCTGCTCGATGACCCATCATCGTGTCGGAATACGCATCCCGTACGATCTCACGTCAGACGTGACGGTTGCCGGTAAGCCTGCAGCGGTACGTCGTAGTGGCGAGCGCCTCCGTACATGTCAGCTGTCAGTGGTAGACCGGAAATGGCCGGCATGCGGCCTAACCGACGCGAATGACCCCGAGCCGAACAGCGCGCACGATGTCCCTGAGGGAAGGTGCACAATTCTTGAGCTTGCCGTAAGTCGGCCGTCCCGCTTCGATAGCTGCGTGCGGGTCCTTGTGGTGACACCTAGGACTTATCCCTAGCCTCACGCCATCCACCCGCAGCCCCCGCCGGACAGCATGCCCGGCGGGGGAGGGTGTTTACGCGGCGTAAGGCCGCCTCAGTTGGCGGCCTTTACCCTGCTGTGCAATCTTGCCCATATGGCAATGAAGCCGGACTACTACACCGCAGCGTTCGACACGGGCCAAGGTACCTTCCCTTGGCGATGGGAACTGAGGCGCCACAGTAGCCCCATGGGGGTGATAGTAGGTCGTAGTGGATATCAATCCCAAGCAGCAGCAGAGTACGCCGGTAGATCAGTACTTGAAGAGTTTCTAACGGCACTCGCCAAAGAAGAAAGACGCAGACGATAACGGCCTCTTTCGAGAGCCGCCTTTTGGCCCGACGCAGACGTCCTCCAAAGTCTCTTCTTGAGTCAGCTGCTCGGGGCACAGCGGACCCATTGTGCTCATCGCGAGCCTTTCCGAATCTGACCCGAACCGGTCATTCCGGCGTCCCCTAGACAGGCTGTCCCGCTAGGGGGATTATGCCGCGCTAGCCGAACCAGGGGCGCCGCCATGGACGTCGGAGGTTGGCTGCGGAGGCTTGGCCTCGAACAATATGAGGCGGCATTCCGCGAGAACGAGATTGACGAGACGATCCTTCCGAACCTAACGGCGGAGGACCTGAAGGACCTCGGCGTCTCTATTGTCGGCCACCGCCGCAAGCTCCTTGATGCAATCGCTGCTCTACGGACCGATGAGGACGCTCAACTTTCCTCTGAGAATGAAGCACGTGCATCTCGGTCGTCACCGGTAGGCCCGGAGGACCGCGCCGAGCGCCGCCACATTACCGTGATGTTTTCTGACCTGGTCGGTTCCACGGCGCTCTCCGCGAGCATGGACCCCGAGGATTTGCGCGAGGTCATTTCAGCCTATCAGACGTGCGTTTCCGATACTGTGGGCCGTTTCGAGGGCTTCGTCGCCAAATTTATGGGCGACGGCGTGCTGATTTATTTCGGCTATCCGGCAGCGCATGAGGATGACGCCGAGCGTGCCGTGCGGGCCGGCTTGGCGCTAATCGATGCGGTTGCCACACTCCCGGTGCGCGAGCCTCTACAGGTGCGCATTGGAATTGCCACAGGCCTTGTCGTCGTCGGAGATCTTGTCGGGTCCGGCGCAGCGCAGGAGCGCGCTATTGTAGGTGAGACACCGAACCTTGCGGCACGCCTTCAAGGCATCGCCGAGCCGAACACGGTCGTTATTGCTGAGGCTACGCGCAGGCTGCTCGGCAATCTCTTCGAGCTGCAGGACCTCGGGCCGAGGGAGCTGAAGGGGATTGCCGGGCCGGTGCGCGCGTTAGCAGTGCTGCGATCTAGTTCTGTCGAGAGCCGCTTCGAGGCGATGCACTCCGGTGGCCTAACTGCGCTGGTCGCACGAGAGGAAGAGCTTGAACTGCTGTTGCGGCGCTGGGCGAGAGCCAAAGCCGGCGAAGGGCAGGTGGTGCTGCTGTCCGGTGAGGCCGGCATCGGCAAATCCAGGCTGTCCAGTGCGCTCATAGAAGCACTCACAGGCGAACCACACATGCGGTTGCGGTATTTTTGCTCGCCACAACACACGGACAGCGCTTTTTATCCGATCATCGGGCAGCTCGAACGTGCTGCCGGATTTGCGCATGGCGACACATCGCAAACAAAGCTCAACAAACTCGATGCGCTGCTGGCTCAGACCTCGACGTCCAAGGAGGACGCGGCGCTTCTAGCCGACATGTTGTCACTTCCCAACGACGGACGCTACCCCGCTCTGGAGCGAGGTGCTGAACAGCGCCGGCAGAGAACGCTCACAGCACTCGGTCTACAATTGGAGACCCTGGCGCGCTCCGGCCCCGTGCTCATGATCTTCGAGGATGCACACTGGGGTGACCCCACGAGCCTGGAAGCGTTCGGTCGCATACTAGACCGGATCGCGGCTCTTCGCGTGCTAATGATCGTGACGTTTCGGCCGGAGTTCGTGGCGCCCTGGGTAGGACAGCCGCACGTAACAGCGCTTGCGATCAATCGGCTGGGGCATCGCGAGGTCGGAACGATGATCGACCGCGTCATCGGCAACAGGTCACTGCCGGCGCACATTAGGCAGGACATTGTCGAGCGCACCGATGGCATCCCATTGTTCGTGGAGGAGATGACCAAGGCAGTGCTCGAGGCTGGGGGCGAGCTGGAAGCGATGCAGATTGCGGCCGCGGTTCCTTCCCCGGCGCCCGCGGTCCCCGCGAGCTTGCATGCCTCTCTGATGGCCCGGCTCGACCGGCTCGGCCCGGCCAAGGAGGTGGCACAGATCGGGGCGGCGATAGGTCGTGAGTTTGCTCATGCACTGCTGGCCGCGGTGGTGCGCAAGCCAGAGACGGAGCTGGCATCGGCGCTCGACCGTCTCATTGTGGCCGGTTTGCTATTCAGGCAGGGCCTGCCACCTCATGCAAGCTACCTCTTCAAGCACGCCCTGGTGCAAGACGCGGCCTACGGCACATTGTTGCGCGAGCCGAGACGAGCACTGCACGCTCGCATCGCTGATACACTCGAGAACCAGTTTGCAGAGATAGCCGAGACCCGACCCGAACTGTTGGCGCGGCATTGCACGGAAGCCGGACTTATAGAGAAGGCCACGGGATGGTGGGGTAAGGCGGGACGACGGTCGCTAGAACGCTCAGCACTTGTTGAAGCGGTAGTGCAACTAGGCCGGGCACTTGACCAGATCGCGGCCTTGCCCGCCACACCAGCACGCCGGCGAGAGCAGATTAAGCTTCAGGTTGCGCTCATTACCCCTCTTGTCCACGTCAAGGGATATGCGTCGCCGGAAACCAAGGCGGCCGCGGAGCGGGCACGTCTGCTGATCGAACAAGCCGAAGCGCTCGGAGAACCTCCCGAAGACCCGCTGCTGTTATTTTCGGTTCTCTACGGATTCTGGGTTGCCAATTACGTCGCGTTCGACGGCGATGTGGTCGGCGAGCTTGCGGCGCAATTCCTGGCGCTCGCGGAGAAGCAGGCGGCTACTGTGCCGCTTATGATCGGGCATCGCCTTATGGGCCAGTCCTTGCTCTTCACTGGAGAAGTCGCGCTGGGCCGCGCCCAATACGATCAGGCAATTGCGCTCTACGATCCTGCCGAGCATCGCCCGTTGGCCACGCGATTTGGCCAAGATGTTGGGGTGGCCATCCTGTGCTATCGGTCTCTTGCGCTGTGGTTACTTGGCTATCCCGACGCAGCGCTCACGGATATTGAGCGTGCGCTAAAGGATGCCCGCGAGATCGGCCATGCCGCTACGCTGATGTACGCGATAAGCCATGCACAATTGCCTTACACCTTTCGTGGGGACTACGGGACAGCCAATGCACTTGCCGATGAAGTTGTCGCTCTGGCGAACGAAAAGCGTGCCATGATTTGGAAAGCGTTCGGGATCCTGAATCAAGGTCTGTTGTTGGCGCTGACTGGCAACGCCACGGACGCCGTCAAAAGAACTGAGTCTGGGCTAACCGGATGGCGGTCAACGGGGTCGACATTATGGACGCCTCTATATTTGCCACATTTGGCGCGAGCCCATGCAGAGCTTGGTCAATGCCAAGACGCTTGGCGCTGCATTAGTGATGCGATGACGGCGGTGGAAACAACCAAGGACAGGTGGTGCGAGGCCGATGTTCATCGAATTGCAGGCGATATCGCGCTCAGGGCGCGGGAGCCGGATGCGGCTAAAGCGGAAGCCCATTTCGAGCGTGCGCTGGCGATTGCACGTGCGCAGCAGGCGAAGTCCTGGGAGCTCCGGGCGTCGATGAGCATGGCGCGGCTTTGGCGCGATCAGGGCAAGCGAGACGAGGCACGTAATCTTCTGGCCTCAGCATATGGCTGGTTCACCGAAGGGTTCGACACGCTCGATTTAAAGCAGGCCGAGGTCCTGCTCGACGAATTAGCATAAAGGCAGCGCCACGGCGGACTCAAGAATTTGGCGCGCGACCTACTGGTACTATTCGTCTCTCCAATGGAGGCCAACTACAGGAGGATAAAGTGGTGGAAATGACCGGCGGCTGTCTTTGTGGGCCAAGTTAGGTATTCGGCGAACGCAGATCCTGCCTTCGTCGGGGTGTGCCATTGCACGCACTGTCAGAAGCAGACGGGAAACCGCTTTCTCGGTGCTGGTCAGAATCCCGAAATCCGCAATGTCAATTCAGGGGCAACTTAAGACATTTCACGACACTGGCGACAGTGGTCAGCCGGTTGAACGGAATTTTTGTCCAGAGTGCGGATCGCCAATCTTCTCGGACGTTGCCGTCATGCCATGCGTAGCTTTTATTAAGGCTGGCACCCTCGACGACACGAGTTGGCTCGATCCTAAAATGCACGTCTACTGTGACAGCAAGGAGCACTGGACTTCAATACCCGAAGGCTGTCAAAACTTCGCAAGGATGCCTGCTTAAAGCTGAGCTATTGTGCGCGGCCGGTATTTCTCAGGATGGCATCGGATTCCAGTCAGGGGGCGGGCCATATGGTACGCGCCAGTCCCGGTGGAAAATTCGCGCGGGCACGGTGCTCGACTGCATAGCATCGCAAATGTATGGAATGACTTCGGCGACTTCCGGAATTGGCCCGATGCAGCCGATCGGCATGATCAGACCGAGCGTCAGCTTTCGAATGAAGACACGCCGACAGCAAAGACAGCCCTGCAAGACCGAGTCTGACCCAAGCCGGACATGCGGATCTTGTCGACTTTCGTGGTTCCTCATCGAATGCGACATCGCATCGCGATGAGAGATCAAAGGGAACGAAAGCCCCTGCTAGGCTTTTAGCAACATGAGACGGTCGCTCGCCGGTACTTACACGGCGCATGTCGCGGGATAGCCAAAGGTCGCTGTCAGCGGCCCGCTGTTCTCAACACAAGCGCTCGCGCAGATAGCCAAAAGCGGCGGTCTCCATTGAAATCGCCAACCGCGCCGGATCGGTCGCGGGGGGAGAGCGGCGGTTGCTTGTAGCGTCGTTTTTTGACGAAGCGAAGGCTCACCATGCGCACCCACATCGACATCGACTACGTACACAGTCGCGCAATCCTTCGAGAGATTCGCGAGGTCCTCCGCACGTCGCTGAAACCAGAGCCCGGACCACCCGCAAGCCTCAAGGTGCAAATCGATCGGCTCCACGGATTGGAGGAGCAATCACCTTCAATCGTTCCCGATGCGGAGCATTGGAACCGCTGAGCTGCAGGTGCGTCTGCCGAACAGGGACGAGCAATGCCATCGGTGAAGCGCCATGCCTCAAAGATTTTGAAAGAGTATGGTCAGGCGCAATCTGAATTGATCGGCAAAGCCGTCGTTCTTACCGACGGAAAGGCAGGCACGGTGGAGGACGTTTGGCTGGACGAATTGCACGGGCTTCGGATTTCGATCAAAGGTCATGAGGGAAGATGGCCGGTCTCAACCATCAAGCTTCTGCAGAGCTAGACCGGCGGATGGACCGCCCGCTGCCCAGAGCGCAGTCCATTGCCGCCCCCTGAGGGCGATGATATTAACGTGTGACATGGCGTGGCATTCGCAGCGATGACACGCTGGCCGAATGAATGATTCCCTATTCGCTCGAGCCCAGCGCGCAATCGAAGAGAGGCAGAGCGCCGCGAGCTTCAACGTCGCAATCGCGCCCTACAGGCGGAGTGTGACTGCAACCGCGAGCAACTTCGTTTGGTAGTCTTTGCGAGCATGATGTTCAGGTCAGAGATGAAAGCCCAAACGCGACAACAGCGAGTGAGGTCGCTTCAGTTGACGGGGCAACCGTCTCGCCGTTGGCTGGTTATTCCAGCATGAAACGGATCTGGCATTTTGTTGCCTTTCTTGCCGTGACTGGAATCGGCTTCTCGCTTTTGGTCGGCTTTGAGAAGCTCATCGGCCGGTAGCCGCTTGCATCAGAGCCCCGGCTCTATGTCATCTAAAGTTCACGAAACTCCCGTGACCGTCTCGCGGTTGGGTAGATCATCCACTCGCTGTTGAGGGCAGCTGATGTGCAAGCGTGCGATGACCCATCAGGAGCTGTCCACCAAGGTCCTGGCCGCGGTTCGGGCGCATCGAGGCTGCGAGCTTGTGAAGGAAATCGCCATCACGTCGGTCGAAATCGTCGAGACCGGCACGTCTTGGCACGCCAGTCTCGTCGATAGCGGGGCGGCTGACCCGCAACTAGCGGCCAGTGTGTTGAGGCAAGTCAGCGAAGAGCTTGAACCGATGTTTGCGCTGGTAGGACCCCCCGTTGCTGAGGAGCGCCATGACAAAACCTGCGATCCGTCCCGATGACTTCCCAGTCGAAGCCGACAAGACGGTTGTGAAGACGAACGGAGGCAAACCTCTCGCGGAGGCTCACAGCGAGCCGGCCGCGGAGGAGATTGTCGATCTCGTTAACGAGCAGGCTTACCAGGAGGAGCATGACAGATGGTCAGCTTGAAAAGAACCACGTTGAGATAAGCGCGGGTACCTTCCTGCTCGGCGTTTTGGCGCTGCTCACAATCGTCCATGTCCAGGATCATCTTCACCGGCAATAGCCAATCAATGCAAGATGTTCTCTTGGCCGCCGTCTAGGCGCTGCGGATGATGTGCTGCGCATGAATCTATGACCTCTCGCAGTGACCGGCGTCGGCTCTGGTTTGGTCTCGTTCACGTCGCGAATGATCGAAGGCCGCGCATTGACGCTTCGTTGTCGGCTCTTGGCCCGACGCGGCCGATCAGCTTGATCGGACCGAGGGTCGGCTTCTGAAGGAAGACCGGGCCGACTATCTCGCCACGGGTGGTGCCGATCTGTCGCTCCGCTCTGTCCCTTTGCCGAACCTGCATAGTCGATGTAGCTATTGCTCTTCTATGATCGCCACAATTACCCGCATTCTAGTCGTTGGGGTGGGCATATCTTGTCTGACGAGCGCTAAAGGGAGTGAAATCAGATGCTCTTGTCTCGAACTCTTTGGGTACCGATTGCAGCCGCTACGGTTCTTGTTGGTGTGCTGCTTTCCGCGCCAGCTTTCGCGCAGGCGCATATCCGCGGCACGCTGACCGCCGCGAAGGACGGAACGATCAGCGTCCAGACCGCCAAGGGCGGAACGGAATCGATCAAACTCGCCAACGACGCAGGCCTTTTCCATGTGACCACGGCCAACATGAGCGCCATCCAGGCCGGCAAGTTCGTCGGCATTACGTCTGTCGAGCAGGACGGCAAGCGCGTCGCGCGCGAAGTTCATGTGTTTGATGAATCGCTGCGGGGTCTGGCCGAGGGGCACTATCCCTGGGATCTTGAATCCAAGCCGAACATGATGACCAACGCCAATATCGCCAAGATCGAAGAGGTCGGAACAGACCGTGTGGTCAGGCTGAATTACTCCGGCGGTGAACAGACTATCACAATCCCGACGAGCGCGACGGTCGTCGCCTTTGACAAGGCGCCGGCCGAGCAACTGGCCGTTGGGCGCAAGGTCTTCGTCGTTATGAAAAAGGACGGCTCGGAAGCCGCCGCGGTGGTAATCGGCGCTGAGGGTGTGAAGCGAAAGCGGTTGTTTTCCCGCACCTTGTTGTAGGCGGGCCGCCCTGCGATATGTGCTCCGTCATGAAGAGAGCGGATCGCAACATGATTTCGGATGTTGTTGACGCGTCACATGCTCGGCCCCTGCGCCGTCGTTGGAGCGACGATGTCAAGGCGCAGATCGTGGCGGAATCCTGCGC